>CAIQUG010000046.1 GCA_903874895.1 uncultured Caulobacterales bacterium | reverse complement strand
CGGCGACTACCGCAGCTGATCCGCCGGTCGCTGCGCCGTCCCACCCCGCCTGCGCCGGAGACCCCCATGCCCTCGCGTCTGCTCCTCGTCGCCGCGGCGGCCCTGATCGACACGGACGGCCGCGTGCTGATCTGTCAGCGTCCGGAGGGAAAACAGCTGGCGGGCCTGTGGGAGTTTCCCGGCGGCAAGGTCGAGCCCGGCGAAACTCCGGAAGTCTGTCTGATCCGGGAGCTGCAGGAGGAACTGGGCATCACCGCCCGCAAGGACTGCCTCGCCCCCTTCGTGTTTGCCAGCCATGCCTATGAGGACTTCCACCTGCTCATGCCCCTGTTCCTGCTGCGGCGCTGGGACGGGCAGGTGACCCGGCGGGAACACGCGGACATGGCCTGGGTCAAGCCCGCGCGCCTGTTCGACTATCCCATGCCGCCGGCGGACGAACCGCTTTGCGCCTGGCTAAGGGACTGTCTCTGAGCCATCCGGACGCAGGGTCTGTTCCGGCACGCCCAGGGCATCCGCCAGCCGCGACCGGGCCGATCCGGGGCGCAGGGGTTGCTGCTGGTCGGGGTGAGGGGCCCAGCCCGTGACGGTCGAGATCTCGAAGGTCGCCCGGATCCGTCCGTCCGGATCGGAAAATCGCTCCGCATACAGCTGACAGGCCCGGGCCAGGACGTCCCGGCGCAGGGGGCGGCGGGCGTGGTCGCGCAGTACGCTGGTCTCGCCCATGGCGCGCAGATCCGCCATCAGCCGAAGGGGGTGGTCGTAGCGGACGGTGATCCGGTCGATGTCCACCACGGGCAGGGCGAGGCCCGCCCGCTGGGCGAGGCCCGCCAGGTCCGGACCGTCCGCGAACGGCGCGACCCGCGGGGACGCTCCGCCCGTCACCTCGACCTCGGCCTCCAGCAGCACCTGGCGCAGCTCGGTCAGGGTGGATCCGGTGAACATAGCACCGAGGAACAGCCCGTCCGGCTTCAGGATCCGGCGGATCTGGATCAGCGTGCCGACCAGATCATTGGTCCACTGAAGGACCAGCAGGGAGATCACCAGATCCATGCTGGCGTCGGCGAACGGCAGCCGCTCCGGATCACCTGTCAGCCCGAGGGGCGCGGCGTCCTTCACGAATTCCGGCACCAGATCGAGTTCGATCAGTGTACGGATCGATGAGCCGGCTGGTCCGGACGACAGCGCCCGAATCAGGGCCCGATCACGACATCCCAACTCGACGGCAAGAGGAAAGTGTCGCAGAATGGTTAACAGCCGGTCGCAGGCATCGTCCGCCGCCCGGTCCCGCAGAAAGCCCGCGAACCCGTCGCGGCGTGCGGCGCGCTCCAGCCTCCTGCGCAGCAGGGACTGGTCGAACAGGGCGGGGGGCGTTGCAGGCATGGACCTTCAGCGGGACGCAGGCGGGCGCATTTCAGCGATGGCCCAGTTTATAGGCGCAATTCAACGCAGTCTCGACCTAATCCTGCCGCCCCTGACACTGGATGATGGAGCCCCCGCTCAGGGCCGGGGCCTGTCACCCGCCGCATTTTCACGCATCACCTTTCTCGAGGCCCCGGTCTGCGACGGTTGCGGCGCGCCGTTCGAGGTGGACTTCGGCCTCGGGGCCCGCTGCATGACCTGCGTCGCCCGGCCCAGGGCCTTTTCCCGCGCCCGGGCGGCCTGCATCTATGACGATGAGTCCCGGGATCTGGTGCTGAAACTCAAGCATGGGGATCGCCCGGATCTCGGCGGGCTGTTCGCCGGATGGCTCCGACGGGCGGGGGCGGAACTGCTGGCCGATGCCGACGCGCTGGTCCCCGTGCCGCTGCATCCCCGGCGCCTGCTCGCACGGCGCTACAATCAGGCGGCAGAGATCGCCCGTCCCCTCGCGCGGCGGTCGGGCGTGGCCTATCTGCCGGACAGCCTGACGCGGGTCCGGGCGTCCACCGGACAGGGCGGGCGCAGCGCGGCGGGTCGGGTCTCAAATGTCGCCGGGGCCTTTGCCGTCGATCCGGCGCGCAGTGCCACCGTTGCCGGTCGGCGGATCCTGTTGATTGATGACGTTTTCACCACCGGGGCGACGGTGGAGGCCTGTGCGGAGGCTTTGCAGGGCGCGGGGGCCGCCCGGGTGGACGTATTGACGGTTGCAAGGGTGCGCGAGGCGGTTCCTCTGTCTATATAAGGACGAACCTCGGACTGCCTCTGGAGTCGCCATGCCCGCCGTCCTGATCTACACGCGGCCCTTCTGCCCCTACTGCTCCCGCGCGCTTGCGCTGCTCCGGTCCAAGAACGTGACCTTCACCGAGGTGGACGACGCCGCCTTCAATCCGGAAAAGCGCAACGAGATGCTCGCCCGGTCCGGGGGGGGCACCACCTATCCGCAGATCTTCATCGGTGACCGGCACGTGGGGGGCTGTGATCAGCTTCTGGCGCTGGAGCGCGACGGGGCGCTCGACGCGCTGCTGAACGGCTGATCGGCCCTGGCCCCGTAACCATGAAGATCGCCCTTGTCCAGACCCGCACGCCCGCCACCCATGCAGCGGCCCTCGCCCATGTGGTGCCGCTGGTGCGGGAGGCGGCCGCCGGCGGGGCCCGGCTGATCGCCACGCCGGAATGCACGAACGTGGTCCAGCGCAACCGGGCCCTGCTGCTGCCCGCCCTCCGATCCCTGGAGGACGACGAGGTCGTGGTCGCCCTGCGCGCCCTGGCGGCGGAACTGGGCGTCGAGATCCTGATCGGGTCGGCCCTCGTGCGACGGGAAGGGAGCGGGGCGGCCAACCGCTCCGTTCTGATCCGGGCCGACGGATCCGTGGGGGCGACCTACGACAAGATCCACATGTTCGACGTCGATCTGCCCACCGGAGAAAGCGCCCGGGAGAGCCACGCCTATACGCCCGGCGACCGGGCGGTGCTGGCCGACAGCGCGGCCGGTCGGCTGGGACTGACCATCTGCTACGACATGCGCTTTCCGCATCTCTATCGCGCCCTCGCCACGGCCGGAGCCCAGGTGATGCTGGTCCCCGCCGCCTTCACCCGGCCCACGGGCGAAGCGCACTGGGAGGTGCTGCTCCGCGCCCGGGCGATCGAGACCGGGTCCTTCGTCCTGGCCCCGGCCCAGGGCGGGTTCCACGAGGATGGCCGTGGCACGTGGGGCCACACCCTGGCGATTGCCCCCTGGGGGGAGGTGATCGGTCAACTGGACCATGACGAACCGGGCGTGCTGCTTGCAGACATCGACCTCGCGCTGGTGGAACGCGCACGGTCGGCGATCCCGGCCCTGGCCAACGGCCGGGACTTTGCCCTGCCGGTCCAGCCGGCCAGCGAGGCGGCCGAATGATCCGCTATGCCCTGATCTGCGATCAGGCTCACCCTTTCGAAGCCTGGTTCGGATCCTCGGATGCCTATGACGATCAGGCGAGCCGCGGGTTGGTCGAATGCCCGTTCTGCGGCTCGAAGGCCGTGCGGAAGCAGATCATGGCGCCCGCGGTCGTGAACGGGCGCGCCCCGGCTGAGACCCGCGCGGCGGAGGGTCTGGAACAGGTCGCAGCCGAGGGCCCGAGCGAGCTGCACACCGTCATGCTGGAGGTGATCAACCGCGTCCGCACCTATGTGGAGGCTCATTTCGAGGACGTGGGAGACCGGTTTGCAGCCGAGGCGCGCGACATCCACGACGGTCTGGCCGATGAGCGTCCGATCTTCGGTGAGGCGACCGGCGACGAGGTCCGCGCCCTGATCGACGAAGGCGTACCCATCGCGCCCCTGCCGGTGGCCATCCGTCCGCGGCCCAAGCTGAACTAGTCGCCAGGGGATCAGAAGTCCCGCAATGACGATCTCGATCAAATACGCCTGTCACCCGAAGGGACTAGGAGCCTGCCGGTGCAAAGCTTAATCTGGCGTGGGTCATGAGTGTGGCGTGGCGGCGGGGGATGATGGATTTCCGGGGCATCTATGATCGGGTCAGCCGATGGGTCGGCTGGGTCGGCTGGGCGATCGCCGTGGGTGGCGTGCTCTATGTGAACACGATCCACCCCTTTGCCGATCAGACCCTTCTCGTCCTGGTCTGGCCGATCCTGGCGGGAATCACGGTCCGGCCGCTGATCCGCCTGGCCTGGCCGCTCATGGTCCTGTCTGCCGGCGGCGCGGCGGTCTACGCCCCGGCCGGCGCGATCACTCTGGCGGTGGCGCGAAAGCTCTTGTGACCGTCATCATGTAGTTGACGTCGGCGTCCGGCCCCAGTCTCCAGCTGTCGCCCAGCGGGTTGTAGACAACGCCGAACGGCCCCTGAACGGCCACGTCGACCCCGTGCAGGAAGCTGCGGATCTCTTCCGGCTTGAGGAATTTCGACCAGTCATGGGTCCCGGCCGGCAGCCAACGCAGGACGTACTCCGCCCCGATCTTCGCCGTCATCAGGGCCTTCAGGGTCCGGTTCAGGGTCGCCACGATCATCACCCCGCCGGGGGCCAGCAGGGACGCCGTGTCCCGCAGGAAGGTCGCCGGATCGGCCACGTGCTCGATCACCTCCATGTTGAGGATCACGTCGAACGGGGCTTCCCCTGCCGCCACCAGGGCCTCCGCGGTGGAGCAGCGATAGTCGATGGCCAGCCCCATCTCCCGGGCGTGTGTGCTCGCGGTCCCGATGTTGCGGGCCGAGGCGTCGACACCGGTCACGGCGAAGCCCAGCCGGGTCATCGGCTCGGACAGCAGCCCGCCGCCGCAGCCGATATCCAGCAGGCGAAGCCCCTCGAACGGGCGCGGGGTCTCGCCGTCCCGACCGAACCGCACCAGGACCTGGTCGCGGATGAAGCCCAGTCGCACAGGATTGAACCGGTGCAGAGGCGCGAACTTTCCTCTCGGATCCCACCACTCGGCGGCGATCCGGGAAAAGCGGGCCACGTCCTCCGGATCGATGCTCGGGCCGCGGGCCGCCAGGCTCTCGCGATCGTCGATCCGTGTGTTGTCGTCCGCCATCTGAACTCCCGCAGTGGGTCATTGCGCATTGCGAAGCCGGTCTTCGGTGGTTAGAAGCCGCTGCATTCCTGCAAATGGTCGGTCCAGCGCCGCCCGGCAAGTCATTAGGGAACGGAACTGACTTTGGTCCAGACGCGACTTGTCATGAAGTTCGGCGGTACGAGCGTCGCCGACATGGAGCGCATCCGTCGGGTCGCCCGGCTGGTGGCCGCGGAGGTGGAGCGTGGCCATCAGGTGGCGGTGGTCGTGTCCGCCATGGCGGGCAAGACCAACGAGATGGTCGCCTGGACCGACACCGCCGGTCGGGCCGCGGCCGGCCTGCCGGAAAGCGACGACGAATATGACGTGGTCGTGGCCTCGGGCGAGCAGGTGACCGCCGGCCTGCTGGCCATGGTCCTGCGCAACATGGGCCTGAACGCCCGCAGCTGGCTGGGCTGGCAGATCCCGATCCTCACCGATGATGCCCATGGCAAGGCCCGGATCGAGGACATCCCGCCGGACGCCCTGCTGGCCGCCATGGGCCGGGGCGAGATCGCCGTCATTGCCGGCTTCCAGGGGCGCACGCCGGAGGGCCGGATCACGACGCTGGGCCGGGGCGGTTCGGATACGAGTGCAGTGGCCATCGCCGCGGCGGTCCAGGCGATCCGCTGCGACATCTATACCGACGTGGACGGCGTCTATACCACCGACCCTCGGATCGAGAGCCGGGCCCGGCGCCTCGCCCGGATTTCCTACGAGGAGATGCTGGAGATGGCGTCCCTCGGGGCCAAGGTCCTGCAGACCCGATCGGTCGAGCTGGCCATGTCCCAGCGCGTACCCGTGCGGGTACTCTCAAGCTTCATCGAACCGGGGGAAGCCTCGGTCGACACCGGAACCATCGTCTGCGACGAGGAAGAAATCATGGAAAAGCGTATCGTCAGCGGCGTGGCCTTCTCCCGCGACGAGGCCAAGGTCACCCTGTTCGGCCTGCCGGACACGCCGGGCGTGTCGTCGAAGATCTTCTCCTGCCTGGCCGAGGCCAATGTGAACGTGGACATGATCGTCCAGTCCAAGGCCCGCACGGCGGACCATGCCAACATGGCCTTCACCGTCGGTCGGCGGGATGCGGACCGGGCCCTGGAGCTGATGCGCGCCGCCCAGGCGGACATCGGCTTCGAGGACGTGGAGGTCGATGCCGACGTGGCCAAGGTATCGGTGGTCGGCGTGGGCATGCGCAGCCACGCCGGCGTCGCCCAGTCCATGTTCAAGGCCCTCGCCGAGAAGGGCGTCAACATCCAGGTGATCTCCACCTCCGAGATCAAGATCAGCGTCCTGATCGACGCGGCCTACACCGAACTGGCCGTCCGGGCCCTGCACGCCGCGTACGGGCTGGACCAGCTCTAGGGGCTGCGCCTACCCTGCGGGGATGAGCCTTGCAGACCGTCTTCGCCCCTGTGGCCCCGTGGCCGATCCGGCCCTTGCCGCCCGGGTGCTCGACGGGGCCGTGCTGGAGGCGGTTGCCGACCCCGGGATTCTGGCTGCCCTGGCACCGATCGCCGGGGCCTCACCCTACCTCGGCGGGATCATGCGGCGGTCACCGGCGCTGCTGGCCGCGCTTCTGGCTTCCGATCCGGACACGCGTCTGACGGACCTTCTGGTCCGGACTCGGGATGCCGGCGTCCTTGATCTGGAGGCGGCGCGGCCTTTGCTGCGCCACCTGAAGACAGAGCTGCACCTGCTGACGGCCTTGTGTGATCTCGGCGGTGTCTGGGCGCTGGACGCCGTGACCGGCGCCCTGGCGCAGTTTGCCGACGCGGCGGTGGAGACGGCCCTGGCGGTGGCCGCGACCGTCGAGCGTGACCGGGGGCGGCTGGCCCCATCAGCCGATGGCACCCGCGGTCCGGCACCGGGCCTGTTCTGCCTGGCGCTGGGCAAGCACGGGGCCTTCGAGCTCAACTATTCCAGCGATATCGACGTGTCGGTCTTCTATTCGCCGGAGGGGCTCCCCGTCGCAGAGGGGGTCGAGCCGTCGACGGTGGCCCTGCGACTGACCCGGACCCTGGCCGACCTGCTGCAGCAGCGGACCGAGGATGGCTACGTCTTCCGCGTGGACCTGCGGCTGCGGCCCGACCCGGCCTCGACACCGGCAGCGATGCCCGTGGCCGCGGCCCTCGAATATTATGAAAGCGTGGGGCAGAACTGGGAACGGGCGGCCATGATCA
This sequence comes from uncultured Caulobacterales bacterium, assembly GCA_903874895.1. Taxonomy (GTDB): domain Bacteria; phylum Pseudomonadota; class Alphaproteobacteria; order Caulobacterales; family Caulobacteraceae; genus CAIMFV01. The sequence goes on along the minus strand of CAIQUG010000046.1, from coordinate 16,371 downwards.
AGGCCCGGGTCTGTGCCGGCGACCGCGAGGTCGGGGCGGAATTCCTCTCCGCCCTGCAGCCGTTCATCTGGCGCCGCAGCCTGGACTTCGCCGCCATTGCGGACATCCATGCCATCAAGCGCCAGATCCATATCTACAAGGTGGATGACCGGCTCTCGACGCCCGGTGCGAACCTGAAGCTCGGCCGCGGCGGCATCCGGGAGATCGAGTTCTTCGTCCAGACCCAGCAGCTGATCCTCGGCGGGCGGGACAGCGGGCTGAGGGCACCTCGGACGCTGGACGCGCTGGACGCCTTGCAGCGGGCTGGGCACGTGGCTGAGGCCTGTGCAGCCGAGCTGGCGGCGGCCTATGAGGATCTGCGGGGGTGGGAGCATCGGGTGCAGATGCTCGAAGATGAGCAGACCCACGTCCTCCCGGAGGCCGACGAGACCCGCTTCCGGGTCGCGGCCCTGTCAGGCTTTGATGACCTTGCCGCCTTCGATGCGCGGGTGGCGCAGGTGCTGCGGCGGGTGAACGGCCGGTACGGGGAACTGTTTGCCGACGACGAGCCCCTGTCGTCCGCCTTCGGCAACCTGGTGTTCACGGGGGTCGATGACGATCCCGAAACCCTGAAGACCCTGGAGCGGATGGGCTATTCGCAGCCCGCCAGCGTGTCCGGTGCCATCCGCTCGTGGCATCACGGCCGCATCGCGGCGACCCGAACGGAACGGGGACGGGCGCTGTTCACCCGGCTTGCGCCGCAGCTGCTGGAGGCGGCCCGGATCACCGGTGCCCCGGATGCGGCCTTCATGCGTTTTGCGGAGTTCTTCTCGGGGCTGGCCTCGGGAGTTCAGATCCAGTCCCTGTTCCTCGCCCAGCCGAAGCTTTTCGCCCTGATCGTGGGGGTGATGGCCTATTCGCCGGAGCTGGCGCGGACCCTGGCCCGGCGACCGGCGGCCCTCGACGCCCTGCTGGACGGGGACTTCTTCCTGCCCATCGACGCGAGCGAAGTGGCGACGGCGGTGGCCGATGCCGTGGCCCGGACGGAGGGCTACGAGGCCGCCCTCGACGCCGCTCGCCGGGTGCACCGGGACCAGGCCTTCCGCGTCGGTGTCCAGGTGCTGTCGGGGATGGCGCGGCCGGAGGAGGCGGGGGAGGCCTTCGCCGCACTGGCCGATGCCTGCATCACCACCCTCGCCCCCGTCGCGGTGGCGGAGACCGTCCGGGTTGGCGGCGATCTGCCGGGGGGCGAGGTCTGTGTCCTGGCCCTCGGCAAGGCGGGTTCGCGGGAAATGACGGCGGGCTCCGACCTTGACCTGATGACCGTCTACAGCGCACCGCCGGACGCCGTCTCGGACACCCGCGGCTGGGCCGCCGACACCTGGTTCTCCCGTTTCACCCAGCGGCTGGTGGCGGCCCTGTCCGCGCCGACGGCCGAGGGGGAGCTCTATGAGGTGGACATGCGTCTGCGACCCTCCGGTACATCGGGTCCCGTGGCGGTGAAGCTGGCGGCGTTCGAGGCCTACTACGAGACGGATGCCGACACCTGGGAGTTTCTGGCCCTGACCCGCGCCCGGGTGGTGTGGGCCAGTTCTCCCGCCTTTGCCGCCGTGTGCCGCAACGCGATCGATGCGGCCCTGCGTCGGCCGCGGCAAGCGGCCCGCACCCGACGCGACGTCGCCGAAATGCGCGCGCTGATGCGGCGGGAACGTCCGGCGGATGGCTTCTGGGACCTGAAACTGGCCCCGGGCGGCCTGGTGGATGTGGAGTTCGCCGCCCAGACCCTGCAGATTCTCGGTGCCCCCCGGGGCGGGCATCTGACCGCGTCCACCGCCGGGGCCCTTCGCGTCGCGGCGGAGGAGGGGCGCCTGTCCCGACGCAGTGCCCAGGCCTTGATCGACAGCTGGCGCCTGCACCAGGCGGTTGCCCAGACCCTGAAGCTGGCCCTGCGTGACGGTGCCCAGCCGATGGACGAGCCTGCGGGCTTTCAGGCCCTGCTCGCACAGGCCGGGGGCGTCGACAGCCTGGCAAAGCTTGAAGTCGCACTCCAGACCGCCCGAAACCGGGCCCGGGCGGTCTGCGCGCGGATCTACGGATAGCCGATTTCGCCATATGCGCGGAAATTGGGCGGGAATTTATAAATCACACAAACCGTTGAAAATAATCAGAATAATACGAGATCGATTCTGGTTTTCTGCAAAAATATGATCCGAACCCGGATTTGTTCTTGCGCTTTGTCACGGAGCTGTCATATTCAACTTCGACGCGCTGCCGACTGTGAGGGGGGAAGGTCCCCTGCGAGCCGCTCCGCGTCTCTTTCTGGCTCAACCTGCTGGTCAAGGAGACGCAGACATGAAGAACACCCAGACCTCACTGCCTACCGCCATCCTCTCGTTCGCCTTTACGGGCGTCTTCGGGCCACATCGTCGCAGAGACGAATACGAGGCCCCGCCGAGGACACCCTCTCAGACCGGCCGCAGCAGCCGGTAAGGGAAAGGGGCCGGGGAACCGGCCCCTTTTTTCTTGTTCGCTCCCCCGCTTGCCAGTCAGCTCCCGGCGATCTACCCGTGGTTCAACAGACAGACCAGCGGGAGCAAGACGGCCATGAGCCTGATGACAGTGGACAGACACGGGGCGGTGGCGGTGCTGACGCTGAACCGGCCCGACAACATGAATGCCCTGGGCGCGCCCGGGGATGGCGATCAGGTCCAGGCCGTATGCGACGGTATCAATGCGGATCCCGAGGTCCGTTGCGTGATTCTGACCGGTGCCGGCCGGGCCTTTTCCGCCGGCGGTGACGTGAAGGCCATGAAGGCCCGGGCCGGAGCGTTCGGCGGCGGTGGCTTCGAGATCCGCAATAACTACCGCAACAACATCCACCGGATCGTCCGTTCCATCTACGGGCTGGAGGTGCCGACCATCGCCGCCGTCAACGGTGCCGCCGTGGGCCTCGGCTGCGATGTCGCCTGCATGTGCGACATGCGCATCGCTTCGGACAAGGCCCGGTTCGCCGTGACCTTCCTCAAGCTGGGCCTCATTCCCGGTGATGGCGGGGCGTGGCTGCTGCCACGGATCATCGGTCAGGACCGGGCGGCCCAGCTGCTCTATACCGGCGACATGATCGATGCGGCCACGGCGCTGGACTGGCGGCTGGTCACCAGCGTGGCCCCGCACGACACCCTGATGGACGAGGCCCTGAAGCTGGCGCAACGGATCGCCCAGCAGCCGCCCCATGCGCTTCGCCTGGCCAAGAACCTGCTGCGCCACGGGGTCACCTCGACCTATGACACGCTGATGGACATGTCCGCTGCATCCCAGGCCATCGCCCACCTGACCGAAGACCATATGGAGGGCGTCGACGCCCTGCTGGAAGGCCGTCCGGCGGTGTTCAAGGGAAAGTAGGAAATCCGGTCAGCCGGCCTTGGCGGGCTTGCGCGCCTTGCGGGCCGCAGGCTTCGCCGGGGCGTCCGGCGCGGGGGGCGGTTCAGGGGGCGGGTTCTGCAGGGATTCCGCCACCTGCTTCACATTGTTGAAGCGCGCGGCCAGGGTCTCGGTGATCTTCTTGGCTTCGGACGTGGGCATCTGGGACAGGATCGCCGCCAGATCCTTTTCCTTCATCTTGGCGGCGACGGGGATGCGCACCTTGTCGTCCAGCTGGGCCATGATGGCCCCGGCGTCCTTCGGCTTCATCTTGGAATAGACGATCACCAGACGGTCGATCTCGCCCTGGGCCTTGCCGTCGCCGAGGCCGAGCAGCCCCTGGATTTCCGCCTTCAGGGCGGTCAGCGCCTTCAGTTTGCCGTCGATCTTCGAGTCCGCCGCCGCCAGCAGCTGCAGCTGGGTATCCAGCGCCCGTTCGCGATCATCCAGCTGACCCCGGCGGGAGGACAGGTTCTGCAGAGCCTGAAGCTCGCCCGGAGACAGCCCCGCCTGCTTGGCCAGTTCCGCCGGGGAGGCGGCACAGACAGGAATGGCCGTCGACGGATTGGCGGTCGCGGCGGTGCCGGGTGCTGCGGTCTGGGCTGGAAGCGGCGACGCCGCCGGCGCGCTGGCGGGCTTGGCCGCTGCGGTAGCGGGAGGCTTGGCGGGTGCCGCGCCGCTTCCTTCGGCCCGCGCGGTCATGGCCTGCATCACCTTCGGCACGGCGTCGATATTGCGCAGCGCGGCCAGGGACAGGACCCCGCCGATGGCGATGGCGGTGAGCGGAAGGAGCGGGGGCGCACGCATCAGCGGGCGGTCCCGCCGGGCGGACGGCGCGCGCGGATCTGGGCTGCAAAGTCGTCCGCCGTCAGCCGGTCAGGACGCGAGGACGGCTGGCGCGACGACTCCCCGTCCGCATCCGCCATGCGACGAAAGCCGGGGGTGCTGCGGGCTGCTGGCCGGATGTCTGTAGGCTCGAACAGGTCGTCTTCCTCCGGCAGGCGCTGTCGGGTCGGTCGGGCCTGTCGGGCCGGCCGGGGTTCCGCCTCACGCTGGGGTGAAGACTGGACTGACTCGTCGCCACGGCTAAGCCCGAAGCGAAGCGCCAGGCGTCGCAGACTGTCATTGGCCACCGGTTCGGACGCGGCCGCTTCGAAGCGGGCCGGCGCGGGGGCCGGCGCGGCCGGGGGCACGGTCTGAGCCCGGGTCAGGGCCTGGCTTTCGATCAGGCCGCGAGCCGTCTGGATCTGACCGTCCAGCTTGGCCGCCAGGCTGCGGGCCGTGTCGATCCGGGCCAGCAGGCTGTCATGGGTTTCAGTGGCGGCCTCCCGGAGGCCGGCGAGGCCCCGTTCGGCCCGGACCGCGGCATCGTTCAGGTCGACAATGGCCCGGGCAAAGCCCTCGTGGCTCTGACGCAGGGCCTTCAGCCGCGCGTTCAGCCGCACGCCCATGACCAGGGCCGCGATCAGCAGCACGGCGAGGAAGACGTCCATGGAGAGGGCCAGAAGGCTCATGGGCGTTACTTGAAGGGCGTGATCGCCCGGCGGGCCGGGGGCGCCAGCGGCGCCTCGACCCGCACGGCGAGGTGGTGATTGGCCCGGCCCATGCGGCCCTTGGTCAGGCTGACGGTGCCGGACCGCAGCTCGACGGTGGAGTCGGGGGTCGCATTCAGCATCAGGGTGTCGCCGACCTTCATGTTCAGCACCTGATGCAGCGGCACCTGCTGCTCGTCGAGCACTGCGCGCACCTCCATCTGGGTGGTCCAGAGTTCAGTGGCCAGGTGGCTTTCCCAGATGTTGTCGCGACCGAACTTCTCCCCCATGAACTGCTGCAGCAGCATCTTGCGGATGGGTTCCAGGGTCGCGTAGGGCAGCAGCAGTTCGACCCGGCCGCCCCGATCTTCCATGTCGATCCGGAGCTTCACCAGGATGGCCGCGTTCGCCGGGCGGGCAATGGCGGCGAAGCGCGGATTGGTCTCCAGCCGGTCGAGGTTGAAGTGGACCGGGGTCAGGGGCTCGAAGGCCGCCTTGGCATCGGCCAGCACGACCTCCACCATCCGCTGGACGAGCACCCGTTCGATGGTGGTGTAGGGCCGACCCTCGATGCGCATGGCCGCGGTGCCGCGACGCCCGCCCAGAAGCACGTCGACGATGGAATAGATCAGGTTGGAATCAACGGTCAGCAGGCCGTAGTTGTCGAGTTCCTCTGCCCGGAACACGGCCAGGATGGCGGGCAGGGGGATGGAGTTCAGATAGTCGCCGAACCGGATCGACGAGATGTTGTCGAGGCTCACTTCCACATTGTCGGAGGTGAAGTTGCGCAGGCTGGTGGTCATCAACCGCACCAGGCGGTCGAAGACGATTTCCAGCATGGGCAGGCGCTCGTAGGACACCAGCGCCGAATTGATGATCGCCCGGACGCCGGTGCGGTCGTTGCTTTCCTCGTCCGCGAGATCAAAGCCCAGCAGGCTGTCGATCTCGTCCTGGTTCAGGATCCGCTCTGACCCGATGCCTTCCGCATCGGCGGCGACGGCCGCGGCCATGGCAGCGGCGAATTCGTCATCGGTCGAGGCGGGTGTTGCTTCGTCAGCCATGATCTTGTTGCTTCAGTCTGTGTGACCCTTGCGCCGGGAGGGAACCGAGGCCGGGGCAGGGCGCTCGGCTTACTGTGAAGATCCCTTGAGGCTTGAAAATTCGTGGACGTTTCTAGTTGATCAGCATTTCCTCGATCAGGACGGAGTTCACCTTGGCCGGTGCAATCACGAGATTGATCCGGCGCTGGAATTCCATCCTCAGTTCATAGTTGCCCTGGCTGCCGGACATATCCTCGGGCCGCAGTTCCCGCATGAAGGTCTGCAGCATGTCGGTGATCCGCGGCAGGTTCGGCTCCACCGACTCCGCAACGGATTCGTCCTTCAGTTCCAGCGCCAGCTTCACCTTCAGGTAGGTCGGGTGGCCATCGGCGGCCTGGATGTTCGCCACGAGGTCGGGGAGGGTATAGTAGACGACGCCGTCCGGCCCCTGGCTGATGGGGTTGGGGCCCTTGTCCTTGCCCTCCTTGCCGCCCTTCTTCTCTTCCTTCTTGGGCTTCTCGGCTTCCTTGGGCTTTTCGTTCTTCGCATGGGCGTCCGGCTTGGGGCTCAGCATGAAGAAGGCGGCCGTCCCGCCACCGCCGAGCACGACCAGGGCACCCACGCCCGCGGCGATCAGGATCATGAGTGGCGGCTTCTTCTTTGCGCCTTCCTCGCCCTCTTCGCCTTCGGGCTTTTCGGCGTCTTCGGGCGGGGGCTCTTTCTTCTTCGACATCCAAGGGGTCCCTGAACCGGCGCTGGCGGGGCGGCCGCCGAAACGACGCCCGTTGCCCAGGCTCCGACTGAGCCTTGCCCGTGACTAACATCGCGCATGGTTAACGTTCGGTTTGGAACTGGGAATCGATCGCCGGATCCGGGGCAAATCTTGCCGGGGCAATTTCGGTCGGCACGCCATCGTTAACCGTATTTATCATTGAAATTATTCACAAAAATGATGGCCCGGCGGTTGCATCTGTCTTCCTGACCTTCGAGGAGCGTTCATGGACACGGCCATTTATGTCGGACTTTCCCGCCAGCTGACCCTTCAGCGGGCCCTGGAAATCTCGGCCAACAACCTGGCGAACGTGGATACGGCCGGATTCAAGGTCGAGACGCTGGTGATCAACACCGACGTCCTGAACACCCCCGATCCGTCCGCGCCGACCGTGGACTATGTGCTGGACGTGGGCGTGGGGCGCAGCTTCGCGCCCGGCCCGCTGACCATGACCGGCAACCCCCTCGACCTGGCCGTCGAGGGGGATGGCTTCTTTGCCGTCAACACCGCCAACGGACCCATGTACACCCGCGACGGCCAGTTCACCGTCGGCGTGGATGGAACCCTGCTGGACAAGAATGGCCACGCCGTCCAGGGCGCCGGTGGCGCGCCCCTGCAGCTGGACAACAAGAAATCGTCACCCAGCATCGGCCGGGACGGGACCATCACCCAGGACGGGGTGCAGGTGGGCAAGATCTCGGTCGTGCGCTTCGCCAATCGGAGCGGCCTGTCCAAGCAGGGATCGAACCTCTACGCCGCCGATCCGGCCAATCCGCCCCTGCCGGCCAATGACAGCCTGGTTCGTCAGGGCGCGGTGGAGGGCTCGAACGTCACCGCCGTGACCGAGATCACCAACCTGATCACCATTTCCCGCGCCTATGAGCGCATCACCCAGATCATGAACGCCGCGACCGACCTCTCGCTCCAGGCGGTCAACACCCTCGCCAAGATCGTCTGACCTTGTCCCGCAACCCGATGCCACGACAACCGAAAGCCTGACCCCAGATGAGAGCTCTTGATATCGCCGCGACCGGCATGGCTGCCCAGCAGCTGAACGTCGAAACTGTGTCCAACAACATCGCGAACATGAACACCGTGGGCTACAAGAAGCAGCGCCCGGAGTTCGAGGACCTGCTCTACCAGAACATCGAGCGGATGGGCGCGCAGTCCTCCGACACCGGCACGGTGGTGCCCACCGGCATCCAGCTGGGCTCCGGGGTGAAGACGGCGGCCGTGGCGCGGATCACCACCCAGGGCACCCTGACCCAGACCGGCAACAAGTACGACATGGCCATTGACGGACGCGGCTACTTCCAGATCCAGCTGCCTACGGGGGAGACGGCCTATACCCGGGCCGGGAACTTCGCCGTGAACCAGACCGGCCAGCTGGTGACCACGGACGGTTATTCGGTCCTGCCACAGATCACCATTCCGCAGAACGCCACCGACGTGTCGATCTCTGCCAGCGGGCAGGTGCAGGTGACCCTCGCCGGCCAGGCGGGGACCACTCAGGTGGGACAGCTGCAGCTCGCCAACTTCTTCAACGAGGCGGGCCTCGAGGCGATCGGGTCGAACCTGTTCCTGCAGTCCGGTGCCTCCGGCCAGCCCAATGTGGCGTCCCCGGCGTCCACGGGCTTCGGCCAGCTGAAGCAGAACTTCGTGGAAAGCTCCAACGTCGACGCGGTGGGGGAGGTGACCTCCCTGATCGTGGCGCAGCGGGCCTACGAGATGAATTCCAAGGTGGTGACCACGGCAGATCAGATGCTGGCCTCCGCGGCCCAGCTGAAGACCTGAGCCCGCCGTCCGGAAAGGGAGCCTGATCCACATGCGCGCCATTCTCGCCGCCCTCGCTGCCTTCGTGCTGGTTCACGCCGTCGCCCTTCTGGCGGCGTCGTCCGCATCCGGTGCGGGCGTGCCCGCCGAACTGATGGCCCATCCCGCCTCGCGCGGGACGGAGATCGTCCTGTCGGATCTGTTCGAGGGTGTCGACGGGCCGGCGGGGCAGGTGGTGGTCGGCCCGGGGGCCCTGCCGGGTCAGTCCGCCGTGCTCGACGCCGGGCATGTCCAGCTGGTGGCCCATCAGGCCGGGCTGGAATGGACCAATCCCCGGGGGCTGCGCCGGGTGATCGTCGAGGGTGGCGAGGCGGAGACCCCCGTGGTGGCACCCCGTCCGGCCGCCCCCGCATCGAAATCCCGCAGTACGGCCCCTTCTCGCGTCAGGGCGGAGCTCGCCCATACCGTGCAGGCCCTCGTCTACACCCGCAATATTCCGGCGGGTGAGAGCCTGGTCTCCGACGACCTGGCCTGGGCCGAGGTCCCCGCGGCCGCCCATCTCTCCGACCCCCTGGGCGACCAGGATGCGGCATCGGGCAAGATCGCACGACGTCCGCTGCGCGCCGGCGCGCCGGCGCTGATGCGGGATCTGGTGGGCGCCAAGGTGATCCACCGGGACGACATCGTCGCCGTGATCTTCCGGGACGACGGCATGGTGCTGTCCCTGCAGGGCCGCGCCCTGGGGGACGCCGCGGTCGGCGAGGCGGTGCAGGTCCTCAATCTCGGCTCGAAGAAGACGGTGGAAGCCGTCGCCTCGGGCCCCGGCCGGGCCCTCGTCGGGCCTGAAGCCGATGCCATCCGCGTCGCCCCCGCCCGGGCGGCACCGTCCCTCTACGCCAGCGTTCGCTGAAAGGTCAGTCCATGATCCGCCGTATCTCCCGCGCCTTCGGCCCCGTCTGCGTCGCCGCGGCCCTGCTGCCGCTGGCGGCCTGTGGCTCCCTGAACGAAGCAGTCTCGACACCGAAGATCTCTGCCATGGCCTATCCGACGGCCATCGTTCCGTCGGAACAGGCGGTGCTGCAGGCCCCGGAGAACGGGGCCCGGCCGGCGTCGTCCAACAGCCTCTGGCGCAACGGGGCTCGCGCCTTCTTCCACGATCAGCGCGCGGCCCGGGTCGGTGACATCCTCACGGTCAACATCAACATCAACGACACGGCCAAGCTGTCCAACGAGACCGTGGCGACCCGCAAGGGGGCCAACCAGCTGGGCGTGCCCAACCTTCTGGGGTTCGAGACGACCCTGTCGCACAACCTGCCCAAGTCGTTCAGCGCGGGCACGGCCGTGGGGACATCCTCCTCCTTCACCAATGACGGTTCCGGCAGCGTGAACCGGTCGGAGACGGTGTCCCTGACCGTGGCGGCGGTGGTCACCGGGGTGCTCGCCAACGGCAACCTGGTGATCCAGGGCAAGCAGGAGATCATGATCAATGCGGAAAAGCGGATCCTGACCGTGGCCGGGATCGTGCGGCCGGAGGACATCACCTCCACCAACACCATCCAGCACACCCAGATCGCCGAAGCGCGGATCTCCTATGGCGGGCAGGGTACCGTCAGCCGGGTCCAGAACGTCCCGGCGGGAACGGCGATCCTGCAGAAGTTCTCACCGTTCTAGGACCGCGTTCAGGTGAGGGGCGACGTCTCGGCGGGGTCCGTGCTCCGCGATCGCACGGTGCGGGGCAGGCTGAAGCGCACGCCGCAGCCGAGGCCATCCTCTTCAAGGAAGATCACGCCCACAGCGTGGAAGGCCGAGCGGATCGCCGCCTCGGTGGTCGTGTTCGCGGATATCGGACCGCGCAGTCGCTCAAGTCGCTTGATGGTCTCCAAGGATACACCGGCCCGCTCTGCGAGTTCGACCTGATCCAGGCGGGCCAGCCCTCGGGCGGCGCGAATCTGCTCTCCAGTAATCATTGAACCTCAGGTGTCATATTTGAGACGTTAAAGACAAAAATGGGCCTCTCGGGCTGAATTTCGGCTCGGCCGGCGATGTTGCGGCCACCGAGTCTCATCAGCGTCAATCAAAGTTCTGAGTACTTCAACACAAATACCGATTTTGATTAAAATATAAAATCAGAAATTGGGGGAAAATGTCATTATCGAAATGTTCGATATCGTACAATATTCTAGCTCGTGTGTATTTGTTCTAATTTATTTGAGGTGTTTTGAGTGCCGCAGGAGTATTGGTGCTTGCGGCGACGGATTCCGCCCGTTATGGGCAACAATTGCCCGGATTGAGCGTACGTCGACAGCGGCGAGCGATTGGCAGATTTACTGGGGATGTTGTCAATTTTGAGCGTCAGTTCTGGTCGGCATTGACGCGCCTTATGTCGAAAATCCTCGGTAAATTGTCCGTGGACCGATGGCCGGTCAGGCGCGCACGGCCTTGGCCGCGTCCACGCCCAGGGCCATCAGCGCCGTCGCCACGATCCCGTCCGCATCCAGTCCGGCGGCGGCGTACATGGCCTCCGGGCGGTCGTGGTCCTGGAAGACGTCCGGCAGCACCAGGGTACGGACCTTCAGGCCCCGGTCCAGGGCGCCCTTGCTGGCCAGCAGCTGGAGCACAAAGGCTCCGAACCCGCCCATGGCTCCTTCCTCGACGGTGATCAGCGCCTCGTGTTCCCGCGTCAGGCGCAGGATCATCTCTTCGTCAAGGGGCTTGGCGAAGCGGGCATCGGCCACGGTCACCGACAGGCCCCGGGCGGCAAGGAGGTCGGCCGCTTTCAGCGATTCCGCCAGCCGGGTGCCGAGGGAGAGGATGGCCAGCGCCGAGCCCTCGCGGACAATGCGGCCCCGGCCGACCTCGAAGGGTTCGGCGAGGGCCGGGATGTCCACTCCGACCCCGTCTCCGCGGGGATAGCGGAAGGCGGAGGGGCGGTCGTCGATCTCGCAGGCCGTGGCGATCATGCCGGCCAGCTCGGCCTCGTCGGCGGCCGCCATCAACACCATGCCGGGCAGGGCCCCGAGGTAACCGACATCGAAGCTGCCCGCGTGGGTGGCACCGTCCGCCCCCACCAGGCCGGCCCGGTCGATGGCGAAGCGCACCGGCAGGCTCTGGATGGCCACGTCGTGGACGACCTGGTCATAGCCCCGCTGCAGGAAGGTGGAGTAGATGGCGCAGAACGGCTTCATCCCGTCCGCGGCGAGGCCGGCGGCAAAGGTCACCGCGTGCTGCTCGGCGATGCCCACGTCGAACACCCGGTCGGGGAAACGCTTGGCCAGGATGTCGACCCCGGTGCCCGAGGGCATGGCCGCGGTGATGGCCACGATCCGGTCGTCCAGCTCGGCGCGCTTGGTGAGCTCCGTGCCGAACACCTTGGTGTAGGCAGGGGCATTGGACTTGGCCTTGGACTGCTCCCCCGTCACCACGTCGAAGCGCACGACGCCGTGATACTTGTCGGCGGCGTTCTCGGCGGGGGCGTAGCCCTTGCCCTTCTGGGTCACCACATGAACCAGGACCGGCTTGTCCTTGATTTCCCGGACATTCTTCAGCACGGCCACCAGGTGGTCCATGTTGTGGCCGTCGATCGGGCCCACATAGTAGAAGCCCAGTTCCTCGAAGAAGGTGCCGCCGGTGGCCATGCCGCGCGCGAACTCCTCCGCCTTGCGGGCCGCCTCCTGCAGGGGCCGGGGCAGGGCGCTGGCGACGGAGCGGCCCAGCTTGCGGAACGATTGATAGGAGCGGCCGGAGACCAGCCCGGCCAGATAGGCGCTCATCCCGCCGACCGGCGGGGCGATGGACATGTCGTTGTCGTTCAGGATCACGGTCAGCTGACCCCGGGTGGCCTCGGCCGCATTGTTCATGGCCTCGTAGGCCATGCCGGCACTCATGGCGCCGTCGCCGATCACGGCGACCACCTTGTTGTCACGGTTCTGGCGGTCGCGGCTGACGCAGAAGCCCAGCGCCGCGGAGATCGAGGTCGAGGCATGGGCCGTGCCGAAGGGATCGTATTCGCTTTCCGAGCGCTTGGTGAAGCCGGACAGGCCGTCCCCCTGGCGCAGGGTGCGGATCCGGTCCCGGCGCCCGGTGAGGATCTTGTGCGGATAGGCCTGGTGGCCGACGTCCCAGATCAGGATGTCCTCGGGCGTCTCGAACACGGCATGCAGGGCCACCGTCAGTTCCACGACGCCCAGGCCCGCGCCCAGATGACCGCCGGTGACCGAAACGGCGTCGATGGTCTCCGCCCGCAACTCGTCAGCGACCTGCCGGAGTTCGGGTAGACCGAGGCCGCGCAGGTCGGCGGGGGCGGAAATGGTGTCGAGGAGAGGGGTATGCGGGGGCATCTGGACTCGCGAACGGATCCGCATCTTGGGCGGATGCAAGCTGGACGACGGGACTTTTCAGCGATCTAGCACGAAATCGGCGCTTTCTCGCAGATATGTGGCCCTCGGACCAAAGATTTCGAGATGCGCCTTGCACTGCTCCCGCAGAAGATCAACCCGGGCATGGGCTTCCTCCACCCCGAGGAGGGTGACGAAATTGGCCTTGCCCCGGGCGGCGTCCTTGCCCACGGCCTTGCCCACGTCCTCGGCCTCGGCCTCCACGTCCAACAGGTCGTCGACGATCTGGTAGGCGAGGCCCAGGTCGTGGGCGAAGGCCATCAGGGCGTGGCGCTTGGTGTCGGTCGCGCGGGCGATGATCAGGGGGATCTCGAAGGCATGGGCAATCAGGGCCCCGGTCTTCATGCGCTGCATCCGCGCCACGGCCCCGAGATCATCCCGGAAGCCCAGGATGTCGATCATCTGGCCGCCCGCCATGCCCTGGGCCCCTGAGGCGCGGGCCAGGCGCCGGACGAGTTCGGAGCGGACCTCGGCATCGTCGTGCGTGTCCGGGTGGGACAGGATCTCGAAGGCGATGGACTGAAGGGCGTCGCCCACCAGAATGGCCGTGGCCTCGTCATAGGCCTTGTGAACGGTCGGGCGGCCGCGGCGGATGTCGTCATCATCCATGGCCGGCAGGTCGTCGTGCACCAGGCTATAGGCGTGGATGCACTCCAGCGCACAGGCCGCCCGCAGCACCGGCCGTTCCTCGATATCGAACATCCGGGCGGCTTCCAGGGCGAAGAACGGACGCAGGCGCTTGCCGGGGCCGAGCGCCGCATAGCGCATGGCTTCCATCAGCCGCTGTTCGGGTCCCTCGGCGCGGGGCAGCAGAGCGTCGAGCGCGACGGTCACGACGTCGGCGCTGTGCGCCATGCGCTCCGCCAGGGCCGTCCGGTCCAGCTGTGGTGGTGTCACGTTCACCCGACCGGCCCTTCCTGCAGAGTCCCGCGGGGGCGCATCAGCCAAATTCCGCGGGGGCGACCGACGGCTCGCCGCCGTTGCCGATGACAATCTTCTCTACCCGCAGGCGAGCGGCAGCCAGCTTGGACTCGCAATGGGCCTTGAGGGCTGCGCCGCGTTCATACTGCGCGATGGACTGCTCCAGCGGGGACTGACCGGACTCGAGGGCCCGGACGATGGTCTCGAGTTCGGCCAGAGCCTGCTCGAAACTCAGATCGGACAAGGAAGAGGACTGCGGCGCGCTCATCTGGTCTGTCGACACCCATGGCAGAAGGGGAGACGGCACATTAGGCAGCCTCCCTCCCGCGGGCAATCACTGATCATCCCCGCGGTTCGAATCGCCGGACGGACCAGTATCTGAAGCCCTGGTCCTGGGTCAGCTTCCAGCCCCGGCGCTGCAGGGCGATGCCGATCATGTTGTTGAAATAGCCATGGGCCAGCAGCAGCACTTCGCCACCCTCGGCGACGGCGGCGATCAGACGGTCGGCGGCCTCAGCGGCGCGGACCTCCGCTTCGGCCCGAGTCTCGCCCCCTTCGCCGTAGCCCAGCCACCAGGCGGCCCGGGCGATCACGCCCCAGCTGCGCGGGCTGACCTTGAAGGAATCGGGAAACGGCGGGGGTGGCAGCGGGGCCTCGATGAAGACCACGTCGGAGGTGAAGGGACGCTCGCCGGCCACGGCCCGGGCCGTTTCGATGGCGCGACGCCGGGTGGACGAAAACACCGCCACCGCGCGCGCGGCCAGGGCCCGGAGGCTGTCCGGCGGGCTCTGGTCGGTGCGGATTCCGCCTTCCTCATAGGTGGCCCACCAGTCGCGGTACCCCGACGAGGTCAGCTTGACCTTGCGGGACAAGGCAGGCTCCCCGTGGCGGGCAAGCGCTATGGCGCGGCGCGCCGGACGGTCCAACCCCTCAACCCTCGCTCAAGGCCTGCACATGCGCTGCGGCCGACTGGCCCAGCGCCATCAGGTCGTAGCCCCCCTCGAGCGTCGAGACAACCCGTCCTCCGCACCGGTGGCGGGCGACGGCCAGGACGGCCCGCGTCGCCCAGGCAAAATCCTCAGCTTCCAGAGACTGTTGCGCCAACGGGTCGCGGGCATGGGCGTCGAATCCGGCGGAGATCAGGATCAGGTCCGGGGCGAAGGCGTCGAGGGCGGGCATGAGCCGGGACTCGAATCGCTGCCTCCAGACCTCCCGGGGGGACATGGGCGCGACCGTCGCATTGACGATGTTGCCGAGGCCCGTCTCGCTGTCCTCCCCCGTGCCGGGATAGAGCGGCGACTGGTGGATGGACCCGAGGAACAGGGTCGGGTCCTCGGCGAAGGCGGCCTGGGTTCCGTTGCCGTGATGCACGTCGAAATCGATCACGGCGACCCGCGAAAGGCCTGCGACCTGCGCGGCGCGGGCCGCCACCGCGGCGTTGGAGAACATGCAGAAGCCCATCGCCACGTCCGGCTCCGCATGATGGCCCGGCGGCCGTACGGCGCAGAAGGCCCGGTCCATGTCGCCCCGGGCCACGGCCTCGGCGGCGGCGGTGACGGCCCCGGCTGCGCGCAAGGCGGCCTCGAGGCTGCCGGGGGACATGGCCGTGTCCGGGTCCAGCCGGGTCCGGCCGCTGACGGGTTCCGCGGCGAAGATCGCATCGATGAAGGCTGCAGGATGCACCCGGGCCAGGTGGGCGCGGTCGATCATCGGGGCTTCCCGGCGATCTCCTCCGAGGCCGGCATCGGCCAGGGCGTCGAGCACCGC
The DNA here is from genome assembly GCA_903874895.1 of uncultured Caulobacterales bacterium. GTDB lineage: Bacteria > Pseudomonadota > Alphaproteobacteria > Caulobacterales > Caulobacteraceae > CAIMFV01. The sequence goes on along the minus strand of CAIQUG010000046.1, from coordinate 773 downwards.
GGCCAGCCGCTCCGGGCGCTCTGCATGGGCGGCACCGTTGCTGTGACGGGCCATGGCGAGGTGGGAATAGACGGGAACGGTCATGCCCGGACATTGCCCTGCCATCCCGGACAGGGAAAGGGGGCGGATCGGGCGTGCACGTCCCCGGGACACGATTTTCCGAGGGTCGCGGGAGGTCACACCGTGACCGGACGGCTAGGCGCAGGCATCGCCGTCCGCTAGCCTGCCGCTGCAAGGCCCGTTTTCCACAGGTTCATGATGTCCGATACGTCCGCAAAGTCCCCGCCGCAGCTGCTCCGCGTTCTCGGTCTCGTCTTCGGACTGGCCGTGGTGGTGGGCGGGGTCATCGGCTCCGGGATCATGCGGGCCCCCGGGGAGGTGTCGAAGGCCATCACCGAGCCCTGGGCGATCCTGGTGGCCTGGGGCCTGGGCGGCGTCGCCGCCATGCTGGCCGCCATGCCGCTGGTGGAGGCCGGTGCGTCGGTGCCCCTGGCCGGCGGCACCTACTCCATCTCGGCGCGGGCCTTCGGGCCGGGAACCGGATTCCTGAACGGCTGGCTGACCTTCCTGCAGTATGTGGCGTCCAATGCCTTCATCTCGGTGGTGTTCGGCGAATATGTGCATCGCCTGGGCTTCCTGCCGCAGATCCATGCCGGCGTTCTGGGTTGCGGCCTGATCCTGATCCTGACCCTGCTGAATGCCGCAGGTACCAGGGTCAGCGGCACCTCGCAGAGCATCGGCAGTGCCATCAAGGGCGGGGCGTTCATCGTCCT
>CAIQUG010000045.1 GCA_903874895.1 uncultured Caulobacterales bacterium | reverse complement strand
GCGTTGTCCCGGAACGACCGCCACCGGATTTCCGGGCGAGGTGCGCGTGGGATGCAGGACCTTCGGTCCGTGCTGGCCCCTGGCATGTGCGGGGGCGGCGGCCGGGGGGACCACGGACGCAGGTGCCGTGGCGGCGGGCCTGGCGACCGACGGCCTGTCCGGCACCTGCTTCGCGCCCGTGGCCTTCTCCGCCGCCGCCTTGTCCGCGGCGGCCTTGTCCGTCGCGGCCCGCTCGGCGGCAGCCTGGGCCTCCGGCGAGCCAGGGCGCGGGGCGGCGATGCGGGCGGCCACGGCCTGGTCGATCTGGGTCTTTTCCGAAGCACTGATCGGCGGCGGGGCGCGGTTGTTCAGGGCCTGGTCGTCCACCAGCTGGCTGAAGTCGGTGAACAGCATGATCCGCACATAGTCCAGCGCGGAGCGGTCGGAATAGAGCCGGACCCGCCACTGGCCGAAGATGTCCTTGTCCGCCACCCCCACGGGCAGGCCCCGGGGATAGAGGCCGCCGTCGCCGGAGGTGAGGATCACGTCCCCGCGCTTCACCGGGTCATGACCCCGCAGATAGGAGAGCTTCGGCGCGTCGCCCCCATCCCCCGCCAGGATCGCCCGGGCGTTGGAGGCATTGACCAGCACGGGGGTGCGGCTGTCCACGTCGGTGAGCAGGAGCACCCGGCTCACGGTCTTCGAGACGCCCACCACCCGGCCGACGACCCCGTGCTCCGACAGGACCGGATTGCCGATGCGGATGCCACTCTCGGCACCCGCATCCGCGAGCCTGGCATGGCTGAAGGGGCCCCGGGCGTCGGCCACGACCCGGGCCGTGACCATCTTCGCCGCCGGTTCGGTGCGCAGCTGCAAAAGCGCCTCGTAGCGGCCGTTGATGTTCTGCAGCCGCTGCGCCATTTCCTTGTAGGCCATCAGGTCGGCGACCTGCTTCTTCAGCCGGCGGTTCTCGTCGACGGCGTTGAAATAGTCGCGGACATAGTCCCCGGCGTCTCCGGCCCAGCGCAGGGGGGCGGCGAACATGGCCGAGACGGGGCCGACGGCCTCGTCGAACTGGTTGCGGACCGGCGTCGGGGGCGCATCGGCACCCCGGGCGTTGGAATGGTGGTCCTCGATCATCAGGAACAGGGCCGCGACGCCCGCCGCCAGCGTAGCGACGGTGGCAGCCCAGGCCAGAGGAATCCTCAGATCCTGCAGCGGACCATCCCTGAAGGACACCCTACCCTCCGAACTGAAAACGCGGGGCCGACTTTGCGGTCACCCAGCCGACCGACGGTCGCCCTAAGCCAGCGAGGCGTCAAGCACGCCCTTCATCCATTTGGGATGCTCGAGCACCTTGCCGCAGCCCAGGGCCACGCAGGACAGGGGGTCATCGGCCACGGTCACCGGCAGGCCGGTATGGTCGCGGATTTCCGCATCCAGACCGCGGAGCAGGGCTCCGCCGCCGGTGAGCATGATGCCCTTGTCGGCAATGTCGGCCGCCAGTTCCGGCGGGGTGGCTTCCAGGGCGACCTTCACGGCCTCGACGATCTGGCTGACCGGTTCGGCCAGGGCTTCGGCTGCCTGCTTTTCGGAGATGCGCACTTCCCGCGGCACGCCCTGCATCAGGTCACGACCCTTGACCTCGATGGCCAGGCCATCCCCTTCCACCGGGGGACGGGCGGTGCCGATCTCCTTCTTGATCCGCTCGGCGGTGGTCTCGCCGATGAGCAGATTGTGGTGGCGGCGCATGTAGCTGATGATCGCCTCGTCCATCTTGTCCCCGCCCACGCGGACGGAGCGGGAATAGACGATGCCGGACAGGGACAGGACCGCCACCTCGGTGGTGCCGCCGCCAATATCCACCACCATGGAGCCGGTAGGCTCGTGGATGGGAAGCCCTGCGCCGATCGCGGCGGCCATCGGCTCGTCGATCAGGCCGACCCGGCGGGCCGAGGCGTTGAGGCAGCTGTCATTGATGGCGCGGCGCTCCACCGCCGTGGCGCCCGACGGCACGCACACGATGACCTTGGGATTCACGAAGCCCTTGCGGTTATGCACCTTGCGGATGAAGTGCTTGATCATTTCCTCGGCGACTTCGAAGTCGGCGATGACCCCGTCCCGCATGGGGCGGATGGCCTCCATGTGGCCCGGCGTGCGGCCCAGCATCTGCTTGGCCTCTATGCCCACCGCGTGCACCACCTTGCGGCCGCCCACGTTTCTCAGGGCCACCACCGAGGGTTCGTTCAGCACGATGCCCTTGCCCTTCATGTAGATCAGGGTGTTGGCGGTGCCGAGGTCGATGGCGATGTCGTTGGAAATGACGCCGAAGACGGACTGGAGCATGAATGGCCTTGATCAAGGAGCAGACGCGCGACGAAACGGTGCACTGGCTTGGGGGTGGGTGAGGGGATCGTCTTGGAGGTTTGACAGGTCAGGCGGGTCGCCAGACGGACCCTGACATCCGGCCAGCGCAACCAGGTGCGCGACTCGGAGGATTTGAGAGGCTGTCGGACGGGTCCGTTTGCACTGCGAGGCGCAAAAATTCAAGGAGATAATGACGCCCTGTCCCGTATCGCGACAATGTGACTGGCTGCCAAGAGGCCGCGGGCCGTCGGTCCGAAAGGGTACACAGCGGGCTGGTCAGCCAGTCTTTTCAGGGGGTTGCGCCGTCAGGGCCGCCTTGCGCTCCCGCCGTTTCATCCAGCTGCGCGCCACGAGGCCCGAGCCGATCCACAGGGCGGCCGCGAGCGCAAGGCCGGTCCAGCCGCCGCCGCCATTCAGGCCCTTCACCACAGCGCCCCCGGCAAAGGCCGTCAGGGCGATCTTGGGAAGGATGCCGATCCCGGTGCCGATCGCGAAGGCCGAGACCCGCATGGGGGTGACGCCTGCGGCCATGTTGACGACGATGAAGGGGGCGCTGGGCACCAGCCGCACGATCAGGCTGGCGAGGAATCCGTTCTCCCCGACCATGCCCATGAAATCCTGCACGCCCTGGCCCGCATACCGGCGCAGGATGTCCGCTCCGAACCGCCGGCCGAGGAAGAAGCCCACCAGGGCCGACACCTCGGTCCCGATCCAGCTGTAGAGGAACCCCGCCCACGGCCCGAAGGCCACCACGGCCGCGGCAATCAGCACGAACTGCGGCGCGCCGAGGAAAGCCAGCACGGAAAAGCTGATCACCGCCACCGGCAGGGCGGCGGGGCCGTGCAGGCCCAGTCCCAGCCATCGCTCCACATTCTCCGGCCCGTTCAGGCCGAGGAGGGAGGCCCCGAACACGAACACCAGCCCGACACCGCCGAACAGCACGAAGCTGACGGCCACCGACCGCCAGGCGGCGGCGTCCATGTTGGTGATGAGGTTCAGGAACTTGCGCATCGAGGCGCTTATACGGGCGAGCGGCCGGGGAGGAAACCCGGTGGAACACGGTCCCCGGCGATTGGATTACAAGTGCGTCATCCTCGCGTCGTCCCCCTCCCCAAAGGAAGGATGCGCCTCCATATCTGGACGGACGGCAACGGTGCCGCCCTGAACACGACAACATTCCGGACGCTTCGATGACACCGCAGGAACGCGAGCTTCTGACCCGATTTCTCGTTGATCTGAACAATACCCCCGCCGGCCTCAAGGATGCCGAGGCGGCGGCGATGATCGACGACGCCCTCCGCGCCCGCCCGGACGCGGCCTATGTGCTGGTCCAGCACGCCATCATGGCCGACGAGGCCCTGCACCGGGCCCAGGCGGAGCTGAGCCAGCTTCGCGCCCAGGCGTCGGGTTCGTCGTCGGCGGGCACCGGCTTCCTCGGCGGCGCGGCCGCTGGGGCTTCGACCTCGGTGCCGCCGACCTCACCACCGCCGGGGTCCAATCCCTGGGTCCAGCCCCCGCAACCGCAATATCAGCAGACCCCGTATCCGCAGCCCTATCCGCCCCAGGTCCAGCAGCCCTGGGGCGGCGGCGGCATCTTCGGCGGCGGCGGCGGCCTCGGCAGCTTCCTGCGCGCCGCCGGGACCACGGCGGCGGGCGTGGTGGCCGGCGACATGCTGTTCTCCAGCCTCGGCGGCCTGTTCGGCGGGCACCACGGCGGGGGCTTCGGCGGCGGCTGGGGCGGCGGCTATGGCGGGAACGAGACCATCGAGAATGTCGTGGTCAACAACAACTACGGCGACAGCGACAGCGACGACGGCGGCTCCGACGGCAGCTGGGACGACAGCAACTAGGCTGCCCTGCGCCTAGACTTCCGGCATGCAGGGCTTCAGCCGTCCGCCCACCCGGATCGGCTCGATGCGCAGGGCGAGACCGGTCTTCGGATCGGTCTCGACGAACACGCCGCACACCGTGGCGGGTCCCGTGGCCGGGGTCTGCCGCTCCCCCGGCAGGCGGGAGGCAAAGCGGGCGACGCTGATGCCCTTGTTCATGCCGATCACGCTGTCGTAGTCGGCGCAGGCCCCGGCATCGGTCTGGAAGGCCGTGCCGCCGGGCAGCACCTGGGCGTCGGCCGTGGGGACATGGGTGTGGGTGCCGATCACCAGGCTCGCCCGCCCGTCGCAGAAATGGCCCATGGCCATCTTCTCCGAGGTGGCCTCGCAGTGCATGTCGACGATCACGGCATCGAAGGCCACCCCCAGGGGGGCCTCGTCCAGGGCCTTGTCCACGGCGGAGAACGGGTCGTCCAGGGCGTCCATGTGCACCCGGCCCAGGACCGAGATCACCAGCACCCGCCCGCCCCCCGGCGTGTCATAGGCATAGGCCCCGCGCCCCGGGGCCCGGGACAGGCGGGGATAGTTCAGGGGGCGCAGCAGCCGGGGCTCCCGCTCGATATAGGTCAGGGCTTCCCGCTGGTCCCAGCTGTGGTTGCCCAGGGTCAGGCAGTCGGCTCCGGCGTCGAACAGGTCCTGGGCGGTCTTCTCGGTGATGCCGAAGCCCGCAGCGGCGTTCTCTGCGTTGATGCAGACGAAATCCAGGGCCAGGCGGCGCTTCAGCCCGGGCAGGTGGGTGGACAGGGCATCCCGTCCGGGCTTGCCGATCACGTCGCCGAAAAATGCCAGCCGCATGGGCGTCCTTAACTCTCAGAGGAAGCGGCTCTATACCCTTCTTCCGTCAGAACGCCATCCAGTCGCTGGTCATGGCCGTCCATGGGCAGGCGCGGGCAGGCCTGTCCGGCATAGGCGAGGCCGATCACCGTGACCGGTGCACCGGCGCGCAGGGCCGCCAGTGTCCGGTCATAATAGCCGCCGCCCTGGCCGATCCGCCCGCCGAACCCGTCGAAGCCCAGAAGCGGGGCCAGGACGATATCGGGAACCGCCGCCGGGCTGGACGCAGGCGGCGCGCCGATCCCCGCCGCGTCCGGCGTCAGGTCACAGGCCGCGACCGCGTGGCGGAACACCAGGGCCGCGTCCCGCGCCATCACCACCGGCAGCAGGATCGTCGCCCCCTGCCCGGCGAGGGCCGCGGCCAGCGGGGCCGGATCGATCTCGGAGGCATCGGCGAGATAGACCGACACGCAGGTCCCGCACCAGTCCCGGACCGGCAATTCCCCGACCCGGTCCGCGAGGGCCTGCGAGGCCTGTGCCCGGTCGGCGGCGAGGGCCCGGCGTCGCCCCCGCAGCGCCCGGCGCAGGGCGGCCTTGTCCCCCGCAGGGGTGGTGTCCGGGGCATCAGGGGGAAAGGGTGGCGGCGCCATGAGAACCGTGAAGGTGTTTCAATCCACTCAGACCTGGCATACCAGGTGGGCGCCGTTTCACGAGGTCCACGAACCCCGCGAG
>CAIQUG010000044.1 GCA_903874895.1 uncultured Caulobacterales bacterium | reverse complement strand
CGGCGTCAGCATAGCGGTCGCTGTAATATTCCACCGACACCTCGGCCCGCAGACGGTCATTCATCAGATTGACAGCCGGGGTCACGCTGAAGCTGGTCTTGGGCACCCGAAGCAGTTGTTTGCCGTTGAAGTCCAGGGTGCTGAGGACGCCGCCGGACAGGACGGTGTATTTCAGGGAAGTGAATTCCGGCTGCTGGACCGTGCCGGAGAAGGCGACATCGAACCAGTCATTCGGACGCAGGTCGCCGTCAATTTCCAGGCCGTAGTCCCGGGTGTCGGCAAAATAGGTCTGGTTCACATAGCCATTGGTGACGTTGCTGTAGACGGTCTGGCCGACACCGTAATTGTGGTACTCGGTGTCGAACAAGGTCACATAGGCGTCCAGCCAGGGGCGGCTGAACTTGTAGCCGACCTCGAACATGTCGGTGTGATTGATGACCGGCGTGGCGCCGGCATTGGTAATGAAGTCGCTGATGCTGGGCAGACGGGCGGCGCTGGTATAGCGGGCGAACACCCCTTGGGCCTTGTCCATCTGGTAGTTGGCGCCGACCGTCCAGGTCAGGGTCGAGAAGGAGCGGCTATAGGGGGTGAAAACGCCGGAACCGGTCAGATAATTCCTGTCCGCCGCCGTGGCGGTCTGGCCCAGATTGACCGTTTTGGAACCTTCCGCAGCGCCGTTCGTCTTCATGGCTTCCTGGCGCGCGCCGAAGTCGATCCGCAACTGGTCATTCACCTGCCATTCGTCCGCGGCGTAGAGGGCCATGGTGCGCTGGTCGCCCACGCCATTGGCGAATTCGGAGCCATACCGGATCACGCCATTTTCCGTCAGCGAACCCACAACTGCGCCGGTTCCATCCAGAGCCACCACATTCATCGGACGGGCATGGGTGCTGGAGTCGAGCACCAACACCGCCGCATAGCGGGTGAAGGTCTCATGCGCGGTCATGTAATAGGCGCCGAGGGTGACGTCGTGGGTCTGGCCTCCCAGGGTGAACTTCTTGCTGAAGCGCAGGTCGTTCATCATCTCGTGTTCGCTGACGGCGATGTCCCGGGCGCTGTCGTCAATTTCGAGCCCGCTAGCGTTCTGAGGGGTCGTGTAGAGGGCGCCCGGCTTGTCCACATAGCTGTAGGCGAGGCTGGTCGCCGTGGGGAACAGCCCCTTGGCCGCCGGAAGCAGTTGGGTGAGGCGAAGGGCGCCGGTCTGGACCGAGGCCGGGAACAGGCCGATCCGCACCTGATCCGTCTGGCGATAACGCAGGCGGTCATCCATGTGCCAGCCATTGCCGAGATCCTGGACCAGATGGCCGGTGACCTGATCGAGCTTGACGGTCGTGCCGGTGGTCAGGTCGTAATTGATCTGGCCGTTATTAGTCCGGAGCCGCAGGGCCTGGGTTTCCGGACCGCTGAGAATGCCCTTGGTCGCGTCCAGCCCCGGGATGCCCTTGATGTCGCTTCCGCTGACCATATAGGGCTGACCCAGATAGAAGCCCACATGATCGTCGATGTGCTTCACGTCCACATCGATGGTCCCGCGACCAATGTCGTGTCCCAGGGAAACCCGGAACTGGCCGCCGTCATTGAAGTTGAAGCCGGGGTCCCGGGTTCCGCGCTCGGTGCGGTAGAAGCCGCCCAGGGCCACACGCCAGTCGCCCACCGGGCCGCCATACCAGAAGTCCGTGCGGTAGAGGCCGTCATCGCCCACTGACACCTTGACCAGGCCTTCGGGCGCCGCGCCAGCCTTGCGGGTGATGAAGTTCACCAGACCGCCGGGGGCATTGGACGAGAAGACCGTCGACGGACCACCGCGAACCACCTGGATCTGACTGATCGTCTCATCGAGCCGGAAGGACTGGTCGGCATTGAGGTAGCCGAGACCTGGATCATGTTGGATCGGCATGCCGTCTTCAGCCAGCTGCACAGAGGCGTAGCCATCCACCGGAATACCCCGGGCGCGGACATTGGCGCTGGCTTCACCGCCGGAGTTTTCCACCCAGAAGCCGGGCACATTGCGCAGGCTGTCAGCGACGCTGGACACGCCGGTCTCGCGCAGGTGCTCCTGCGGGATGACGCTCACGGAATAGCTGGTGTCGGCGCGGGTGCGCTGGTCTGCGCCGGCCCGGGCGGTGACGATCACCGTCTCGACGGAGGTGGCGCTGGGCTCTTCCCGACGCACCACGGTATAGGTGGCGTCGCCGGTCAGCTTGGCCTCAAGACCGGTTCCGGCCAGAAGCAGGCGCAGGCCTGCGGTGGTGTCGAAGCTTCCCTTGACCGCATTGGTGCGACGATTGCCCGCCGCGTCTTCGGAGATCAGGATCTGGATATCGGCCTGGCGGGCGAATTCCGCCACACCCGTTTGTGCCGATTGGGCTCCGATATTGAAACTGTGGATCTGCGCAGCCCAAGCTGGCGACGCCACGGCAGCCGCCAAGACGCTGGCGGCGATCAGGAGGCCCTTGCGATAACGCCCCCTTGAAGTTCTGCTCATCTTGTTTTCCCCGCTTTGGAGCGCACCAAACGCACCACACGGGAAAGAAGACGGATCAACTAGGCAATTTCTTTATGAAACCTTTGTGAATTTTAGAATTTGACTTCTTTTTTGAATTTTTTATTACGAAATATTCCGAGTTATGAATCTTCAGGCAACCCCTCTCCAATTATTATTCTATCATTTTGTATTTCAATTGGAACCCCACT
>CAIQUG010000043.1 GCA_903874895.1 uncultured Caulobacterales bacterium | reverse complement strand
GCAGGGGCGACCGGAGTTCACGAACTCGTGATCGCGCGGAATGTATCCGCCCGGGCCTGATCGAACGAACCTGTTGGCATGAAACAGTTCCGCAGCACCCCCACCCGACCCGTCCTCTTCGCCCTCGTGCTCGCCGCGACGACGGCCCTGCCGGCCCTGGCCCAGCCCCGGCTGGAAACCGCCGTCTTTGCCGGCGGCTGCTTCTGGACCATGGAGCATGGCCTCGAGACCATCCCCGGCGTGGTCAAGGCCGTGTCCGGCTATACCGGCGGACATCTCCAGCATCCGACCTATGCGGACGTGACCACGGAGACGACGGGTCACTACGAATCCGTCCAGGTGACCTTCGACCCGTCGAAGATCAGCTACCGCCAGCTGACCGACCGCTACTGGCGACTGATCGACCCCACCGATGACGGCGGCCAGGCGTGTGACCGCGGCCCATCCTACCGCAGCGCGGTGTTCGTCGCCTCCCCGGAACAGCGCAAGGCGGCCGAGGCCTCCCTGGCCGCGATCAACACCGGCAAGCTGAAGGGCCATATCGCGACCCGGATCCTCCCGGCACAGACCTTCTGGCCGGCCGAGGACTACCACCAGCAGTTCACGGTGAAGAACCCGGTCCGCTACAGCGCCTACCGGATCGGCTGCGGCCGCGACGGGATCCTCAAATCGATCTGGGGCGGCTGACACAGGGCCGTCCCAGGGACGTCGGGTAAGGATTGGGGGTTGACGCGTGACCGCGTCACTCCTAATTGCGCGCGCCGCCCTCGTCCGGAGTCCTGCCGATGTCCCTGACCGTCCCGTCCGAATGGTCGACGCACAGCGCCATGTGGGTCGGATTTCCGAGCCACGCAGAACTCTGGCAGGAGGATCTGGACGCCGCCCAGCGCGAGGTGGCCGATCTCGCCCGGGCGCTGGCCGGCCCCGGTGAGGAGCGCGTCCGCCTGATGGTCTGCGGCGAGGACGGCTATGCCGCCGCGCGGGCCCTGGTCGGGGACGTCGCCGGCGTGGAGATCGTCCGCGGCCGCTTCGGGGACGTCTGGCTCCGGGACACCGGACCGATCTTCGCCCGGCTGGCAGACACGGTCGTGGGCCAGGCGTTCCGATTCAACGGCTGGGGCGGCAAGTACCTTCTGGAGGACGACGACATCGTCGCCGAGCAGATCGCTTCGGCCTCGGGCGTGCGCCAGATCCAGAACGACTTCGTGCTCGAGGGCGGGGCGCTGGACCATGACGGCTTCGGTACCGTGCTGACCACGCGGCAGTGCCTTCTGAACCCCAACCGCAATCCCGGCTGGACCGAGGCGCTCGCGGAGCAGGCCCTGCTGACGGCGCTTGGAGCCCGCAAGGTCCTGTGGCTGGGCGACGGCCTGACCAACGACCACACGGACGGCCACGTGGACAATCTGGCCCGCTTCGTCGCCCCCGGCGTGGTGGCCTGCCCCCTCGCCACCGGCAAGGATGATCCGAACGCCGAGGTCTATGCCGAGACGGCCCGGACCCTGTCCGCCATGCGCGACAGCCGCGGCGTGGCCCTGCAGGTGGCCCGCATTCCGTCGCCGGGGCGGGTCGAGGGGGAGGACGGGAAGGTGGTACCGGCCTCGCACATGAACTTCCTCGTGGCCAACAGCGCCGTGATCATGCCCACCTACGAGGACGCCGACGCCTCCGCCATCGCCCTGGAGGCCCTCGCCGACCTGTTCCCGGAGCGCAAGGTGATCGGCCTGCCCAGCCAGGCCCTGCTCACCGGGGGCGGGTCCTTCCACTGCATCACCCAGCAGGAGCCTGCCCCATGATCGCCCGTCGCGCCGGCCGGACCCTGACCCTGGGGGTCCTTCAGACCTCCTACGGGGCGAACCTTGCCGAGAACATCGTCAAGACCACCGATCTCGTCCGGGCCGCGGCGGCTGAGGGCGCGCAGGTGATCCTGCCGTCGGAACTGTTCCAGGGGCCCTATTTCTGCGTGACCCAGGAGGAGCGCTGGTTCGCCACCGCCCTGCCCTGGCGGGAGCATCCCTGCGTGACCGCCATGGCATCCCTGGCAGCGGAACTGGGCGTGGTCATCCCCGTCTCGATCTTCGAGCGGGACGGGCCGGAGTACTACAACAGCCTGGTGATGATCGACGCCGACGGATCGCCTCTGGGCGTCTACCGCAAGAGCCATATTCCCGACGGCCCGGGCTACCAGGAAAAGTACTATTTCCGTCCGGGTGACACGGGCTTCCGGGTCTGGGACACCAGGTTTGCAAGGATCGGCGTGGGCATCTGCTGGGACCAGTGGTATCCGGAATGCGCCCGGGCCATGGCACTGATGGGAGCGGAGGCCCTGCTCTACCCCACCGCCATCGGGTCGGAGCCCCACGACACCAGCCTCGACACCCGCGATCCCTGGCGCCGGGTGATGCAGGGCCATGCCGTGGCCAATGTCATGCCCGTGGCCGCCGCCAACCGCATCGGACATGAGGGGGCCGATATGGGGCTGAACGGGGCCGGCCAGACCTTCTATGGCTCGTCCTTCCTGGCCGACCACCGGGGGGACCTGCTGGCCGCCTTCGAGCGGACCGACGAGGGCGTGCTGACCGCCACCTACGATCTGGACTTCCTCCATACCCACCGGGCCGCCTGGGGCTTCTTCCGGGACCGGCGCACGGACCTTTATGACGCCCTCGGCCCGGCGAAGCGCTTCGACCGGTGACCGTCGTCCATGACCGGCTGGAGACGCCCCGCCTGATCCTGCGGCGCTGGCGGCCCAGTGACCACGCACCGTTCGCGGAGCTGAACGCGGATCCCGAGGTGATGCGCCACTTCCCGGCGACCGTCGACCGGGCCGGATCCGACGGCATGATCGCCCGGATCGAGACGGGCTTCGATTATCTGGGTTACGGCCTCTATGCCGTCGAGGTGAAGGGCGGCTCACCCTTCGTCGGCTATGTGGGACTGATGCCGGTGCGCGCGCCGAATCCGCTGGCGCCCGCGGTGGAGATCGGCTGGCGGCTGGCCCGCCGCGCCTGGGGCCGGGGCTATGCCAGCGAAGCTGCGAGGGCCTGTCTCGATCTGGCCTTCGACCACCTCGGGCTGGAGGAGGTGGTGAGCTTCACCGCCGTGGCGAACGCCCCGTCCCGCGCCGTGATGACCCGGATCGGCCTGCGCGCGGACCCGTCGCGGGATTTCGACCACCCGGCCCTGGAGCTGGGGCACCCCCTTCGCCGGCACGTGCTCTATGCCATCACCCGCGAAGACCGGGCGGCCGCTACCAGGGACGCTTCGTAAGCTCCGCCTCCGCGGCGCACTGGCCGGGATAGGGTTCCGAGGCCGGATTGGCCCGCAGGGCCTTCAGCTCCTCCCGGGCCTTGTCCACGTCCGCCAGGAAGTCCGGCTGGCCGTGTTCGGCGGCCACCACGCTGCTTCCGGTCAGCCGCCCCGCCTCGATATCCGAGACGAAATGGACGCCGCAGACCACCCGGCTTTCCCCGTAGGCCCGGGCACGGGCGAGGATCTCGGTGGCGCGGTCCGGGGCCAGCTCCGCGAGGATCAGACCGAGCGCCCAGCCGAGTGTCGCGTGACCGGAGGGGAAGGAGGGGCTGGCGGCCAGATCGGCGTCACGATCGACGCAGATGGGCTGGAAGTTGCCCACGAACGGACGCTCCCGCCGGTACTGGGCCTTGGCCCGGCTCGAGCCCACGGCGGCATCCGACCGTGCCCGGGTCAGCAGCTGCTGGGTGAGGGGGGCGCTGGTCTCGTCCAGCCGGGCACCGACGGCGCAGCTGAAGTCCCGCATGAGGGCCGTCATGGAGGTGTCCACGTCGCTCTGCGCCTGGTCCCAGCGGGTCTGGCTCTGCAGCTTGCGGGTGGCCAGGAACACGTCCCAGTCCCAGCGCTGCGCGGCCGTGTCCTCCCCCGGGGGGGGGCCTGCACGATCCGGCTGGTATCCGGCATGCCGCCCTTGGCCAGATATCCCGGCTCGAGACGATCCGCGGCAAAGACCGTTCCCGCGAAGCCGAGCGCCAGGGCCAGTCCCGTGGCGATGGACAGTCGACGAAGGCTCATGACGTCACTCCCGCAGAAAGTCCGGACCGCCCCTAGGCCGAAACAGGGAAGGTCGGCCAATGGGCCACGATACGGCCTGCGTCATACACCGCAAGATCACCGAACTGGAAGAACAGGGCCTCGCTCTGATTGGGACGCAGGAACACGAGATCATCCACCGCCAGCTTCACCCGGCGGGACCCCGTCAGCAGCTCCTGGTTCGAAGAGCGGCCGAACAGGTCATTGTACTGCAGTCCCGGCGGCGACACGGGCCGGGCGTTCCAGTGACCGCCATAGACGAAGAAGGCCTGCTCCGTATTGGGATCGAAGAACCGGGTCACCCCGGACAGCCCTTCCAGACTGGGGATCGCCATGTGGTCCAGGGCCTTGATCACCGGCGTGGCGATATAGGCGGCGGGCTGATGCCGGGTGAGGGTCCTGAGGTCGAAGTCCGCCGGCTTGACGAAGGCCGAGCCGATGGACACCTCATTGGCAACCGTATCCTTCGCGTGCAGCAGATAGGTCGGACTGCCTGCCGTATTGAGGGTGAAGCGGGCGGGATCGCCGCCCAGGCGGTCCGCCAGCACCTGCCGCGCGGCCCCGTAGACCTTCAGCACCGACGCGAAGGCGGCCTCCGGGTTGAGGGTCTTGGGGACATGGGGATCATAGCCCATCAGTCCGGCGATCTGCACGGCGGGCTCCTGCCGCGCCAGCTCGACAGCGATGGCCAGGGCGGCGGCGTCGGCGAAGCCCCCCCGGTGCAGACCGACGTCGATCTCGAAGCTGATCCGCGCCTTGACCCCCTTCTGCCGGGCCACGGCGGCGATCTGGTGAAGGCGCTCCGGGCTGTCCACGAGCCACTGCGGACCGGCCACCGGACCCTCCCGGTCGTAGAAGGCCGCCGTCTGGGCCACCGGCAGGGGCTTGCCCATCAGCAGGTCAGCGTTAGGGCGGCGGACCTGCATCTCCTGCAGCATCTCGCCATTGAAGACCATGAACCGGTCGGTGCCGAGGCCGCGGGCCACCGTGTCGATCAGATCGATGGCCGGGAGGGACTTGACCACGACCCGCACGCCGAGACCCGATCCGGCCAGATTGGCCTTCACCGCGGCGATGTTGGCCTCCAGGCGGGCCCGGTCGATGACGAGGGTCGGCTGGGCCAGGCCCGCCTCCCGCAGGGCGCGCGCCACCCGCTGGAAATAGGCATCGTGTCCGCCGGAGCCCCGGTCCGCCTGACGCCCGAACACGACGCCGAGCCCGGCCAGCCCTGCCAGACCAAGGCCTGTCAGCCCCAGTCCGCCGATGGCCCGACGCCGTGAAGGCACCTTCGGATCAGACATCGATCAGGGCCGACTTGAGATAGGGATTGAGAAACCGCCCGCCGGGATCGAGGGCGGCACGGACCTCCATCGCGTCCTTCCAGCGGGGATAGAGGCCCCTGAAATCCGCCGCCTTGAGGGAGTTCAGCTTGCCCCAGTGCGGCCGCCCCCCGTGGCGACGGAAGATCGGTTCGATCAGCTCGAACAGGAACTGGTAGTCGTCCTTGTAATAGGCGTGCACCGCCACCGAGCCGGACTCCCGCTGGTAGAACGGCGACAGCCAGGCATCGTCCGCAGCAATGCTGCGCACCTCGATGGGGAAGAACACGTCGTTGCGCTTGGCCTCGATGGTGGCCACCACCTCCTTCAGGGCCGGGATCTGCGCCTCCACGGGCAGATGGAACTCCATCTCGTTGAACCGGACCGGCCGCTCGTTGGACAGGAGCTTCCAGCCCTGGTCCACCATCTCCTCCGGGGCGAGGCCGCCCAGCAGCTTTTCCGCCACCCACCGGCGCGCGCCCGGCAGCGGACCGAAGACGTCCCGCAGGGTCTTGAGCTGCATCACCGTCTGGGAGTCGGTGTCCCCGCCGCGGGGCTTCAGCGGGCGGCTCGTCGGGTCCGCGGTGATCACCGCCGCCTTGCCCGTGAAGGGAATGACATAGAACTCCACATTGCGGTGGCTGCGCTTCAGGCGTTCCCAGTCGTCACAGGTCTCGTTCCAGTCCCGCAGCTCCACCCGCTTGTAGATCGTGGAGAGGGGCTGGTTCTTCAGGGTCACCTCGGTCACCACCCCGAAGGCCCCCAGGTTCACCCGGGCGGCGTTGAAGATCTCCGGATGGTGGTCGGCGCTACAGTCGAGGATGTCGCCGCCGACGGTGGCCAGGCGGAAGGACTGCACCTCCCCGTGGATGGCCTTCAGGCCGTGGCCGGTGCCGTGGGTCCCGGTGCCCAGCGCCCCGCCGACGGACTGCTTGTTGATGTCCGGCAGGTTCGGCATTTCCTGGCCGATGGCGGCCAGCGCCGGGCCGAGGTCCCCCAGCCGGGTACCCGCCCGCACCTGGGCGGTCAGGGTCACGGGATCATGGGCGAGCACGCCGCTCATCCGGTCCAGCGTCAGAAGGGTGCCGTTGGTGGGCACCAGCGGCTGGAAGCTGTGACCGGCCCCCACCGGGCGGATCGGCCCGGGTGCGGACTTCAGCAGGGAGGCGAGCTCATCCTCATTGGCCGGGGCGGCGCGACTGACCGGATAGGACGACTGGATGCCGGACCAGTTGCGCCAGACCAGATGGCCGCTTCCGTCCGTGTCCGGCGGACCGGCGGGTTCCCGGTCCCGCCACAGGCGATAGCCCACGGCACCGGCGGCCGTTCCACCGACGACCACCGCCGCCGACCCGACCAGCAGGCCCCGTCGCGTCGATCCTGATCCCTTGGCCATGGCCTCGTCCCCCGCAAGCTCTGACAGTCGTCAATCCGCGTCCCGGACACGGTCCTCGGCGTGCGGTCAGTTGACCGGCTGATCCGCCATGAACCGCACCAGGGCCTTGTAGTCGTCCGCCGTGCAGGAGAAGCACTGTCCCCCCGCCGGCATGCCCTTGTAGCCCCCGATGACGCTGGTCATCAAAGCCGGCATGCCCTTGGCCGCCCGCGGGGCCCAGGCGGCCCGGTCACCCGCCAGCGGGGCCCCCGTCCCCGGCGTGGCATGGCAGGCCTTGCAGGCATGGCTGTAGAGGTCCGCCTGGCGCGCGTCAGCTGGGACCATGGCCGCCGCATGGGCCGCGATCTCCGCCGGGCTGCGCACCGCTTCCGCCGGCTGGCAGGCCACCAGGACGAGTGGCAGCAGCAGGACGAGGATTTCGCGACGCATCAGCGGGTCACCGTCAGAAGCAGCTGTAGCCGCCGTCCAGCAGGAGGACGTCCCCGGTGTGGAAGCTCGACGCGTCGCTGGCCAGATAGATCGCCACGCCGGCGAACTCGTCCGGCCGACCCCAGCGGCGCACGGGCACCCGGCCGATCACGGCCTCGTTGAACTTGTCATGCCCCTGGGCGGACGCGGTCATGTCCGTCGCCACCCAGCCCGGGAGCACCGCATTGGCCCGGATGCCATAGCGGGCATATTCCACGGCAATGCCCTTCAGCATCGGGATCAGCGCCCCCTTGGTGGCCGTGTAGGCCTGGTTCCGCGCCGCGCCCTGCAGGGCCCCGAGGGAGGCCGTGGCCATCAGCGAGCCGCCCGGATCCCCCGCCTTGGCCCGCGCCACCATGGAGCGGCACGCCTCCCGCAGGGTCCAGAAGGCTCCGTCGAGATTGACCCGCATGTTCTGCCGCCAGATCTCGGTGCTCATGTCCACGAAGGACGCGGCCCCCCGGCCGATGCCCGCATTGGCAATGACGGTGTCGAGGCGGCCCATCTTCGCCTCCGCCTCGGCCATCGCGGCCACCACCTGGGCCTCGTCGCCCACATCCACGGTCTGGATCAGCACGCGAACACCGTGGGCCTTCAGAGTCGCCTCGGCCTCGGCATTGCGCTCGGCATTGGAGCCCCAGATCACGATGTCCGATCCCGCCTGGGCCAGCCCCTCCGCCATGCCGAGGCCGATACCGCGGTTGCCGCCGGTGACCAGGGAGACCTTGCCGGAGAGATCAAAGGGCTTGAACGTCATGGGAGCTTCCTCGCGATTTTTCTTGCGGCGCAGTCTCGACCGCTGCCCATGCGGAAGGCAAGCCCGGCGTCACCGATCGCGATACTTTCGGCGATAGCGCTCCACCCGCCCCTGACGACCGATGAAGGCGGTGCCGATCCCGCTGGTGAGGCTGACCACGATCGACCCCAGCAGCGCCGACGCGAAATCTGCCAGATGGAAGCCCGGCAGCGCGAGGCTGACCCCATAGAACAGGGCGGCATTGATGAGGAAGATGAACAGTCCCAGCGTGATGATGGTGAAGGGCAGGGTCAGCAGGATGACGATCGGGCGGATGACACCATTGACCACCGCCAGCACCAGGGCCGCGAGGATCAGCGACCGGGTATCGGCAAAGGACACCCCCGGAACCAGCTTCGAGGCGATGAAGAGGCCGAGCCCGACCAGCGCCATGCGCAACAGCACGCCCATCATGCGTCTCACCTCCCCCGTGCGATCCGTCCGGCATGACCTTTGCGCTTTCCCGGGGCAGAGGCAAGCGCGTCCGGTTTCCGCCACGGCACCCCTTCATCCCCGCTGCCGGGCGGGCTATGTGTGACAGATCATGGCGACCAAGCCCGAATCCCCCACCGAGCCGTTCAAGCGCGCCCTGGCGCATGCCGCCCGGAGTCTGGCCGAGACGCCGGACCTCGAGGTCGTGTTTTCCGGGGACGGCCCGTCCCTGGTGGGCAATCGCGCCACCCTGCCCCACCCTCCCCGGGACCTGTCGGAACGGGAGGCCTCGCGCATGCGGGGCATGGCCGACCAGATGGCCTTGCGGCTGGCCCACCATGACGGGGCCACGCACGCAAGGCTCCGTCCCGTGGACCCCGCCGGGGCCGCCGCCTTCGAGGCCATCGAGCAGGCGCGGATCGAGGCCATCGGGTCCAATGCCCTGGGCGGCGTCCGGGCCAACCTGACCGTGCTGCTGGAAGGCCAGGTGGAGCGCAAGGGCCTCGCCCGGATGGTCGACCGCACCGCTGTGCCCCTGCCCGACGTGCTGGCCCTGCTGGTGCGGGAGCGGCTGACCGGAGACGCGCCGCCCGCCGGGGCCCGGGCCATGGTGGACCTGGTCCGCGCCGAGATCGAGCAGAAGGCCGGGGGCGACCTGGATCGCCTGACCGCTGCCATGGACGACCAGAACGCCTTCGCCCGCATCGCCCGCACCATCCTGTCCGACCTGGACCTGGGGGACGATGCCGGCGACCCGACGGAGAATTCCGAGGACGAGGCCCCGGAGTCCGACTCCGAGCCGGAACCGGCTGACAGCGACGATGGCGAGGGCGACAGCCAGGAGAGTGACGGCTCCTCCACCGCGGAAACCGAGCCCTCCGAGAGCCAGACCGACAGCGGCGAGGACCAGTCGGTCCAGCTGGAGGATTCCGACGAGAGCGACACCACCGACGAGGCGCCGGACCTGGGCGACGGCATGCAGCCCTCCCGTCCGGACTTCAAGGACCGCGGGACCGTCGAGCCGGCCTACAAGGTCTATTCCACCAAGGACGACGAGGTCGTCCCGGCGGAGGAACTGTGCGACGCCGAGGAGCTGGCCCGCCTGCGCGCCTATCTGGACCAGCAGATCCAGCAGTTCTCGAGCGTGGTCTCCCGCCTTGCCAACAAGCTGCAGCGCCGCCTGCTGGCCCAGCAGAACCGGTCGTGGAGCTTCGATCTGGAGGAGGGCGTGCTGGATGTCTCCCGCCTGACCCGGATCATCACCGACCCCACCGCGCCCCTGTCCTTCAAGCAGGAGGACGATACCGAGTTCCGCGACACGGTGGTGACCATCCTGATCGACAATTCCGGCTCCATGCGCGGGCGGCCGATCATGGTCGCCGCCGTCTGCGCCGACATCCTTGCCCGCACCCTGGAGCGCTGCGCCGTGAAGGTGGAGATCCTGGGCTTCACCACACGGGCGTGGAAGGGCGGACAGGCACGGGACGAATGGATCCGGTCGGGCAAGCCCGCCAATCCCGGCCGACTGAACGACCTGCGCCACATCATCTACAAGGCCGCCGAGGCCCCCTGGCGCCGGGCGCGGAAGAATCTCGGCCTGATGATGCGCGAAGGCCTCCTGAAGGAGAACATCGACGGGGAGGCCCTGGTCTGGGCCCACAGCCGGCTGATGGCGCGGCCGGAGAGCCGCCGCATCCTGATGGTGATCTCCGACGGGGCTCCGGTGGACGACTCGACCCTGTCCGTGAACTCGGGCCACTATCTGGAGCGGCACCTGCGCCAGGTGATCGGCGAGATCGAGGGCAATTCGCCGGTGGAGCTGATCGCCGTGGGCATCGGTCACGACGTCACCCGCTACTACAAGCGCGCCGTGACCATCGTCGATGTGGAGCAGCTGGGCGGGGCCATGACCGAGAAGCTGGCCGAACTGTTCGACGAGCATCCCAAGCAGGTGGCGCGGGGCGGTGGCTTCGGCGGCGTTCTGCGACCCGCGTCCCGGCCCGCCGTGAAGGCGTCCGCCGGATGAGCGGGGACGTCTCCGTCTTCGAGGCCGGGGACCTCGCCCTGCAGTCCGGTCAGACGCTGCCCTCTGCGCGGCTGGTCTACAGGACCTACGGGACCCTCAACGCCGCCCGGGACAATGTGATCATCGCCCCGACCCACTATGCCGGCCAGCACACGGATACGGAGTGGCTGGTGGGCGAGGACAAGGCGCTGGATCCCCGACGCTACTTCATCCTCATCCCCAACATGCTGGGCAACGGCCTGTCCTCCTCCCCCAGCAACACGCCGTTCCCCTTTGACGGCCCGCGGTTTCCCCGGGTGACATTGACGGACAACATCTCGCTGCAGCACCGACTGCTCACCGAAGGGCTCGGCGTGACCGGGGTGCAGTTGGTGGTCGGCTTTTCCATGGGGGCGCAGCAGGCCTTCCACTGGGCGGCGCTCCATCCAGAGCTGGTGACGCGGATCGCGCCCATCTGCGGCTCGGCCCGCACGGCCCGGCACAACTTCGTGTTTCTGGAGGGGCTGAAGGCTGCCCTGACCGCTGACGCCGTGTTTGCGGATGGGGCCTACACCACACCGCCGGTGACCGGGCTGAAGGCCTTTGCCCGGGTCTATGCGGGATGGATGTTCTCCCAGGCCTTCTACCGGGAGAAGATCGACCAGACCCAGATGGGGGCCCCCGACCTGGAGACCTTCCTCGCTTTTCTCGAGGGTCACTTCCTTGCCCGGGATGCCAATGACCTGCTGACCATGCTGGACAGCTGGCAGACGGCCGACATCGCCGCGGGCGGTGACCTGACGGCGGCGCTGGAGGCCATCCGGGCCCGGGCGGTGGTCATGCCCTGCGAGACGGACCTCTATTTCCCTGTGGCCGACAGTGCGGCCGAAGTGGCCAGCCTGCCGGATGCGGAGCTGCGGCCGATCCCGTCCATCTGGGGACACATGGCGGCCTCCGGCCTCAACCCGGTGGATGCGGCCTTCATCGACGGTGAGCTCAAGGCACTACTGGCTCGCTAGCGCGGCCTCCAGAGCGCGGCGCATCAGGGCATAGGCGCGGCGATTGGGATGGACGCCGTCATCGCTCAGCCCCGGCTTCATCCCGCCATCCGGCCCGGCCAGCGCGGCGTAATAGTCCACATAGGTGAGGCCGTTGGTGCGGGCATAGGCCTTCAGCCACGCGTTCAGGGCCACGATCTGCGCCGCGGGCCGGACTTCCGGTGCCCACACCAGCTCCGTGGCCGGTGTCACGCTGCCCAACAGCACCTTGAGGCCGTGAGCCCGGGCGAGATCGGCCATGGCGGCGATGTTGCCCTCGACATCCTCGAGCCGCGAGGGCCCCCAGGCACCGGAAATGTCGTTGGTTCCGCCCAGGATGTGCACGGCCTTCGGATGCAGGGCGATCACGTCCTGCGGGAAACGAACCAGCATCTGTCCGGTGACCTGCCCGGCAATCCCGCGGCCCACGATCCGCGGGCCGAACAGGGCGGGGTCGCCGAACACCCAGTTGTCGGTGAGGCTGTCACCGATCATCACGAGGTCCGGTCGCGTCCCGGATGCCGCCAGGGCCGCATTGTCCGCCCGGTATTCGCAGAGCCCGGCCCAGTCCCGGATCGCCTGGGCCTGTCGCCGCGCCGCCGCCGCTGCCCGCGCCGCGTCGGACCGCAGGAAGGCCATCATCGCCGCGCTCAGGGGCGCGTCACCCAGCACCGTTTCCGCCGTCGCCGCGGTCCGTCGCGGCCACAGGTTGGGCGTACAGGGATCGACCTCCGCGGCGAGGCCGGGTCCTGCCGCCAGCAGCAGACCCGCCGCGGCCAGCGCCAGGGCCCGCCGCCGCATCAGATCACCCCCCGGCTGCGAAGGCCCGCCACCGCCGCGGCGTCGAGGCCGAGCGCGTCGCGCAGCACCTCCTCCGTGTGCGCCCCCAGCGGCGGACCGGGCCAGCGGACCTCGCCGGGGGTCCGGCTGAGCATGGGGAAGGTATTCTGCATCTTCACCGAGCCGAAGGCCGGATGCGGCACCTCGACAATGGACTGGCGCGCCTGATACTGCGGGTCCTCCAGCATGTCGGCGGCCTTGTAGATCAGGCCCGCGGCCACGCCCCGCTCGTCCATCAGCTTCAGCAGGGCCCCGGTCTCCTGGGTCGCGGTCCAGGCGGAGATCAGAGCGTCGATCTCGGCCTGATGCTTGCCCCGTTCCGCGTGACCCTTGAAGCGCTGCGCCAGGTCCGGCTGCCCCATGGCTTCGGTCAGACGCTCGAACAGGGTGTCCTGGTTGGCGCCGATGACCACCATGTCGCCCGACGCCGTGGGATAGGCGTTGGACGGGGCGATGCCCGGCAGGATCGCGCCGGACCGTTCCCGCTGATAGCCGGTGATGACGAATTCGGTGATCAGGTTCTCCATCACCGACAGGACGCTCTCATAGATGGAGGCGTCCACCACCTGACCCTTGCCGGTCATGTGACGGGACTGCAGCGCCATCATCACGCCCAGCGCCGCATGCAGGCCGGACAGGCTGTCGCCGATGGAGATGCCGGCCCGGGCCGGAAGCCGGTCCGGCTCGCCCATGATGTAGCGCAGGCCGCCCATGGCCTCGCCGATCAGGGCATATCCGGCCCGCTGGCTGTAGGGCCCCGTCTGGCCGAAGCCGGACACGCGGGCCATGATCAGACCCGGATGGATCGCCGACAGGGCCTCGTAGCCCAGCCCCCACTTCTCCATCGCCCCGGGGCGGAAGTTCTCCACCACGATGTCGGCGGACAGGATCAGCTTGCGGGCGATGTCCTGCCCCTCCGCCGTGCGCAGGTCGAGGGTGACGGAGCGCTTGTTGCGCCCGATCACCGGCCACCACGGAGAATGACCGCCGGGCAGGCTGCGGCCCCACTGGCGCATGGGATCCCCCTTGCCGGGGTCCTCCAGCTTGATCACATCCGCGCCGAAGTCGCCGAGGATCTGGCCGCAGAAGGGACCGGCGATCAGGCTCCCCATCTCGATCACGCGAAGGCCGGCGAGGGGGCCGCTTTTGGGGTCTGTCATGGGGTCTCTGGCGGGAAGCGAAGGATCAGGCGGTGATCTTGACCGGAGGGTCGGTATAGCGCGACGCCGCCGAGATCACCTCGTCCGGCACGACCAGCATCTGCTGGTAGACGGCGTCGGGATAGATCATGTGCGGCTTGGCCGGATCGTAGGCCGGCTGGGCGACGGCCCCGCCCTTGTCCGGCGACGGGGCCGGATGAACGTAGCGGGCAAGCTCCTCCGCCGAGATGCCGGCCAGGCCCACCACCTCCGGATCGATCCAGGCCCGGCTGTCCAGCTCGGTCACCTGGGTGGAGATCTCCAGGGTCAGCTGGTCGGGTCCGGCGAAGTAGATGGACTTGCAGAAGCCGTGGTCGATGGGGCCGAACACGTTCACCCCATGCTCGCGGATGCGGTCGCGCATGCCGATCAGATTGGCCTCGTCGGCGGCGCGGAAGGCGATGTGCTGCATCGTGCCTGGCGCACTGGAAAGGGCCCCGTTACCGGAATGGGTCTTGCCCAGCTCGATGGGGATATCCTTGGCCTGCGGCGTCTCGACGATGGAGAAGTAGCAGTTCTCGTTCATCTCGAGGAAGGCGTGATAGGCCCCGGGCACCCCGTGCATGAAGAACAGGGCCTTCAGCTCGCAGCCCAGCACCTCCGAGAAGAAGGCAATGTGCGTCTTGATGTTGCCCGCCATCACGGCGATGTGGTGCACCCCGTCGATCCGGCTTCCCTGTGGCATGGCCATGTCTGCTCTCCCTCGCCCATCGCCCGTTATGGCTTGTGTTGCGCCGAGGATAGCGCTGTCATGACCGGAAAACAAAGCTCCGGGATGAGACACCATGGTCAAGGTCGTTCGGGAACCCTACGGGTTCGTCCACAAGGACAAGAGCCCGTTCAAGGACGTCTATGGCGGTGACGAGGGCCGCATCTTCGTGGAGTGCATGCGTATCCGGCCGGAGGGCGAGACCACCGCGAAATCCGTGATCGTCTTCTCCCACCCCATCGGCGGCGGGGCCTTCCTGCCCATGGTCTCGGCCCTGGCCGCGGCCGGTCACCACGTGATCTACTGCAATCCCCGCTATCGCGGAAACGACACCGCCCTGATCCTCGAGAAGTGCGTCCTCGATCTCGGGGCCTGCATCCGGGACCTCAAGCAGCGGTTCGGCTACGACAAGGTGGTGCTGGGCGGCTGGTCCGGGGGCGGGTCCCTGTCCATGTTCTATCAGGACCAGGCGCAGGACCCGACCATCACCCACACCCCCGCAGGCGACCCCTGCGACCTGGTGGGGGCCGGACTGATCCCGGCGGACGGGATCCTGCTGCTGGCGGCCCATCTGAGCCGGGCTGCGACCCTGACGGAATGGATGGACCCGTCCATCACCGACGAGGCCCGGCCCTTCGAGCGGGACGTCGCGCTGAACATCTATCACCCGGACTGCCCGGCCAGGCCGCCCTATACACCGGCATTCGTCACCCGCTTCCGCGCGGCCCAGGTGGCGCGCAACCACCGGATCACGGACTGGGTGCGGGACCAGCTGGCGGCCCTGCGCGCGGCGGGGGACACCCATGCGGAGCGGGCCTTCGTGGTGCATGGCACCATGTGCGACGTGCGCTGGACGGACCCGACCCAGGACCCCTCCGACCGTCCGCCGCACACCTGCTATCTGGGAGAGCCGCGGATCGCCAATGACGGACCGGTGGGTCTGGCGCGGTTCACCACCCTGCGGTCGTGGCTGTCGCAATGGAGCCTCGCCGCCACCCGCGCCGACGGTCTGGGCAACGCGTCGCGGGTGCGCTGTCCGGTCCTGGTGATCAACAACACCGCCGACCTGGCCTGCACCCCCAGCCATGCCCGGCGCCTGTACGACGCCCTGGTCCTCGCAGACCGGAGCTACCAGGACATCAAGGATGCGGACCACTACTACACCGCCCGCCCGGACCTGTTGCCCCAGGCAGTGGGGCACGTGGACGCCTGGATGACCGCCCACGGGTTCGGTCCCGCCGGCCGGGGTTGAGCCGGGCGGCGGCCGCGCCTAGATAGGCCCTGCCCCGCAATCGCCGGGGATGAACCCGGAGCGCCGACCCATGGCAGACACCCTGGACGACGAACTCGCCGAACTGGCGGACGAGTTCGAGATGCTGGGCGACTGGGAGGAGCGCTATCGCCACCTGATCGACCTGGGCCGGGCCCTAACCCCCCTGACGGAGCACGAGCGCTCCGACGACCATCGGGTCCGGGGCTGTGCCAGCCAGGTGTGGGTCGTGCAGGACCCGGCGGCGAACGGCCGGCTGTCCTGGCGTGGAGACAGCGATGCCCATCTCGTCCGTGGTCTGATCGCCGTGGTCCTGCGCCTGTTCAGCCACCGGCCCGCAGCGGAGATCCTGGCCTTTGACGCCCGGGCTGGCCTGGCGCGCCTCGGACTGACGGAGGCCCTGTCGACCCAGAGGTCCAACGGCCTGCAATCGATGATCGAACGGATCCGGCGGGACGCCGCAGCAAGCTGATGTTTTTTTGCGCAGATCTGGCGAAACCTGCCGAAATTGTTCATGCACTATCAAGCGGATGGGGTTAATCGTTTTCCGAACGGTCCCCTCGGGACGGTTCCATCCGACGACGCCCGTTGACGCCAGGATATTGAGTGACCAAGACCCGCCTTTCGCCCGCCCGGCCTGACATGTGCCGGGACTGTCCGCGCCCGACCGACACCATCCACCGGTCTCCGGAGCCTCGGACCCGATGAGCATCGTCTTCTTCGCGGGACTGATCGTGACCCTGGTCACCTGCATCCCGGTCATCTGGCAGCTTCGCAACCACCCCCGCGGCCTGGTCGTGCTGTTTCTCACCGAGATGTGGGAGCGGTTCTCGTACTACGGCATGCGTGGCCTGCTGATCTTCTATCTGACCGAACAGTTCCTGTTCTCGGATCGGGCGGCCGCGGCGCAGTACGGGGCCTATACGACCCTGGTCTATCTGCTGCCGCTGATCGGCGGGATCGTGGCGGACCGGTATCTGGGCAACCGCAAGGCAGTGGCGTTCGGGGCCCTGCTCCTCGTGTTCGGCCATCTGACCATGGCCGTCGAGGGCCCGCCGGCCCAGCAGCAGCTCACCTATCACGGCCAGACCTACACCTTCGCCACGGAAGGCCGGGGCGAGGCGCGGCACGTCCAGCTGCAGGTCGGCGCGGGGCGCTATGACTACGGCCCCAGCAGCGACGGCGGTCTCGAGATCCGCGGGCTTCCCGCCGACGCCCCCCTGCCCGCGCAGTTGAAGAAGGGTGACTTCACCCTGTCCGTGAAGGACGGTCGGCCGATCTATCAGGACTTCTTCTTCCTGGCCCTGTCGCTGATCGTGGTCGGGGTCGGGTTCCTGAAGTCCAGCATCTCCTCCATCGTCGGTCAGCTCTACGAGCAGAACGATCCGAGGCGGGACCCCGGCTTCACCCTCTACTACTACGGCATCAACCTGGGCTCCTTCTGGGCCGCGGTGCTGTGCGGCTGGCTGGGCGAGAGCTACGGCTGGTCTGTCGGCTTCGGGGCCGCGGGCGTGGGCATGATGGCCGGCTTCCTGGTGTTCGTCATCGGCCGGCCCCTGCTGCAGGGCAAGGGCGAGCCGCCCAACCCCGCCGAGCTGAAGCGCAAGGTGCTGGGGCCGATCAATGTGGAGAACCTCGTCTACCTGGCCTCCGCAGTCGTGCTGGGCGTGGTCTATTTCGTCGTCGGCGACAACAAGCTGGTGGGGCTGCTGCTGCTGCCGGTGGCCGGCGCGACCCTGCTCTATGTGTTCTGGTGGCTCTACAAGAACGGCGGCCGCAAGGAGTGGGAACGGGTGTTCCTGGCCCTGACCCTGGTCGCCGGGGCCACGGTGTTCTGGGCCCTGTTCGAACAGGCGGGCAGTTCCCTCAACCTGTTCGCCGAACGCAACGTGAACCTGACCCTGGTGGGGGCGCCGATCCGGATGCCCTTCCTCGGTCGGGAGCTGTTCATCGGCTCCCGCGTCATGCTGGCCCAGTCCGGCCTGCCGCCGTCCTCGGTCTGGTGGGTGGATGCCGGCATGACCGCCGCCCAGGCCCAGTCGTTCAATGCGGGCTTCATCCTGATCTTCGTGCCGGTCTTCGCCGCCCTGTGGTCCTGGCTGGGCAAGCGGGGCAAGGATCCGGACCCGCTGACCAAGTTCGGCCTGGCCCTGATCCAGGTTGGCCTGGGCTTCCTGATCCTGGTCTATGGCGCGAAGTATGCCGACATCCACGCCCGGACGCCCCTGGTGTTCCTGGCGCTGAGCTACCTGCTGCAGACCACGGGGGAGCTGTGCCTGTCGCCCATCGGCCTGTCGCAGATCACCAAGCTGGCGCCGCCGGTGCTGATCTCGACCCTGATGGCGGTCTGGTTCCTGGCCTCGTCCCTGGCGCAGTATGTGGGCGGCTTCATCGCCCAGTTCGCAGGCTCGGACACGGTGGCGGGACAGGTCCTCAATCCGAAGCTGGCGCTGGCCACCACCATCAACGTGTTCAGCATCATCGGCTTTGCCGCGGCCGGGGTGGGGGTCCTCTATCTCCTGATGAGCCCGTTCCTGAAGAAATGGTCGCACGGCTCGGACAACGTCACCGGGGGCTGATCCCCAGGGGCCGTTGCGGCCTTAGACGGCCGTACCGCCGACCGTCAGGGCACTCAGCTTCAGGGACGGCTGGCCGACGCCCACCGGCACCCCCTGCCCCGCCTTGCCGCACACGCCGATCCCCGGATCGAACGAGAAGTCGTCGCCGATATGGGTGATGCGGGTCAGGGCCGTGGGCCCGTCGCCGATCAGCGTCGCCCCCTTCACCGGGGCGGTGATCTTCCCGTTCTCGATCAGATAGGCCTCGGTGCACTGGAAGACGAACTTGCCGTTGGTGATGTCCACCTGTCCGCCCCCCAGATTGGCGCAGTAGAGCCCGCGCCGGGTGCTGGCGATCATCTCCGCCCGGGGGGTCGTGCCGCCCAGCATGCCGGTATTGGTCATCCGCGGCATGGGCATGTGGGCGTAGGACTCCCGTCGCCCGTTGCCGGTGGGTGAGAGGCCCATGAGCCGCGCGCTCATCCGGTCATGCATGTAGCCCACAAGGATGCCGTCCTCGATCAGGATGGTCCGCTCCGTCGGTGTGCCCTCGTCATCGATGGTGAGGGAGCCCCGACGGCCGGCAATCGCCCCGTCGTCGAACACGGTCACGCCGCGGGCGGCCACCTGCTCCCCCACCCGGCCGGAGAAGGCGGAGATGCCCTTGCGATTGAAGTCCCCCTCCAGCCCGTGTCCCACCGCCTCGTGCAGCAGGACGCCGTTCCAGCCGGGGCCCAGCACCACTTCCATCTCGCCCGCCGGGCAGGCCACGGCGTCGAGATTGACCAGGGCCATGCGCAGGGCCTCGTCCACCTGGCCCTGCCAGCTGTCCGGACGGATCCAGGCCTCGAACGACGCCCGCCCGCCGGCCCCGCTGGAGCCGGACTCCCGCCGCCCGTCCCGCTCCACGGTGACGGACACATTCAGCCGGGCCAGGGGGCGAACATCCCGCAGCACCCGGCCGTCGCCGCGCAGGATGTCGATCTCCCGCCGCTCTCCGCTGATGGTCGCACTCACCTGCACCACGCGGGAATCCCGCGTCCGGGCGAAGGCATCGATCTCCTGCAGCAGGTCGGTCTTGGCCGAAAAGGCCATCCCCCCCACCGGATCCTCGTCCCCATAGAGGCGGACATTGGTCTGGCGCGGCCCATCCGCGGCCACGCCGGCATAGCCGCGCCGCGCCAACGACGCCGCATCGGCGGCACGACGCAGGGCGGCCTCGCTGATCTCGCTGGAATGGGCGTATCCGGCCGTTTCCCCAGCCACGACCCGCAGGCCGAAGCCTTCCGTGGTGTTGTAGCTGGCGGACTTCAGCCGCCCGTCATCAAACACCAGAGCCTCGCTTTCCGAGCGCTCCACGAACAGTTCCCCGTCGTCTGCCCCGGCCAGGGCCGTCTGAAGCACCTCGAGGGCGCGCGCGCTGTCAACGCCGCGGGCTTCGAGAAGGGACGGCGAAGGCGTCTGGGCTGTCATGGGGATGTGATCCGTGTTTGCTACCTTCCCTAGATCGCAATCCACGGAGCCGGGGGCAAGGGGTCGGCTTCCCGCAACCGCGGCGATCGGGCGCAGGACAGGGCGCAAAAAACCCGATAAATAACACGCCAAGGTCGCAATTCCGTGTTGTCATGGATCATCGTGCACCTCACGCCCCGCAACAGGGTGCTGATATCGGATCCGTTTGCTCGCCGGTGGGGAGAGTTTGCCATGGATACTGTGATGCTCAGACGCGAGGGGCTCAGCCTCGCCCTCCTGGGGATCTACTCCCTCGAGGTGGCCCTGGTCGCCGCGGGTTGGTTCAGTCGGTCCGGCGTCGTCTTCATGGGAACGACGGCCCTGTGCCTGATCCTCAGCTTTCGCCTCTCAGCCGCCAGTCCGTCGATCTGGCCGACCATCATGGTCGCCTCGCATCTGATCGCCCTGGCCTGCCTCTGGCTGGGCCGCCCCGGCGATGCTTTGGTGCTGGCTGCGTGGGGGGCCGCCCATGCGCCGGCCACCATCGCCGTCATCCAGGGCGTCCTTCTCCGGACCGGCACCGGTCGTCGGCTGGCCACCCGGGCCCGGACGCCGCAGAGCCGCAGACGCCACGGCCCGGAAGACTAGGGCTCCAGCCGGCCATCCTGCAGCGCCGTCGCCTCGAACGGATAGGCCACCCGGGGGTCTGGCGCTTCCACATCATCGGCGATCGATGAGGGTGCAATGGCCAGCAACAGGTGTCGGAGCAGGTTCAGCCGCGCGACCTTCTTGTCGTCCGTATGGATGCAGGTCCATGGGGCGAGGGGCGTATGGGTGCGGGTCAGCATCTCGTCCCGCGCCTCGCTGAAGGCGGTCCAGCGGGCCTGAGCCTCTCCGTCCATGTCACTGACCTTCAGGGCCTTGAGGGGGTTCTTCCGCCGGTCGTCCAGCCGATACGCCTGCTCCTTCTTGGAGATGTCGAGCCAGTACTTCACCAGCTTGATTCCGCTCTCCACCAGCATGGCCTCGAAGGCCGGGGCGTCGCGCAGGAACTGCTGGTGCTCCACCGGCGTGCAGAAGCCCATCACCGGTTCGACGCCCGCGCGGTTGTACCAGGACCGGTTGAAGATCACCCACTCCCCCGCCGCCGGGAACTGCCGGACATAGCGCTGGAACCACCACTCGCTGCGTTGGCGGTCCGACGGCTTCGGCAGCGACACCACCCGGGTGTTCCGCGGGGCCAGATGCTCGATGATGCGGGCGATCACCCCGTCCTTGCCCGCGCCGTCGCGGCCCTCGAGGACGATGAGCACCCGTTCCCCATGGGCCATGCCGTGGATCTGGGTCCGCACCAGGGCCAGTTGCAGGGCCTCGAGCTGGGCGTCATAGGACCGGCCGTTGTCGTGCATTACGCTCGCCTTTCGCGCTGGTCCGGACCGCGTCCGCTCAGCTTGCCATGAAGATCGCCGCCGCATCACCGGCGCGTTTGGGTCCCAGCACCGCCGAGGCGCGGGGCCCCTCCAGTGCACGCGCCCCCACGCGCTTCAGGTCTGCCAGCGTGACCCGGGCGAAGGCCGCCTCGGACTCCGCCGGATCGATCAACCGGCCCAGCGCCAGGAGCTGGCCCGCCGCCTGCTCTGCCCGGGCCAGCGGTTGCTCCCGGCCCATGTGCAGACCGGCCCGGGCCTGGGCCCGCGCGCGGGACAGTTCCGCCTCTGTCACGTCCTCCACAAGGCGAGACAGGCCGTCGACGATCAGTCGGGCGGCGGGCTTGGCGTCCGCGGCGGCGGTCCCCGCATAGATGCCAAGCACGCCCACATCGTCGTAATTGGCGCAGTAGGCATCAATGGCATAGCACAGACCGTGGGTTTCCCTCACCAGCTGGAACAGGCGGGACGCCATGCCCCCGCCGAGGATTTCCGCGAACAGGCGAAGGGCGTGATAGTCGTCGCTGCGGATGGAAACCCCCGGCGTCAGCCAGACCAGCTGGGCCTGTTCGAGCTTGCGGGTCTCCACCACCTGATCATGGGTCATCACGGCGGGGGCCGGGACAGGCCGGAGCTCGGGGACCATGTCGGCGAACTGGCGCTCGACCTCTGCCAACAGCGCGTCCTCGTCCACGGCTCCGGACGCGCTGACCACGATCCGGTCGGCGGCATAGAGGCTGCGGTGGAAGGCAGAAAGACGGCTTGCGGTGGCCGGAGCGAGGCTCTCGATGGTGCCCAGGATCGGACGTCCCAGGGGCTGACCGCGGAAGGCGGCCCCCTGGGCCAGGTCGAAGACCCGGTCATCGGGGGTGTCCGCCGCGTCGGCGATCTCCTGGGCGATGACCAGCTTTTCCCGCTCGAGCTCGTCCCCGTCCAGATGTGGACGCCGGACCAGGTCGGACAGGATCTCCAGCCCCAGGGGCAGGCCGTCGGACAGGCACCGGACCTGGAAGCTGGTGCGTTCGAACCCGGTGGCGGCATTGACCTGCCCCCCCTCCGCCTCGATGGCCTCGGCAATGCTGCGGGCATCCCGGGACCCTGCCCCCTTGAACACCATGTGCTCCAGCATGTGGGCCCAACCGGCCTCGTCCTCGGCCTCCCAGCGGGAGCCACCACGGATGACAACGGACAGGGCCAGGCTCGACAGGCCCGGCATGGGATCGGCGACGACGCGCACGCCGTTGGACAGGGTATGGATACGCGGGGTCACGCCCTGGCAAACTCCCGGATGAAGGACTTGACGACATCCGCGTCCGCCGGGATGCGGGTCATGCGCTCCGGCAGACCGGCCAGCGCGTCGGCGCGACGATGGCGCGAAGCCTCCGTCGGCACCTCCGCCGGTGCCGTCTCGGGGAACTTGGCCGGGGACGCTGTGGACAGGGTCACGATCGGCGCGCCGGCGTCAGGCAGGCGCCAGGAGGCCGCCACACCGACCGCCGTATGCGGATCGATCAGCTGCGCGCTCGTCTCCCAGACCTTGCGGACAGTGGCGGCGGTTTCGGCCTCGCTCACCGCCTCGCCGCGGAACCTTGCGGCCATGTAGCCACGGGCTCCGTCCGTCAGGTTCACGGCACCCGTGGTTGCGAAGTGTTCGAAGGTCGCCGCCGTGGCCGGCGCATCCCGTCCCAGGGCCTCGAACACCAGACGCTCGAAATTCGAGGCGATCTGGATATCCATGGCCGGGCTCTGGGTGGCCACGGCCGCGCCCCTGGCATATTCGCCGTCCCGCAGGGCCCGGGCGAGGATGTCGTTGCTGTTGGTGGCGACGACGATCTGCTCCACCGGAAGGCCCATCTGCGCGGCCACGTGACCGGCGAAGGCATCGCCGAAATTGCCCGTGGGCACCACGAAGCGGACCGGCCGGTGCGGCGCGCCGAGGGCCGCGGCGGCAGTGAAGTAGTAGACGCTCTGCGCCGCAATCCGCGCCCAGTTGATGGAATTCACGCCGGACAGGCGCACCTCGTCCCGGAAGCCGTCATCGCGGAACAGCCCCTTCACGATGGCCTGGCAATCGTCGAAGTCCCCGGCCACCGACAGGCAGGCGATGTTGGCATCCGTCGGCGTGGTCATGAACCGGCGCTGGACATCGCTGATCCGCCCATCGGGGAACAGGATGACCAGTTTCACGTTACGCGAGCCGCGAAAGGCTTCGACGGCCGCACCGCCGGTGTCGCCGGACGTGGCGGCGACGATGGTGAGGGTTTCCCCGCGCAGGGACAGGATCCGGTCATAAAGCCGCGCCAGCAGTTGCATCGCCACGTCCTTGAAGGCGAGCGTCGGGCCACGGGACAGGTCCAGCATCCAGCGGTTGGTGTCCAGTTCCACAAGCGGAGTCGCGGCCGGGTGGTCGAAGGTGGCGTAGGCACTCCGGCACAGCGCTTCGCAGGTCTCAACCGACAGGGTGTCGCCGGCAAAGGCCTTCAGCACGCGGGCCGCGACGGCCGCATAGGGCAGCGCGGCAAAGCCCGCGATCTCGTCCGCCGTGAACCGGGGCCACTCGGCGGGCACATAGAGGCCACCATCCGGTGCGAGACCGGCCAGCAGCACATCCTCGAAGGTGACGGGCGCGGCACCGCCGCGAGTGGAGATATAGCGCACGTGTCCTCTCAGGTGAGGGGCGGAAGGGCGGGCCCGGCTCAGGTCAGGGCGGACGGCCAGCGGACGGGATCAACGACCGCGGGCGCGCCTGAGGAAGGCGATATAGACTCCCACCAGCGCCGCGGCGAGCCCGAACCACGTCACGGCATAGCCCATATGATTATTCGATACCGAAATGGGGACAGGTGACGGAGCCGGATTGCCGCTGGCCGGGGCTGGGCGCTCCAGCATCAGCATGACCGGGGCCGGGGCGGGCGCGCCCAGTTCGGCGGCCATTTCCATCACGTCCCGATAATACCAGATGTCGCCCCGGTGCAGATGCGGCGGCGTGAAGACACTGCGCTTGTCCGGACGTCGAAGCACCCCCACCACCGGCGTGGTCAGGGCCGGAGACGACGCCTTCGGCAGGTCGCCGCTCAGGAAGCCCCGGTCCACCAGCAGGGAGCGATAGCCGCCCCCCTCGATCGGACAGGCGGTGACGAGACGCCGACCCGGGCCATCGTCCCGCACCGCATAGGACTGCAGGGTCGCCCCCTGCTCCAGCCCGGGGCAGTCGAACTGCACCCGGACATAGTCCACGTCCACATGGTCGCTCAGGCGGTTGAGCACGGCGCTCAAGGGTTCCGGCGGCGCGACCTGGGCCTGGTGGATACGCTCCAGCAGCTGGGTCTTCCAGGCCAGGCGCCGCACCTGCCAGGTGCCCAGAGCGCACAGGATGACCAGCACGACGACAAAGGCCACGTGCAGCAGCCAGCGGATCTTCAGGACAGGCGAGGCCGGCACGGTGTCAGTCGCCAAGGGGGGGCTCCGGTGCCTGGATGCTCCCGGCACCCGCTTCCGACGCCTTGTTGTGGAACTGCATGGCCACCAGCACGCCCTTGAACGGCCGCAGGGCGGCAAGGCAGAGAAGCACGGCGGCGGGGATCCAGAGGGTCAGCTCAAGCCAGACCGGCCAGTGGAAACTGACCTCGGTGAACAACAGACCGAAACAGGAGACCGCCCCGCAGATCAGCACCACGAACACCGCCGGGCCGTCGCCGGAGTCCGCCCGAGCCAGATTGAAGCCGCAGTCGGCGCAGGTCGCGCGGATCCGGAGATATCCGGAAAACAGCGGGCCCCGACCGCAGTTCGGACACCGGCAGTTCAGACCCGCTAGAAAGGGGTTGACGCCGGCCATGCCCGGATCAGCCGGCCGGCGTGCCGCGGAACGCGACATAGATGAAGGCGAACAGGAACAGCCAGACCACGTCCACGAAGTGCCAGTACCAGGCGGCCGCCTCGAAGCCGAAGTGCTTCTTCGGCGTGAAGCCGCCCGTCCATAGCCGGATCAGGCAGGACAGCAGGAAGATGGTGCCGATCAGGACGTGGAAGCCGTGGAAGCCGGTGGCGAGGAAGAAGCTCGATCCGTAGAGGCCAGCATTGGCCGACTCGGGGCTGAAGAACAGCTTCTCGGAGAGGATCTCGCGGTACTCGTAGGCCTGCACCGAGGTGAACAGGGCGCCGAGGAGAACCGTGATCAGGAGGCCCCACTGGGCCGACTTGCGATCCCCATGCTGGAGCGCGTGGTGCGCCCAGGTGACCGACGTGCCGGAGGTGAGCAGGATCACCGTGTTGATCAGCGGGAAGTGCCAGGGATCGAGGGTCTCGACGCCCTTGGGCGGCCAGACGGCCCAGGCTGCGCGGACCTCGTCGATGGCCGAATGGGTGCGGGCCCCGTGGAACAGGGCCATTTCGAAGAAGATCCAGAACCACGCCACGAAGAACATCACTTCGGAGGCGATGAACAGGATCATGCCGTAGCGCAGGCCGATGGACACGACCGGCGTATGGTCACCGACCTTGGCTTCCTTGATCACGTCCGACCACCAGCCGAACATGGTGTAGAAGACGCCGAGGAAGCCCAGCACCAGCACCATCCAGTTCCCCTTCGGCAGACCGAAGAGGCCCTTCAGGCCGACGATCAGGCCGATGGCGAGGACGGTCGCCGAGATGGAACCGACCAGCGGCCACGGGCTCGGCTTGACGAGGTGATAATCGTGTTTGACAGCGTCGCTGGCCATGACCTGCTGATAACCTTTCGTCCGTGACATGCATCGGGAAGGTCGCGCAGCGGCGTCGCCTCCCGATGGCTCGATTCCCCTACGCTATAGACCCCGGATCCGCACAAAGCCAAGAGGCTTCAGCGTTTAACTGCGGGCGGCCGGGCTCGCCGGGGCAGATTCCGGCGTCGGATAGAAGGTGTAGCTCAGCACGATCTCCGTCAGGGCCGACGTGCTCGAGTCCTTGGCGAACTTCGGGTCCACGTAATAGATCACCGGGAAGCTCACTTCCTGGCCCGCCGCGATGGTCTGGTCGTTGAAGCAGAAGCACTGGGTCTTGATGAAATAGGCCGCCGCTGCTTCCGGCGCGACGTTGTAGGCCGCCCGCGCGCGGATGGCATGGTCGCTGCGGTTCTTCACCCGGAAATAGGCGAGCCCGGCCTTGCCGATCTGCACGGTGCTGGTGGCCTGCTCCGGCTCGAAGTCCCACGGCAGCCCGCGGACATTGGTATCGAAGCGCACGGTCAGCTTGCGGTCGATGGGGATGAAGATCGCCTTCTCCGCCCGGCGCGCCGTGCCATTGAAGCCTGTGGCCGCACAGAACGCCCGGTAGAGGGGCACGGACGCATAGGCCAGTCCGACCATGCCGCAGACCAGAACCACCAGCCCGCCGGCGACCAGGCGACGGCGGCGGACGTCAGTTGGCAAGGCCATGACCGCTCAGCCGCAGGATCGAGACCGCAAAGACGAGGCCGACAAACACCAGAAGCGCCGCCGCAATGGCCAGTGACCGCATCTTGCGGGCACGGGCCGCATCATGACCCTCCGCGAACGGGTCAGCGGAGGTCTGCTTCAGCGGATTGTCGGACATGGAGAACTCCTTGGACGGCGACAGATGCGGCTCGAGCCCGGGATCAATGCCCCAGGGCCTTCCAGCCATGCTCTGCCAGCAGCGCCGCGAACAGCGCGAACAGATAGAAGATCGAGAAGGCGAACAGATCCCGGGCCTCGCGGGCACCGGGCTTCACTGCATATAGGCCCGTGGCCCCCGGTTCGCCATCGCCGGCATGGCTGAAGGCCAGCCGGATCGCCAGACCGAGGAAGACCAGCCCCCCTGCGACGGAGGTGCCGAGATAAAGCGACCCGCCCAGACCCGTCAGGGCCGGAGCGATGCCCACCGGCACGAGGATAAAGCTGTAGGCCAGGATCTGCCGGCGGGTGGACTTCGGCCCCTTGACCACCGGCATCATCGGAACGCCCGCGGCTGCATAGTCGGTGGCGGTGTAGAGGGACAGGGCCCAGAAGTGCGGCGGCGTCCACAGGAAGATGATCGCGAACATCAGCCAGGCGTTCAGGGATACGTCCCCCGTGGCCGCGGCCCAGCCGAGCAGCGGCGGAAACGCGCCGGCGGCACCGCCGATGACGATGTTCTGCGGCGTCCAGCGCTTGAGCAGCATGGTGTAGATGACGGCGTAGAAGAAGATGGTGAAGGCCAGGATCCCGGCGGGCAGCAGGCCGACGCCCAGGCCCATGAGCATCACCGAAAAGGCCGACAGCACGAGGCCGAAGGCTGCAGCATCCCCCCGGCGCACGCGACCCCGGGGCACGGGCCGGCTCTTGGTGCGCTTCATCAGGGCATCGATATCCGCCTCGTAGGCCATGTTCAGCGCGCCGCTGGCCCCGGCCCCGATGGCGATGCACAGGATGGCAATGCCCGCCAGCAGCGGGTGGATCGGCCGGTCGGCGCAGACGAGACCGGTGAGGGCGGTGAAGATCACCAGCGACATCACCCGCGGTTTCATCAGCATCACGTAATCCAGCCAGGCCGACGGGGTGGTTGTCCCCCTCGCCCAGTCGGCGTCCGGCCCGGATCCGGGGCCCTGGGTCCCCGGATCGGTCGCGGTGGAGAGGGCGGGGGCGGTCTGGCTCACGATCCGGACGTCCTTGGCTTGTGCGGGTGAGGCGTTGCCACGCCCCGGATGAGGAAAGGCGCGGGCTCCCTCGACGAGACCCCGCGCCTTCGAAAACCTGCCGGTCCGACCGGCCCCCGGAGGGACCGGCCGGTCGACGGGATCAGTGATGGTCCATCGGGCTGATCTTCGGCAGCTCGTTGAACTGGTGGAACGGCGGCGGGGAGGACAGGGTCCATTCCAGCGTCGTGGCCCCCACGCCCCACGGATTGGCCTCGGCCTTGCGGCGACGGATGGCGGCTTCGGCCAGCAGGACGAAGAACACCACCATGCCGGCCAGCATGATCAGGTACCCGTAGGACGAGATCAGGTTCCAGTAGGCGAAGGCGTCGGGATAGTCGACATAGCGGCGGGGCATGCCCTGCAGCCCGAGGAAGTGCTGCGGGAAGAAGATCACGTTCACGCCGATGAACATCAGCCAGAAGTGGATCGCGCCCAGCACCTCGTTGTACTTCACGCCCCACATCTTCTCGAACCAGTAGTAGAAGCCCGCGAAGATGGCGAACACCGCCCCGAGGCTCAGCACGTAGTGGAAGTGCGCGACCACGTAGTAGGTGGCGTGCAGGGCGTAGTCGATGCCCGCATTGGACAGCACCACGCCGGTCACGCCGCCGACGGTGAACAGGAAGATGAAGCCCACGGCGAACAGCATCGGCGTCTTGAACTCGATGGAACCGCCCCACATGGTCGCGATCCAGCTGAAGATCTTGATGCCCGTGGGCACCGCGATGATCATGGTCGCCGCCACGAAGTAGGCCTGCAGGTTCACGTTCATGCCGACGGTGAACATGTGGTGCGCCCACACGACGAAGCCGACGAAGCCGATCGCCACCATGGCGTAGGCCATGGCCAGATAACCGAACACCGGCTTGCGCGAGAAGGTGGACACGATGTGGCTGATGATGCCGAAGCCGGGCAGGATCAGGATGTACACTTCCGGGTGCCCGAAGAACCAGAACAGGTGCTGGAACATCATCGGGTCGCCGCCGCCGGCGGGATCGAAGAAGTGCGTACCGAAGTTCCGGTCCGTCAGAAGCATGGTGATGGCACCCGCCAGGACCGGCAGGGACAGGAGCAGCAGGAAGGCGGTGACCAGCACCGACCAGACGAACAGGGGCATGCGGTGCAGGGTCATGCCCGGCGCGCGCATGTTGAAGATCGTCGTGATGAAGTTGATGGCACCGAGGATCGAGCTCGCACCCGCCAGGTGGATGGACAGGATGGCGCAGTCGAGCGCCGGGCCGGCGTGATAGGTGCCGTTGGACAGCGGCGCATACAGCGTCCAGCCGCCACCGAAGCCCTTGCCGGGCCCCCCGTCGACCACCAGCGAGATGCAGAGCATGACCCAGCTGGCGACCAGCAGCCAGAAGGAGATGTTGTTCATCCGCGGGAAGGCCATGTCCGGCGCGCCGATCATCAGCGGCACGAACCAGTTGCCGAAGCCGCCGATCATGGCGGGCATGACCATGAAGAAGATCATGATCAGGCCGTGTGCGGTGATCACCGCATTGTAGCCGTGCGGGCTCGCCTCGATGATGCCGAGCTGCGCCAGCCAGGAACCCGGCTTGAACAGCTGGATGCCGGGATAGGCCAGTTCCCACCGGATCAGGCCGGACAGGGCCCCGCCCACGATCCCCGCCATGATGGCGAACAGGATGTAGAGGGTGCCGATGTCCTTGTGATTGGTCGAGAACAGCCACCGCTGGATGAACGGCGGCTTGTGATCGTGCTCATCTGCGTGAGCGGTATGGGCGGACGAAGCCATGCTGTGTCTTGCCTCTGGACTTTTACTTTAGCCCTGCGTGGTCGCAGGCTTGGCGGCGGCCGGAGCCGCAGGGGAAACGGCGGACGCCGAGGTTGCAGCGGGGGCGGCCGGTGCAGCGGCCGCAGGGGCCGCGGCGACGGCCGGCTTGCCATGAGTGGCGACCCAGGCCTCATAGTCGGCCGGGCTGCGGACATCGACCATGATCGGCATGAAGTAATGCTGGACGCCGCACAGTTCGTTGCACTGACCGTAATAGATGCCCGGCTTCTCGGCCTTGAACCAAACGCTGTTCACGCGGCCGGGAACGGCGGTGGACTGGACGCCGAAGGCCGGAATGAAGAAGGCGTGCAGCACGTCTGCGCCGGTGACCAGCACCTGCACGGTCTTGCCCGCAGGCACGACCAGCGGATTGTTCACGGCCAGCTTGAAGGGCAGTCCCTTGGCCTTGGCCTGTTCCTCGGTCAACGGGTTGGAGTCGAAGCTGAAGCCACCGGCCGCGGCCTTGGGATATTCGTAGGACCAGTACCACTGGTTGCCCGTGGCCTTCAGGGTCAGGTCCGGCTTGGGCATGTCGTGCTCACGGTAGAGCAGCTGGAACGACGACACGGCGATGACCATCAGGATGATCACGGGAACGGTGGTCCACGCGATCTCGAGCAGGGTGTTGTGGCTGAACTGGGCCGGCTTGGGATTG
>CAIQUG010000042.1 GCA_903874895.1 uncultured Caulobacterales bacterium | reverse complement strand
GCCGAAATAAGCGATCGACGAAACAACAAGGGGCAGGGGTTTGCGCATTGATCGCGGCCCCGGCCCCTGAACATCAACGCTGACGGAGTCCCGGTCGGGTTCCGTCAGCGTTTTTTTTTGGCCGGGGCGGAATTCGGAACGCATTCGCCGCGGTCCGGTCGCTGGACGCGACCTCAGCCCGCCGGTCGAGCGCCGGGTCGCGGCGGCGGGAGCTTGATGCTCGGGTTCGACGCATTGGTCTTTGCGGGGCCCGGCTTCTTGGGCTTGCCCTTACTTTCCTTCATCGGAAGGCCTCATGAGCTTGATGGGGATCGCACCGGCCGGGGTGGCCGGCGTGGCGGAGGTCTGGGACTGCAGCAGGGCCACGCCCCGGTCATTGATTCGCCAGCCGCTCGCCTGGCGGACGGCAAAGCCCGCGTCGGTCAGGGCCCGGGCGTCGGCGATGTTGATGAAGTCCACGTCCTCGCCATTGCGCTTGCGGTCCAGGTTGCGCAGCGCCGCGAGCTGCTCATCGGTGAGGGTGATCATTTCGGCACCCGCGAGACCGGTTGCGGCCGGCGGTGCGGCGCACGGGCCTTGCGCGCCTCGCCTCGCAGCACGGCACGAAGGAGGGTGCGTTGCGCGGCAGTCTTGTTCGGCAGATCGATCTCCGCCCGCGCCCCCTGGCTGACCTCGCCCCGGTGCCGGGAGCCCAGGGCCCAGGCCGCCGCGCGCACGTCGCGTTCCGCCACGAAGTGGGAGTTGATCCATTCCATCAGCCGGGACATGGCGTGCCTTCTTCTGCGCGGCGCGCCAGGTTTGGCTGTCGACGAAAGCGGGATATAGGGCCTTCCCCCGGTGAAACCTAAGAAATCACAGCGGAAGAGGCTCAGATGCCGAAAACGTGTCAGGCAGGCCGCGTCAGCCTCGCCAGTCCACGGTGAAACGACAGGCGGCGTCCCCGCGGGCCTGGCATTCGGTTTCCGTCACCCGGGCGGCGGGATGCACAAGGCGGGCATAGAGCCGCTCGAACGCACTGGCATAGAAGTCGCACAGGGGTTCGGAGGACTGATGGCCGCGACACATGGGACAGTTCTCGATGGACAGTACGGTCCGCCGCCCGTGCACCGTACGGAACCGACCGCTGCCCGCAAAG
The DNA here is from genome assembly GCA_903874895.1 of uncultured Caulobacterales bacterium. Lineage (GTDB taxonomy): Bacteria > Pseudomonadota > Alphaproteobacteria > Caulobacterales > Caulobacteraceae > CAIMFV01. The sequence goes on along the minus strand of CAIQUG010000042.1, from coordinate 1,661 downwards.
GTCCAGGCATGGGATGCCATGGCCGTGGTCAGCAGCCGGCTGGCCAGCAGGGCCGGTGCGATCTTCATCAGCCCCTGCACCGCGCGGGGGATCCGGGCGTGGATCAGATAGTCTGCGGTGCGCTGGCCGGCGATCCAGCCGATGGTCCGGGCGCGCTTGTCCCCGAGGGTGGCGCGCAGGGCCGCGTGCAGGGCTTCCGCATCCCGTTCGTCGACCATCTCCTCCGGGGGCGTCTCCACATGGGCGGCCAGTCCGACGCCCGTGAAGACCCGGCGGACCATGTTGTCGCCCTCCACGGCCCGCAGGGCCTCGATGAGCCGGGTGACGCCGTTGGGGCCGATCTTGCCCAGGGGATGCGCCGGATGGGGCAGGGAGGGTGTCATGCCGAGGCCTCCGACAGGTTTGCGGCATTCGGTTCCGCGTCGCTCATCTGTTCCGTCGATCCACCGCAGGCCATGAGTTCGGCCTGCTTCGGGCCGCTGAGCTTGCGATTGTGGCTGGTCTTCCATTCCACGCCCGGTGCACTGGCTCGTTTGCGGTTGCCGTCAAAGCCGAAATCGACCTTGCCCGTCGACTGCGGGCCCCAGTAGTTGACCCGGCCCAGATCATAGAAGGTCCGCTCGAAGCCCGCCTTCATGAAGGCCTTCAGGCAGCCCAGCAGGTAGCGCCGCTGCTGCCCGGAGCCGGCCCACGGATACGAGAACAGCGCCTTGCTCGAATAGAACCGGCGATAGTTGTGCATGACGCGGTCGAGGAGTTCGGAGCGCTCCATCGCGTCCGGCTTCATGATCGGCGTCACGAAGTTGTACTTGTCGTAGTCGAATACCTCCACCTTGTCCCCCAGCTCCTGGAACAGGTCGGAGAAGGGCCAGGGGGTGTACATGGCCCAGTTGGCCAGGTCCGGCTTCCAGTCCCGGGCCATCTGGTAGGTGTCTTCCAGCGTCTCGCGGGTCTCGTTCTCCAGGCCGACGATGAACTGGGCCTCGACCACGATGCCGGCGTCGCGGAGCAGCTGGATCGCCTTCTTGTTGTCGGCGATGGTGGTTTCCTTGTTGAACCGGTCCAGCTTCAGCTGGGCGGCGGCCTCGGTGCCCAGGGACACATGGATCAGCCCCGCCCGGCGATAGAAGGGCAGCAGGGCCTCGTCCCGCAGGATGTCGGTGACGCGGGTGTTGATGCCCCAGAGGATGTTCAGGTCGCGGTCGATCAGTTCCTCGCAGAACTGCACGAACTTGCGCTTGTTGATGGTCGGTTCCTCGTCGGCGAGGATGAAGAAGCCCACATCGTGGTCGCGGACCAGGCCCTCGATCTCGTCCACGACCGTCTTCGGGTCGCGGATGCGGTAGTCCCGCCAGAACTTCCACTGGGAGCAGAAGCTGCAGGTGAACGGACAGCCCCTCGCCATGTTGGGGATGGCCACCCGGGTGTTCAGGGGCAGGTAGATGTACTTGGACCATTCCAGGACCGACCAGTCGGGGGAGATGCCGTCCAGGTTCTTGATCGTGGGGGCCGACGGGGTGGCCACGATCTGGTCCTGGTCCCGGTAGGCCAGGCCCTTGATCTCGCCGCGGGCGTCCAGCCAGTGCCCGCGGTCGAGGGCGGACACGATGTTGATGATGATCTCCTCGCCCTCGCCCCGGGCGATGACGTCGATCCAGGGG
>CAIQUG010000041.1 GCA_903874895.1 uncultured Caulobacterales bacterium | reverse complement strand
CCTATCGCTCGATCCTCGCCCCCCTTGCCGCCGGTCTGAGGCTCCTGGTCATCGACCAGCGGGGTCACGGGGCCTCGACCCTGCCCGCCGATCCGGACGGACGGACCTCCTGGTACGACCTGCGGGACGACCTCGCCGCCCTGCTCGACCAGCTGGGCGGCCCCCCGGTGACCCTGGCCGGACATTCCATGGGTGGCGCGGCCTCGATCATGGCCGCGGCCCTGCGACCGGACCGGGTGAAGTCCCTGGCCCTGTTCGACCCGGTGGTGGTCACCCTGCCGCAGATGCTGAGCGCACTCTTGCCGCTGGGCGGGATCGAGCGGTTCCGGTCCATGCCGCTCGCCGCCCGGGCCCTGACCCGGCGGTCGCTTTTTCCCTCTGCGGCCGAGGTGATGGCGGCCTACCGCGGCCGGGGCGCGTTCCGCGGCTGGCCGGACACGATCCTGGCCGACTACATAGCGGGCGGCTTCCGCCTGCGGGACGACGGACAGGTGGAACTGGCCTGCGCCCCGGCCTGGGAGGCGTCGAACTTCTGCGCCATGGCCAACAACATCTGGGGTCTGGCCGGACGGGTGCGCGCGCCGATGCATCTTTACTGTGCCGAGACCGGCTCCACCTGCCGGATCGGTCGGGGACGCCTGTTCCTGCGGGGTAACCGCCGGTCGACGATGACCGTCGTGGAAGGGTCGAGCCACTTCCTGCCGATGGAGCGTCCGGACCTGGTCCGCGAGGCAATCCTGGACGCTGTCGGCGAGGCCTGAAGCCACGCTAGTCCTTGAACACCACCGTCCGGTGGCCGTTCAGCAGCACCCGGTCCTCGAGTACGAAGCGGACCGCCCGGGCCAGCACCAGCCGCTCGATGTCCCGGCCCTTGCGCACCAGATCGGTGGCCCGGTCCTTGTGGCTGATCCGCTCCACGTCCTGTTCGATGATCGGCCCCTCGTCCAGGTCGCCGGTGACGAAGTGGGCGGTGGCCCCGATGATCTTCACCCCCCGGGCATGGGCCTGGTGGTAGGGCTTGGCCCCCTTGAAGCCCGGCAGGAACGAGTGGTGGATATTGATGCAACGCCCCGCCAGCTTGGCCGACAGCCCGTCCGACAGGACCTGCATGTAGCGGGCCAGCACCACGAGCTCCGCCCCGGTGGACTGGATCAGGGCCCACAGGGCCGCCTCCTGGTCCAGCTTGGTGTCCTTGGTCACCGGCAGGTGGTGGAAGGGCAGGTCCCAGAAGTCGAGATTGCGGTAGGTCTCCCGCGGGTGGTTGGAGACGATGGCGACGATGTCCATCTCCAGCTCGCCGCCGCGCCAGCGGTACAGCAGGTCCGCCAGGCAGTGATCGGCCGCCGAGGCCATGATCATCACCTTGCGGCGCTCGGTCCCGCTGCGCAGGGCCCACTTCATCCCCAGCTCGTCGCCGATGGTCGCCAGTTCCGCCCGCAGAGCCGCCTCGTCGCAACCGGCGGGGTCGAGCACCACCCGCATGAAGAAGCGTCCGGTATCGAGGTCGTCGTACTGCTGCGCGTCGAGGATGTTGGCATTGTTCCGGAAAAGGGCACCGGAAATACGGGCGACAATGCCGGGGCGGTCTTGGCAGGACAGGGTCAGGATCATGGGACCAAACCGATGATCAGTTGCAGCCCGTTCGTCAAGATTGGCCCGCCCTGCGGTCGCCTGCATACAGGCGGGGGGTCGCCTTCGTCCTCCTGCCGGGGCCGCCACGCCCGGAAGAGGCGGCAGGCTCGATTTGAATTTTACCCGGCGGCGCTGCCGTTGTAAGCGACAGCAGGGCGGCTCGCCCGGGAATGAAGGTTGCCATCCATGCGCGTTGCGATGATCGGATCCGGATATGTGGGACTGGTGTCCGGGGCCTGCTTTGCAGACTTCGGCCATGTGGTGACCTGCATCGACAAGGATATCGGCAAGATCGACCGCCTGAACCGCGGCGAGATTCCGATCTACGAGCCGGGCCTCGACCGGCTGGTGGAGGACAACAAGACCGCTGGGCGCCTGTTCTTCAAGGAGGACGCCTCCGAGGCCGTGCGCGACGCCGATGCCGTCTTCATCGCCGTGGGTACCCCGTCCCGCCGCGGCGACGGCTATGCCGATCTCAGCTATGTCTATGCCGCGGCCGAGGAAATCGCCCAGCTGATGCAGGGCTTCACCGTGGTCGTCACCAAGTCCACGGTTCCCGTCGGCACCGGGGACGAGATCGAGGCGATCATCCGCCGGGTGCGCCCGGACGCGGACTTCGCCGTGGTCTCCAATCCCGAATTTCTCCGGGAGGGGGCCGCGATCTCCGACTTCAAGCGCCCGGACCGGGTGGTCATCGGCACGTCCGATCCCCGGGCGGAAGAGGTGATGCGGGAGCTCTACCGGCCCCTGTCCCTCAACGAGGCCCCGCTGATGTTCACCTCGCGGCGGACCTCGGAACTGATCAAATACGCAGCCAACGCCTTCCTGGCCATGAAGATCACCTTCATCAACGAGATCGCGGACCTCTGCGAGCGTCTGGACGCAGACGTGCAGCAGGTGGCCCGGGGGATCGGCCTGGACAACCGGATCGGTTCGAAGTTCCTGAACGCCGGGCCGGGCTATGGCGGCTCCTGCTTCCCCAAGGACACCCTGGCCCTCGTCCGGACGGCCCAGTCGGCGGGTGCCCCCCTGCGGCTGATCGAGACCACCGTTGCCGTCAACGACGCCCGCAAGCGGGCGATGGCCACCCGGGTCTCCGCCGCCTTCGGGGCCGACGGGCTGCCCGGCTCCCTGGCCGGCAAGACGATCGGGGTTCTGGGTCTCGCGTTCAAGCCCAACACGGACGACATGCGCGATGCGCCGTCCCTCGATATCGTGCCGGCCCTGCAGGCCATGGGGGCGACCGTCCGCGCCTTCGACCCCGAGGCGCACGAGGCCCGCCAGCTGCTGCCGGACGTGCAGTTCACCGCCAGTCCCTATGAAGCCGTGGAAGGCGCGGACGCCGTGGTGATCATCACCGAGTGGGATCAGTTCCGGGCGCTGGATCTGGAGCGGGTGAAGGGTCTGATGAAGTCACCGACGCTGATTGACCTGCGCAACATCTACAAGACCGACGCCATGGCCCGCCTCGGGTTCCGCTACTTCAGCATTGGCCGCGCACCCTGCTGATCTACCGCGGCGCAGCATTCGCCGGGGGAGCAGTTCGCATCCGCACAACAAGACATGGTAAATGAATCACGGATTTTGTTAAGGATCATGCCGCCTGAAATCGGTAATGGGCTCCCATTTTCCGCTCTAATATTCACTTTTTGAAACCAACCATTAAACCTGGCCGCCTATCCTCCAGACATAGTTTGGAGTTTCGCCCATGGCCCATCCCCGCCCCAAAGACCACCAGGTGGTCAGCCTGCCGGTCCGCCGCACGGCCACGGCCCGGGTTGCGGATGCCAACGACCGGGCACACCCCTCGCCCGCCCGTGCCCTGCAGGACAGCCTGATCCCCGACGCCCTCTCCGCGGACGCCATGGAGATCGACGGCAAGTGGCATCCGGCGGCGACCCTGGGCTTCGTCGTGGTGACCTGCGGTGGCTTCTGGGCCGTGCTGGCCATGACCGTGACGCACCTCCTCAACCTGCACTGAACCGCGTCTCGAGCCCTCGCTGAGCCCGCAGGGACGCCGGATCCGCACGGATCCGGGAACTTGTTCTTGCTATGCCCGCCCCCGCGCGGCAAACAGCCCTCGATTTCGAGGGATTCCCATGACCGATACCGCCCGACCGCTCGCCCTGCGCATGGCCGACGCCATCCGCGTCCTGTCCGTCGATGCGGTGAGCCATGCCAATTCCGGCCACGCGGGGGCACCCATGGGCCTTGCGGACGTGGCGACCGTGCTCTGGAGCCGGTTCCTGAAGTTCGACGCCAAGGCACCGGACTGGGCGGATCGCGACCGGTTCGTGCTGTCCGCCGGCCACGGATCGATGCTGATCTATTCCCTGCTGCATCTGACCGGGGTCAAGGGCGTGACCATGGACCAGATCCGCAACTTCCGGCAGCTGGGCTCCAACACGCCGGGCCACCCTGAATATGGTCACACACCTGGCGTGGAGACGACCACTGGTCCCCTGGGCCAGGGCCTGGCCACCGCCGTGGGCATGGCCATGGCCGAACGCAGCCTGAATGCCCGCTACGGCGATGATCTGGTGGATCACCGGACCTGGGTGCTGGCGGGTGACGGCTGCCTCATGGAGGGGGTCAGCCACGAGGCGATCAGCCTCGCCGCCCGGCTGAAATTGAACCGCCTCACCGTCATATGGGACGACAACAACGCCACCATCGACGGGGTGGTCAGCCTGTCGGAAAGCGGTGACCAGATCGCGCGCTTCAAGGCCGCCGGCTGGGCGGTGAAGGCCATTGACGGCCACGACCACGGCCAGATCCGCCGGGCCCTCGCCTGGGCGATGAAGCAGGATCGCCCGACCCTGATCGCCGCGAAGACGCAGATCGGCCGGGGGGCCGGGGCGATGGCCGGAAACTACAAGTCCCACGGGGTGCTGGGTGCCGACGCGGTGGCTGCCACCCGGGCCGAACTGGGTTGGACCGCTGCCCCCTTCGAGATTCCCGAAGACATCAGCCGGGCCTGGCGCACCGTCGGCCGCCGGGGGGCCAAGCTGCGCAAGACCTGGACGGAGCGTCTGGCCGCCTCGCCCAAGGGCGCGGACTTCACCCGGGCGGTGATCAAGGGCGACCTGCCCGCCGACGCCTTCGCCGCGCTGGACGCCCACATCGCCAAGATGACGGCGGACAAGCCCGCCAATGCCACCCGCGTCTTCTCCGGCGCGGCTCTGGCGGCCCTCACCCCGTCGGTTCCGGAACTGATCGGCGGATCGGCGGACCTCACCGGCTCGGTGAACACCCTGACGCCGGGCATGACGGGCTTCGACGGCCCCGACTATGCCGGTCGCTACGTCTATTACGGCGTGCGCGAGCACGGCATGGCTGCCGCCATGAACGGCATGGCCCTGCATGGGGGCGTGATCCCCTATGCCGGCACGTTCCTGGTCTTCTCGGACTACAGCCGCCCGGCCATCCGCCTGTCCGCCCTCATGGGCCTGCGGGTGGTGCATGTCATGACCCATGACAGCATCGGGGTGGGCGAGGACGGCCCGACGCACCAGCCGGTGGAGCATGTGGCCAGCCTGCGGGCCATTCCGAACCTGACGGTGTTCCGTCCGGCGGACGCCGTGGAAACGGCGGAATGCTGGAAGCTGGCCCTGAACCAGAAGACCCGCCCCTCGGTCATGGTCCTGTCGCGGCAGAAGACCACGGCGGCGCGCACGACACCCGCCGCCGAGCCCCTGTCCGCCCGCGGGGCCTACGAGGTCTCGGCCGCCGACGGCAAGGCCCGCGCCACCCTGTTCGGGACGGGCACGGAACTGGCCCTCGCGCTGGCGGCCCAGGCCCTGCTGCAGGCAGACGGGATCGCCACCCGGGTGGTGTCGGTGCCGTCCTTCGAGCTGTTCGCCTCCCAGTCCGCCGCCTATCGCAAGTCCGTCATCGGTGACGCCCCCGTCCGCGCCGCCGTGGAAGCGGGTGTGCGCCAGGGATGGGACGCCCTGATCGGCGAGGACGGGATCTTCGTGGGCATGTCCGGCTTCGGGGCCTCCGCTCCGGCAGAGAAGCTCTATCCCCACTTCGGCATCACTGCCGCCGACCTTGCCCGGGCGGTGAAGGCGCGCCTGGGTTGATCCGCGCCACCCGTCTTAGCAGACCGTAAGGCTGCGGCATGTTATGAGGCCCGGATGAGGATCCCGAGACCATGACCCAGCCGGCCGCGCCTCCGTTCCATTCGCCCTTTGCCCACGACTTCGTGCGCTTGGGTGTCTGCACGCCCGCGGTCCGCCCGGCGGATCCCGCCTTCAATGCCGCCGCCATCCTGGCCCAGGTGCGGGAGGCCGATGCCGAGGGGGCCAGCCTGCTGGTCTTTCCGGAGCTGGGGATCAGCGCCTATGCCATCGACGACCTGCACCACCAGACCGTTCTGCTCGACGCGGTGGAGGCGGCGCTGGCCGATCTCGCCCGGGACAGCGGCGGCCTGACGCCCGCCTTTGTCGTCGGTGCGCCGCTGCGCCGCCGCGGCCGGCTCTACAATTGCGGGGTGGTGATCCACGCCGGACGGCTGGTCGGGGCCGTGCCCAAGAGCTACCTGCCCAACTACCGGGAATTCTACGAACCGCGCTGGTTCACGCCGGGCCACGAGACCACCGGCGAGATCGAGATCGCCGGCGAGCAGGTCCCCTTCGGCACCGACCTGTTGTTCCGCAGCACCGGCCTGATCGACGTGACCTTTCATGTGGAGATCTGCGAGGACGTCTGGGCGCCGGAGCCCCCGTCCACCCTGGCCGCCGTCAGCGGCGCGGAGGTGCTTCTGAACCTGTCGGCCAGCAACATCGTCATCGGCAAGGCCCAGGCCCGACGGACCCTGTGCGCCGCCCAGTCGATGCGCTGCTTTGCGGCCTACGCCTATTCCGCCGCCGGTCCGGGGGAGTCCACCACTGACCTCGCCTGGGACGGGCACGGGGTGATCTTCGAGAACGGCCGGGAACTGGCGGAAACCGCCCGGTTCTCGTCCTCGCCGACGATGGCGCTGGCGGACGTGGACCTGGCCCTGTTGCGCGCGGAGCGAATCCGCACCCGGGCCTTTGGCGAAAGCCCCGACGCCGCCGACAGCTTCCGACGCCTGGAACTGGAAATCCTGCCCCCCGCCGGGCCGCAGCCCCTGCTGCGTCAGGTCGAGCGGTTCCCCTACGTTCCCGCCGATCCCGCCCGGCTGGCGGAGGACTGCGCCGAGGCCTACCAGATCCAGGTCCAGGGCCTGGCCCAGCGGCTGCGTTCGACCGGTCTGCAGAAGCTGGTGATCGGCGTGTCCGGCGGCCTCGACTCCACCCAGGCCCTGATCGTTGCCGCCCGGGTGATGGATCAGCTGGGACTGCCGCGCAGCCATGTGCTGGCCTACACCCTGCCGGGTTTCGCCACGTCCGACGGCACCCGCAGCAATGCCTGGGCCCTCATGCGCAGTCTGGGCGTGACGGCCGCGGAGATCGACATCCGTCCCGCCGCCAACCAGATGCTGGCCGATCTCGGCCACCCGGCGGGCCGGGGCGAGCCGGTCTATGACGTGACCTTCGAGAACGTGCAGGCGGGCCTTCGCACCGATTATCTGTTCCGCCTCGCCAATCAGGCCGGGGCGCTGGTGGTCGGCACAGGCGACCTGTCGGAGCTGGGACTGGGCTGGTGCACCTACGGCGTGGGTGACCACATGTCCCACTACAACCCCAATGCCTCGGTCTCCAAGACGCTGATCCAGCACCTGATCCGGTTCGTCGCCGCCTCGAAGGAGGTTTCGGACGAGGTGACGCAGGTCCTGCACGCGATCCTTGCCACGGAAATCTCGCCGGAGCTCGTTCCAGCAGGGGCTGATGGAGCCGTTCAGTCGACGGAGAGCTTCGTCGGGCCCTACGCCCTGCAGGACTTCAACCTGTTCTACCTGTCCCGCTACGGCTTCGCACCGTCCCGCATTGCCTATCTGGCCCTGCAGGCCTGGGGAGACGCCGGGGCGGGGAACTGGCCCGCCAACACGCCGGATGCCGCCCGCCGGGCCTATGATCTGGCGACCATCAAGGCGTGGCTCGCCCTGTTCCTGAAGCGCTTCTTCGCCAACCAGTTCAAGCGGTCGGCGGTGCCCAACGGTCCGAAGATCTCGTCCGGCGGGTCGCTCTCGCCCCGGGGGGACTGGCGAATGCCGTCGGATGCCGGCGCACAGGCCTGGCTGGACGAGCTGGCCCGGAACACGCCGGACAGCTAGGGGGCAGCCTACGCCCGGCGATCCCCTTCCTTCAGCCGCCAGGCGTTGGCGGTGGCGACGATCTCGTCGATGGAGGAATGGGTGGGCGTCCAGCCGAGGATCTCCCGCGCCCGGGTGTTGGAGGCGATCAGGACGGGTGGATCCCCCGCCCGGCGGGGGCCGATGGTCCGGGGCAGCTTGCGGCCCGTGATCCGTTCGATCGCATCGGCGATCTCCTTCACTGTGGCACCCTCGCCGGTGCCGAGGTTGAAGAACCCGCCCGCACCACCGGCCAGGAGGTGCTCCGCCGCGAGCCGGTGGGCCTGCCCCAGATCGGTCACGTGCACATAGTCGCGGACGCAGGTGCCGTCCCGGGTATCGAAATCGTCCCCGAAGATGGTGAAGCGGTAGTCGTCCCGCAGGGACCCCTCGATGGCGAGCGGGATCACGTGGGTCTCCGGCTCGTGCCGCTCACCCGTGTCGCCGTCCGGGTCGGCGCCCGCGGCGTTGAAATAGCGCAGGGCCGCGAAGGTGAAGCCATAGGCCGTGGCATAGTCCGCCAGCATCCGTTCCACCATCAGCTTGGACCAGCCATAGGGATTGATCGGCCACTGGGGGTGATCCTCGGGGATCGGCACGATCTTCGGCACGCCATAGGTGGCCGCCGTCGACGAGAAGATGAATTTCGAGCAGCCGTTGGCGCGCATGGCCTCCAGCACGTTGAAGGCGCCGAGGGAGTTGTTGGCGTAGTAGCGGCCGGGATCGCTGACGCTCTCGCCCACATAGGTCAGGGCCGCGAAGTGGGCCACCACGTCGGGCTTCACCGCAGCCATCGCCCTGCCGACGGCGTCCGCGTCCAGGAGGTCTCCCTCGATCAGGTCGCCCCACTGCACCAGGTCCCGCCAGCCGCGATACAGATTGTCGAAAACCACGACCCGGTAGCCGGCCTGGGCGAAGGCCTTGCAACAATGGCTGCCGACGTATCCGGCGCCGCCGGTGACGAGGATGGTCTTCACGAGGGTCTCCGCTGGCTCGGTGGTGCTGTGCTGATACAGGGGCCGGGCGTCCGACGCCAGCACCTGTCGGCCCCGGCGGAGCATGCCCGCCTATTGACACAAGGGGTGCAGAAACGCTCTCCAGAGGTCGAACAACGGAAGAGGGCGGCGATGACGCACTGGATTCTCTACGGCATGCCCGGATCGCTCTACACGGCCAAGGCCCGAAGCTATCTTCGCAAGCAGGGGTTGCCCCTGGAGGAGCGAGCCCCCGGAGACCGCCGGTTCACCACCGAGATCGTGCCCGTCACCGGCCGCTGGATCATTCCGGTGCTGCAGACCCCGTCCGGAGAGATCGTCCAGGACGGTACCGACATCATCGACCATGTGGAGCAGACAGGCCTCGCCACCCGTTCCGCCTATCCCACCGAACCGGTGGCGAAGGTGGTCAGCCTGATCTTCGAACTGTTCGGCGGCGAGGGCCTGCTGCGCCCGGCCATGCACTATCGCTGGAACTTCGACGGGGACAACCTGCCGTTCCTCGAGCGCGACTTCGTCAATGCCCTGTTCCCCGGAGCCGATGCCGAGACCCGCGCCGGGGTCTTTGCACGGTCCAGCGGCCTGATGCGCAAGGCGGCCGCAGGCTTCGGCGTGACCCCGGACAGTTTCGCCCAGGTGGAGGCGAGCTATCTGGATCTGCTTGACCGCCTCGACGCCCATTTCGCCGTCTATCCCTATCTGCTCGGCGACAGCCCCACGATCGGCGACTATGGCCTGATCGCGCCGCTGCACGCCCACCTCAGCCGGGACCCCCACCCGTCGATGCTGATGAAGCAGCGGGCCCTTCACGTCTGGCGCTGGGTGGAGCGGATGACCACCCGGGACGATGATGCCCCGGAATTCCTGGCCCAGTCACCGCCCGTGGGGACCGCGCTGTCCTCGCCGACCCTTGCCGCCCTGCTGGCCTTCGTCGCCGAGGACTATCTTCCGGAGGTGGACGCGATGGTGGGCTGGCTCAATGCCTGGCTTCCCGAGCAACCGGCCGACCGGCTGGCCGGGCCGATGGACCGGTCCGTGGGCCGGATGACCTTCCCCTGGCGCGGTCTGGATCTGACGGTGATGGTCATGCCCTACCGGATCTGGCTGTTGCAGCGGGTACAGGACGCCGCAGACGGGCTCGCACCGACCGAGCAGCAGGCGCTGGAGGCCTTGCTGGCCCCCGCCGGACTGTCCGGCCTGCTGACGGCCCGCGTCGCGCGGCGGGTCGTCCGGCGGGATCAGAGGGAGTGGTGGGCCGCCTGAGGGATCGTCCGTGACCGGTGAATCCGTCGCCGCCTCGCGCAGGTTTTACCGGTTGTGCATGGCGCCGGGCGAAAAGGGCCCCTATGTTGTTGAGGACAGACGGTTTCGTCTTCGTTTTCACAGGGTCGGTGGCCATTCACCGGTCCAGCAGGCCAAAAAGGCGTTCGCATGACTGTTCGCAATCTCGCGATCTGGGGCGTGGTGATCGCAGTGCTCATCGCGCTGTACACGGTCATCTATCCGGGCTCCAAGACCCAGACCTCGAACGAGATCAGCTATTCCCAGCTGCTTCAGAAGATCGACCAGGGCGAGATCAAGGCGGTCACCCTGCGGGGCGACACCGCGTCAGCCACCGACGGGCAGAACCGCATCTACGCCGCCACCACCCCCACCAGCCAGGAGGAGCTGCTGAAGCGCCTCGAGGCCCAGAAGGCCAACATCAAGGTCCAGTCGGCCCAGTCCAGCACCTGGGTGAGCCTCCTGGTGAACCTCCTGCCGGTGATCCTTCTGGTCGGCGCCTGGGTGATCTTCATGCGCCAGATGCAGGGCGCGGGCAAAGGGGCCATGGGCTTCGGCAAGTCCAAGGCCCGCCTGCTCACCGAGAACAAGAACCGCGTGACCTTCGAGGACGTCGCCGGCGTGGACGAGGCCAAGGAAGAGCTGCAGGAGATCGTCGATTTCCTGAAGGATCCGGGCAAGTTCCAGCGCCTGGGCGGCAAGATCCCCAAGGGTGCGCTTCTGATCGGCCCTCCCGGCACCGGCAAGACTCTGCTGGCCCGCGCCATCGCCGGTGAGGCCGGCGTGCCCTTCTTCACCATCTCCGGTTCCGACTTCGTGGAAATGTTCGTCGGCGTGGGTGCCAGCCGCGTCCGCGACATGTTCGAACAGGCCAAGAAGAACGCTCCCTGCATCATCTTCATCGATGAAATCGACGCCGTGGGCCGTCATCGCGGCGCCGGTCTCGGCGGCGGCAATGACGAGCGCGAGCAGACCCTGAACCAGCTGCTGGTGGAGATGGACGGCTTCGAGGCCAACGAGGGCATCATCCTGGTGGCCGCCACCAACCGCCCCGACGTGCTGGACCCGGCGCTCCTGCGTCCCGGCCGCTTCGACCGGCAGATCGTGGTGCCGAACCCGGATGTGGGCGGACGGGAGAAGATCCTGCGCGTGCACATGCGCAACGTGCCCCTCGCCCCGGACGTGGATGTCCGCACGCTCGCCCGCGGCACCCCCGGCTTCTCCGGTGCCGACCTCGCCAATCTGGTGAACGAGGCCGCCCTGATGGCCGCCCGGCGCAACCGCCGGATGGTGGGCATGTCCGACTTCGAGGACGCCAAGGACAAGGTCATGATGGGCGCGGAGCGCAAGTCCATGGCCATGAGCGAGGAAGAGAAGAAGCTGACGGCCTATCACGAGGGCGGCCACGCCATCCTGGCCCTGACCGTGCCCTCCACCGATCCGGTGCACAAGGCCACCATCATCCCCCGGGGCCGGGCGCTGGGCATGGTCATGCAGCTGCCGGAAGGCGACCGCTATTCCATGAAGTTCCAGCAGATGACCTCCCGCCTGACCATCATGATGGGCGGCCGGGTGGCGGAAGAGATCATCTTCGGCAAGGACAACGTGACCTCCGGTGCCTCGTCCGACATCGAGCAGGCCACCCGCCTGGCCCGGATGATGGTGACCCGCTGGGGCTTCTCCGAGGAGCTGGGCGTCGTGGCCTATGGCGAGAACCAGGACGAGGTGTTCCTGGGCATGAGCGTCGGCCGCCAGCAGAACGTCTCGGAAGAGACCGCCCGCAAGATCGACGGCGAAGTCCGCCGGCTGGTGCAGGACGGCTATGACGAGGCCCGTCGCATCCTGACGGAGCGGCTGGACGACCTGCACGCCCTGGCCAAGGCCCTGCTGGAGTTCGAGACCCTGTCCGGGGACGAGATCATCAACGTGCTGAAGGGCATCCCGCCCGTGCGGGAAAACCCGGAGGACCGTCGTCCCCCGTCCGCCAGCGTCAGCGTTCCCCTCACCCACCCCACGCCGAGCCTGCCCCCGGGCGGCCTGGCGGGCGGTCCGGCTCCGGAACCCGCCTGACGTCTGTCCCTCTGACCAGCAGGGCGGCTGCATGGTGACGCTGGAACAGCGGTCGGCGGATCCTGCGCGGGCGCGGCCGCTGGTCATGGGCATCGTCAATGTCACGCCGGACAGCTTTTCAGACGGCGGCCGCCACTTCGCATCCGCGGCCGCCGTCGAAGCCGCGCTGGAACTCGCTGCCGCAGGAGCCGATGTCCTCGACAT
>CAIQUG010000040.1 GCA_903874895.1 uncultured Caulobacterales bacterium | reverse complement strand
GGGCTTGATCTCTCCGGTTATCGCCATCGGGGCATGGTCCGCGGGGCGGAAGCCGGCGTGCTGAAGGCCAGCGAGTTCCGACGCGGACGGGACCGGCGGTGCCACCGGCCTCGGGTCCGGGCCGGCGGGCAGCATCCAGCCCGCGGTGCCACCGATGGCGGCCGCGCTCACGATCGCTGCGACCGTGAACAGCGTGGACAGGAGCCGGGACCGGCCGGGAGGGGAGGTGCGAGACAGCATCGACCCTTTACACAGACTGTTTGCACGCTTCCGAGCCGGTTCGCCGGTCGGCGGAGCGCACGGGAAAACGGAACGCCAGACCGGGCGGAGACTGCCGTGAGAGCCCGGTGAAACGCAAGAATGATTCAGACTTTTTAAACTTGTTGTCGGGGGCCTGCGGCAATCCGCCTCAGGCTGTGCCGCCGATACAGGCACACATATTGACAGACGGTCGGCGTTTGACGCCTAACCGCCCCATGACCGTCCTCAGTTCTCCCCGTCCGGACCAGACCGAAGGTGTGCTGCGCCTGAACCAGCCCCTGCGCCTCGACAGCGGCCAGATGCTGCGCGAGGTGGACATCGCCTATTGCACCTACGGTCACCTGAATGCGGACCGCAGCAATGCCGTGCTGATCTGCCACGCCCTGACCGGTGACCAGTATGTGGCCTCCACCAACCCCACCACGGGGCGACCGGGCTGGTGGCCGGTGATGGTCGGCCCCGGTCGGACCTTCGACACGGACCGGTACTTCATCATCAGCACCAATGTGCTGGGGGGATGCATGGGGTCCACCGGCCCCTCGTCCATCGATCCGGACACGGGGGAGCCCTGGGGCCTGTCCTTTCCGGTGATCACCATCGCCGACATGGCCCGCGCCCAGGCCATGCTGATCAGCCAGCTGGGCGTGGAGACCCTGTTCTGCGTCGCCGGCGGGTCCATGGGCGGGATGCAGGCGCTGGAATGGGCCAGAGCCTATCCCGACCGGATGTATGCCTGCGTGCTGCTGGCCACGGCGCCGCGCCACTCGGCACAGAACATCGCCTTCCACGAGGTGGGGCGTCAGGCGATCATGGCCGACCCCGACTGGCGCGGGGGCGACTATGCCAAGCTCGGCGTCCGCCCGGAAAAGGGCCTGGCCGTCGCGCGCATGGCCGCGCACATCACCTATCTGTCCGAGCCGGCCCTGCAGCGGAAGTTCGGCCGGGAGCTGCAGCGGGACGGCCTGTCCTGGGGCTTTGACGCCGACTTCCAGGTGGAGAGTTATCTGCGCCACCAGGGTGCCGCCTTCGTCGACCGGTTCGACGCCAATTCCTACCTCTACATCACCCGGGCGCTGGACTATTTCGACCTGGCGCAATCGGCGGGCGGGCGGCTGGCGGACGCGCTCAGCCCGGCGGCGGACGTCCGGTTCTGCGTCCTGTCGTTCAGCTCCGACTGGCTCTATCCCACCAGCGAGAGCCGGGTCATCGTGAGGGCCCTGAACGCCGCAGGGGCGAGGGCGAGCTTCGTGGAGATCGAGAGCGACAAGGGCCACGACGCCTTTCTGCTCGACGAACCGGTGATGCGCGACGCCCTCAACGGCTTCCTCGACGCGGCCGGCGCGGCCCGCGGCCTTTGACGTCCGGGTCGAATCGCCCAAGCGCTCAGATGCACACGGGGAACGGGCACCAGATGGTCCAGCCGCTATACGCCGCCGACCGGGAAGACTTCCGCGAAATCGTGCGCCTTGTCCGCCCCGGTGCCCGGGTGCTGGACGTGGGCTGCGGCTCCGGCGAGCTGCTGCAGCTGCTCCGCGATGAAAAGCAGATCGACGGGCGCGGGATCGAGATCGGAGCCGAAGGGGTGAGCGCCTGCCTCGCCAAGGGGCTGGCCGTCATCCAGGGAGACGCGGACCGGGATCTGGCGGAATATCCGCCCATGAGCTTCGATTATGCCATCCTGTCCCAGACCCTTCAGGCCGTGCGGGCCCCGAAGGAGGTGCTGTCGAACCTGCTGCGCCTGGCGGAGCGGGCGATCGTGTCCTTTCCGAACTTCGGCCACTGGCGAGTGCGGATGAGCCTTGTGACCACCGGCCGCATGCCCGACACACGGTCCCTGCCCATCCCCTGGTACGAGACCCCCAACATCCATCTGTGCACCCTGCGGGACTTCACGGAGCTCTGCGCCGAACTGAACCTGCGGATCGAGGCCTCGTCCGCCGTGTCCGCCACCGCGCCGGCGCGATCGATCAACTGCCAGTCGGCGATGGAGAACTGGCGGTCGGAGTCGGCCCTGTTCCTGCTCAGCCGGAAGTCCGCGGCCACGCCCCCGACCCACCGCCCCGGCGACCTGTTCGCCTGAGCGGCAGAGGTCAGTAGCTCCGCTTCAGGGCGATCCGCCAGGTCCGCCCGACGCCCGGCAGCGCCGCCACATTGGCATAGACGTCGGCCACGGGGGTGAAGAACCGCTCGTCCGCCAGATTGTCGATATTGGCAGACACCCGCCACGGGCCATGCTCGACAAAGCCCGAGGCGTTCACCGTGACATAGGCGGGCAGCACGAACCCGCCGGGCAGGATCGAGGCCGTCCGCGACACGGACGTGGCCCCGAGCGTGGCCCCGGCCCGGCCCCAGCTCGCCCGGTCGGTGGTGTAGACGGCATAGAGGCTGGTCACCGCGTGCGGGATCAGGCTCTGGTCATAGTTGCCCGGCCGCAGCTGGGCCACGGAATAGACCGCATAGGCTCCACCGTAGCCGTTGATGCCGCTCACCCCCACCGCCGCCGGGGGAATCACGATGAAGCCGTTGTCCGGCCCCAGCACGGTGGTGCGCTGCAGGTTGCCGGCAAAGGTGAAGCTGAGATTGCGGGTGGCGAGCCAGCGCAGTTCCAGCTCCACCCCCTGCCCCTTGGTGCCCGTCACGGCATTGCCCTGCTCCAGCCGGGTGCGGGTCTGCCGATAGACGCCGAAGGACCCGGTCAGGCTGTCATCAAAGGCGCGGAGCTTCACCCCGGCCTCGCTGAGCGTCGAGGCGGTGAGCCAGTTGGTCCCGCCCACCAGGGACGGGGCGACGCCGCCGGCCTGTCCGAGCTCCAGCGATGCCGTGCGCGCGGTGGTGACATAGGGCATCAGGCCCATCGGCGCGTGCCAGGTGAGGGTGGCCGAATAGCTGCCGTCGCCCTTGTCCTTGCGATAGCTGCGCCCGGCGGCGGCCCCGAAGACCAGGGTCCCGTCGTCCCGGCTGACCACGTGGAAGTCATCGTAGCGACCGCCCACCGTCAGATCGAGGCTGCGCCAGCGGATGTCGGTGACGCCGAACAGACCTGCGTCCCGCCAGCGGCTGACCACCCGGGTCTCCCACGGCACGGTGGCATCATGGAACGGATCGGCGAAGATGTCCGTGGCGCTGGGCCCCTGGCTCAGGTCCCGCCGGTCAAGGGACAGGTAGCCGCCATTGAAGCTTTCCTTCTGCTGGCCGCCATAGGCCCGCAGGCCCGCACCCAGCAGGGTCTCGGTCTTCACCTCCCCATAGGTCCGGGCCACGGTCCAGCCCAGCCGCCCCTCGACCACCCGGGCGTCATAGTCCGCCGGGAAGCCGTAGGAGACGAAGCGCTTGTTCTTCAGGTCGTCGTAGAACAGCTGCAGCTTCAGGGCCTGCCCCTCCCCCAGGGTCTTGTTCAGGTCCCAGTAGAGGGTGGTGGTGTCGGTGCGGGAGAAGTCTGCCGGGCTGACGAACACCGTGCGGGGGCTGAGCGTCACGGTCCGGACGCCGCTGGTCAGCTTGAAGCGGGGATCGGTGGCAGGCGTGAAGCCGAAATAGGCGGTGATCAATCCGGCGCCCGGAGAGGCGCCCGCATCGGCCTCTGCATGGCCGAGGCGGCCATCGCCGTTCGAGTCCACCAGGGCGGTATTGCGCCCGGCCTGGTACTGGCTGCTGTTGATCAGGGACGGGGTGACGCGGTTCCAGCCCGGCGTCTGCACATTGCCGTCGGAATGGTAGACCATGCCCCCGAAGGCGGTGCTCCAGCCGTCGCCGAGGTCCAGGTCCGCCGACAGCTGGCCCAGCTGGTGGCGGGGATAGATGCCGTGATAGTAGCTGTGGCTGTCGTCCACCTCGGCATAGGCGAACACGCCGCCCTCTGCCGTGCCCAGCTTCACCGGTGCGCCCAGGTCGGCGGTCAGGCGCTGGTGACCATAGCTGCCGCCTTCGATCTCCACGTCACCGGTCGGCCGGTCGAGGAAGCCGCGCTCCCGGCGGGCCGTCTTCGGCGTGAAGTTGAGGAACCCGCCGACCTTGCCGGGCCCCATGGCCGGCGTGGCCGGGCCGCGCACCACCTCGATCCGGTCCGCGGCCCCGAGCGGCGTGGGATAGGTGCCCCGGTTCTCGATCCGCTTGAAGCCGCGGAAATAGGTCTCGGCCAGGGTGCCGCGCAGGTTCAGGGCCCCGGCGACGCCGTAATAGCTGTCCGTGAAGGCCCCCGGTGCCACGGCGACGAGATCGTTGATGCTCTGCACGCCATAGCGCTGCAGGGTCTCGGCGCTGGCGAAGCTCGCCTGGCGGCCGGTGTCCAGAAGCGCCTTGTCGAGGCCGAACACCGTGGCGTCGGGCTGACGCTCCAGCAGGCCGGCGGGATCCCGGGCCTGCACCGTCACGGCCTCCACCGTGGTCGCGGGGGTTTCGGCAGCCGATGCCGCCACCGAAAGTGCAGCGATCGACGTCGCCAGGAACAGGACACGATACATTTCAGACCCCACCAAATCTTGATGCAGATCAATGCATCATGACTTGGCGATATAGGCCGTGATCATCCGCGAACAACAAAAAAATCCATATGTTCGCTGAAATGTCAGCTGGAATGTTCTGTATTTACCTAAGGTTAAACGCCGTCCCGACGGTTGCGGTTGGCCAGGACCCGCAGCCGCAGAGCATTCAGCTTGATGAAGCCCGCCGCGTCCCGCTGGTCATAGGCCACCGCGCCCTCTTCGAAGGTCACCAGGTCCTGGTCATACAGGGAATAGGGCGAGGTTCGGCCGATCACGGAGACATTGCCCTTGTACAGCTTCACCCGGACCTGGCCGGTCACCGCCTCCTGGCTCTTGTCGATCATGGCCTGCAACATCTCCCGCTCCGGGGCGAACCAGAAGCCGTTGTAGATCAGCCCGGCATAGCGGGGCATCAGCTCGTCCTTCAAATGCATGGCCCCCCGGTCCAGGGTGATGGACTCCATCCCGCGGTGGGCCACCAGCATGATCGTGCCGCCCGGGGTCTCGTACACGCCCCGGGACTTCATGCCGACAAAGCGGTTTTCGACCAGGTCGAGGCGACCCACGCCATTGTCGTGGCCCAGCTGGTTCAGCCGGGTCAGGAGGGCCGCGGGGGACAGCCGCTCCCCGTCGATGGCCACCGGGTCGCCGCGCTCGTAATCGATGGTGATCACGGTGGCCTTGTCCGGCGCGTCCTCCGGGGAGATCGTGCGCATGTGGACGAACTCGGGCGCCTCGACGGCCGGGTCCTCGAGCACCTTGCCCTCGGAGGAGGAGTGCAGGAGGTTCGCGTCCACGCTGAAAGGGGCGTCGCCGCGCTTGTCCTTGGCGATGGGGATCTGGTGCGCCTCGGCGAAGGCCAGCAGGGCCTCCCGGCTCTTGAAGTCCCACTCCCGCCAGGGCGCGATCACGTGGATGTCCGGTTCGAGGGCGTAGTAGCCCAGCTCGAAGCGGACCTGGTCGTTGCCCTTCCCCGTGGCCCCGTGACAGACGGCGTCAGCCCCCACCTTGCGGGCGATGTCGATCTGGGTCTTGGCGATCAGCGGCCGGGCGATGGAGGTGCCCAGCAGGTACTGGCCCTCATAGACCGTGTTGGCACGGAACATCGGGAAGACGAAGTCGCGGACGAATTCCTCCCGCAGGTCCTCGATGAAGATGTTCTCCGGCTTGATGCCCAGCAGCAGCGCCTTCTTCCGGGCAGGCTCCAGCTCCTCGCCCTGGCCGAGGTCAGCGGTAAAGGTCACCACCTCCGCGCCATACTCGGTCTGAAGCCATTTGAGGATGATCGAGGTATCGAGGCCGCCGGAATAGGCGAGGACGACTTTCTTCACCGGGGGACGATCGGTGGCGGTCATGGGGGATCTCCTTCGGGAAGGGAATGGCGTGGGTCAGGACGCGACCGCGGAAAACCCGGACGGCGGCGGGATCAGGGGCTGGCGGGACGGACGCCGGGCGAGGGGGCGGGCTGTGGCGAGGACGTGTCCGCCTGGTGGGCGATCAGTGCCCGTCGCCCTCGGCCCGCACGAATCGTCGGTCGCAGTAGCCGCACTCCACGAAGGGCTTCTCGCCCAGCTCCATGTAGACCAGCGGATGGCCCAGCGCACCGCCGCCGCCGTCGCAGGCGACCCTGTGACCGGAGACGACGATCACCTCCGGCGGGGCCGGAATGGAGCTTTCGGACGGAGCGACAAGGTCGGTCGACATGGGCCGGGTCTCTTCAGCTTGGCAAGGCGCGGGATCAGCATTACCTAATGCGCGAGGGGGGTCGCCCCGTCAATTAACACCGCGCGATTCCCGCCGTCCGGATGCGGTGCCCCCGGATGCCGACCCTGCCGCTGGCCGAGCGCGGGCCCCTGTCGATTCCGTCACTCGTCGATTCCCTCACTCGTCGATCCAGCCAAAGGCACCCATGTCCCTGCCCGACTTCGCGATCGAGGCCCGCGGCCTCGTCAAGACCTATCCCGCCTCCCGCACCGGCCCGGCCAAGACGGCGCTGAAGGGCGTGGACATTGCCATCCCGCGGGGCTCCATCTTCGGCCTGCTGGGCCCCAACGGCGCGGGCAAGTCCACCTTCATCAACATCCTTGCCGGGCTCGTGAACAAGACCGAAGGCGAGGTGAAGATCTGGGGGGTGGACATCGACGCCCAGCCTCGCAGCGCCCGGGCCGCCATCGGCGTGGTGCCGCAGGAGATCGCCGCCGATGTGTTCTTCACTCCGCGGGAGAGCATGAACACCCAGGCCGGCCTCTATGGCGTGCCCAGGGCCGAGCGTCGCACCGACGAGATCCTTGCGGCGCTGGGCCTCGGGGACAAGGCCGACGCCTATGTCCGCCAGCTGTCG
This sequence comes from uncultured Caulobacterales bacterium, assembly GCA_903874895.1. Taxonomy (GTDB): domain Bacteria; phylum Pseudomonadota; class Alphaproteobacteria; order Caulobacterales; family Caulobacteraceae; genus CAIMFV01. The sequence continues at coordinate 986 of CAIQUG010000040.1, read as the reverse complement.
GGCGGCATGAAACGCCGCCTGATGGTGGCCAAGGCCATGGTGCACAATCCGCCGGTCCTGATCCTCGACGAGCCCACCGCCGGGGTCGACGTGGAGCTGCGCCGCCAGCTCTGGACCTATGTCCAGGCCCTGAACGATCAGGGCGTGACCATCGTGCTGACCACCCACTACCTCGAAGAGGCCCAGGCGCTCTGCGACACCATCGCCATCATCAACCGGGGCGAGGTTGTGGCCTGCGAGCCCACGGGCGACCTGCTCCGCCGCTTCGACAGTCGCGCCGTCATCATCACCCCGAAGGTCGCCCTGGACACGGCCCCCGACCTGGGGACCTTCGACGCCCGTCTGCGCCCGGACGGGCGGCTGGTGATCAACTTCAAGGCCGACGAGACCGGGATCGAGGACGTGCTGGAAGCGGTCCGCGCGGCCGGCGTAGGCATCAAGGACCTGACCACCGAGGAACCGGATCTCGAGGATGTGTTCCTGGCCCTCACCTACAACGACCCCACGGCGGTCAGCCCCACGGCCTTCTGACGCCACGGACGCCGCACACGGAAAAGCCTATTGAGGGGGCCGACGCTTTCCGTTAGGTTCCGCCACCTCAAAGCGACGCGCCCCGTGCGTGACCGCCACGCACCCGTAGCTCAGCTGGATAGAGCGTTGCCCTCCGAAGGCAAAGGTCACACGTTCGAATCGTGTCGGGTGCGCCAACTTTCTCCCCCAAAACCGTAGCTAAAACGCTGTTCTGCAACGTGTTTTTCATCGTGGGCAGAATGCTTGAATCATGCGGGTAGAACACCGGGTAGAACATTTTCCCAGACGTTTGTTTATCAAACGTGGGGTCTTCTATTTTGTGAGACGTGTTCCGAAAGCGTTGCAGGAACGGTTTGGAAGGGTGCGGGTGGTGCTTTGCCTCCACACTCGAAACGAGTTGGAAGCGTTGAACGCTGCCAATCGTCTTTCAGTGCAGTTGGATATTGTTTGGAATG
>CAIQUG010000039.1 GCA_903874895.1 uncultured Caulobacterales bacterium | reverse complement strand
GCTGGACAAGCGCCTCCTCGAGCAGCTGCTGGCCGACGGCGACGACTGAGCCTTGTCCCGGCGGCGGAGACGCGACGGGCAGGGCCTTGGTGTCATCGACCGGCCGAGGACCTGCCCGGCCCACGGGGATTTCGGCGGTCGATCACGAAGCCGCCGGTGCCATGACCGCCGAGGCTGATCCAGTGCCCCTCCCCCGCCTTGTGGACGAACTGTTCCGCGATCAGCCACGCCTTGACCGGTCGAAGGGTGGCGAGACATCCCCCGAGGAGGCCGACGAGAATGGCCAGATACTGCTGCCAGGCCGGCGGGTGAACCGCCACCGCCCACCAGGCCCAGCCGCCCATGACCAGAATGCCGATCCCGGTCATCACGAAGAATGCCGGCCCGTCCGCCGGGTCGGCAAAGCCGTAGTCCAGGCCGCAGATTTCACAGGACGGCGCCACCTCCAGGAAGCCACTGAACAGCGGCCCCTGGCTGCACCGGGGGCAGCGGCACATCATCCCGGCCCGCAGGGACGTCGGCAGTCTGACGGGCAGATCCATTGCAACCACCTCCATAGGATGATAAATTGTATGCATATAATATATAGCATTGTATGCAATTTCTGTCTGCGAGGCAAGGATGACGGACTCCGAGACCCTGCCAGCCTGGCTGGTGCCCGTGCGGGAAGCGTCCGGTCCCCGGTATCTCGCCATTGTCGAGGCGCTGGCCGAAGCCATCCGCGCCGGTGATCTCCGACCTGGCGAGCGGCTGCCGCCGCAGCGCACGGTGGCCGCCTTGCTGGGCGTCAACTTCACCACGGTGACCCGCGCCTACACGGCCGCCCAGGCCCAGGGCCTGCTGGAGGGGGCCACAGGGCGGGGAACGTTCGTCAGCGGCCGTGGTGTGGCCGAGGATACCGGTGTCATCGATCTCAGCATGAACCTGCCGCCCACGCCGCTGGGCGTGTCTCTGGCAAGCCTGCTGCAGCAGGGCACGGTGCGGGTGCTGCAGCACAGCGATACGGCGGCGTTGATGGCCTACCATCCCGTGGGCGGGTCGGCCGGACAGTCGGCGGTCGGGACGGAGTGGCTGACGCCCATCGTTCCCGGCATCAGCCGGGACCGGGTTCTCGTCTGTCCGGGCGCGCAGACCGGTCTGTCGGCGATTCTGGCGGCCTGCTGCCGGCCCGGTGATGCTGTCGTGGTGGAGCCCCTGACCTATCCCGGTCTGATCGCCGCCGCCCGTCAGCAGGGCCTGCGGCTCCTGACCTGCGAGTCCGATTCAGATGGCATCGTGCCCGACGCCTTCGACGCGGTGTGTCGCCGCGTCCGGCCGAAGGTGGTCTATCTCATGCCGACGCATCAGAATCCGGTGGCCACGACACTGCCGGTGGCCCGTCGACAGCAGATGGCCCGCCTCGCCCGCGCATACGGGGTCTGGATCGTGGAGGACGATCCCTATTGGCGCCTTGATCCCGAGATCCGGCCGGCGCTTGCCCACTTCGCCCCGGACCGGACCTTCCTGATCTCGACCCTCGCCAAATGCCTGTCCCCCGGGATCCGGGTGGCGTTCATCCTGTGCCCGGAGGGCGAGGCCCGACAGGGGCTTGTGGAGTCTCTGCGGGCCATGGCCCTGATGCCGGCGCCGCTGATGACCGCCGTCGCCTGCGCCTGGATCCGTGACGGGTCTGCAGATGCGCTCATCGACGGTGTCCGCCGGGAAGCCGCCGCCCGCCGCCGGATCGCGGCCGAGATCCTGCCATCCGCCCGGGGGCCGGACACGAGCCTGCATGTGTGGTTGCCCCTGTCGACGGACGGGTCCGGGGAGCGACTACAGCAGGCGGCGCGATCCCGGGGCCTGGCCCTTGTGGCGGCCGAAGCCTTCGCGACCGGGGGGAACCATGCGCAGGGGGTCCGCCTGTCCCTCGGGGGACCCGGCAAGCGATCCGTTCTCGAGGCCGGTCTTCGAAGTCTGGCCGAACTGCTCGTCAGCGGATCGCCCGACACCCGCTTCGTGGTCTGAGCCAGACGGACGGACGCCGCAAACATGGCGGACCGCCTGGAAGGGACCTTCCGGTCTGAGCTTGGTCTCCTGCCCGACGGCTGACCCGGTCCGTCAGCGGGTCCGCCGGATCTCGCTGGGCGTGACACCGGCCTTGGTCTTCATGAAACGTGAGAATGCGGTGGAGTCGGCGAAGTGCAGCCGTTCTGAAATCTCTGATGCGGTGAGCTGGGAATTCCGCAGG
>CAIQUG010000038.1 GCA_903874895.1 uncultured Caulobacterales bacterium | reverse complement strand
GTCGGGCAGACAATGGCCACCTGCTTGCCGCACATGGCCACCACGAAGGCCGCCCGCAGCGCCACCTCGGTCTTGCCGAAGCCCACGTCGCCGCAGACCAGCCGGTCCATGGGCTTGCCGCTGGACAGATCGGTCAGCACGTCGGTGATGGCGTTCAGCTGGTCGTCCGTCTCGTCATAGGGGAAGCGGGCGCAGAACTCGTCGAACAGGCCGGATGGCGGATCGATGGCCTCGGTGGACTTCAGCTCCCGGGCCGCGGCGATGCGGATCAGGCCTTCGGCCATCTCTCGCAGGCGCTCCTTGGCCCGGGCCTTGCGCGCCTGCCAGGCGGCCCCGCCCAGGCGGTCCAGTTGGACCCCTTCTGCGTCCGAGCCATAGCGGGTCAGGAGGTCGATGTTCTCCACCGGCAGGTAGAGCTTGGCGTCACCGCCATATTGCAGGTCGAGGCAGTCGTGCGGGGCCCCGTTCACGTCCAGGGTGCGAAGACCGGAATAGCGACCGATCCCGTGGTCGATGTGCACCACAAGATCGCCCGGCGTCAGGCTGGTGGCCTCGGCCAGGAAGTTCTGGGCACGGCGCTTCCGCCGGGGTCTTGCGAGGCGGTCCCCGAGGATATCCGTCTCGGAGATGACCGCCAGGCTCTCCGTCACAAAGCCATGGTCCACCGGCAGGATGGCCCGCTGCACCGGCTTGGCCCGGGTCCCGGCGATGCCGAACGCCTGGGCATCGCTCCAGCTTGCAGCCAGCCGTACGCTGTCCAGGCCGTGATCTCCCAGCATGGAGGCCAGGCGGTCCGACGAGCCATCGGACCAGGAGGCGAACAGCACGCGCTTGCCCGCCCGGCCCAGGGTTTTGGCGTGATCGGTGACCGCCTCGAACAGGTTGACGCTGTCCTGTGCCCGTTCGGCGGCAAAGCTGCGCCCCGGGCGGGCCCCGAGGTCCACGACGGTGGCGGAGGCCTCCTCCACGAACGGACTGAAGACCCGCACGGGATGCTCCGCGAGCTTCAGATCCCAGGCGGTCTGATCCAGATAGAGGCGTTCCACCGGCACGGGTCGATAGACCGTCCCGCTCCGCACCTGCGCGGCCTCCCGCCGGGCGTCATAGGCGTCGGCAATCATGGACAGCCGCTCGTCCCGGGCGTCGGTGGCCTGATGATCCAGCAGCACCAGCGCGTCCGGTCCCAGATAGTCGAACAGGGTCTCCGTGGTTTCGTAGAACAGGGGCAGATAGTGCTCCATGCCTCCCCGACGCCCCCCCTCGCTGATGGCGGCATAAAGGGGATCGTCGGCGGCGGCCCCGAACAGGGCAATGAAGCCGGACCGGAACCGGGAGATGGCCGCCGTATCCACCAGGGCCTCGCTCACCGGCAGCAGCTCGATCTCCCTTAGCTGGCGCGTGGAGCGCTGCGTCATGGCGTCAAAGCCGCGGATCGCGTCCAGGGTGTCGCCGAAAAGGTCCAGCCGGACCGGCTCGTCCGCCGTCGGGGGATAGACGTCGATCACGCCGCCACGGATGGCGAACTCGCCGCGCTCGGACACGGTGGAGGCGCGGATATAGCCGTTGACAGCGAAGTACCGCTCGAGATCCGCGATGGCCACGTCGTTGCCGACCCGGGCGGAGAAGGTGGCCTTGCGGATGACGTCCCGGGGCGGGAGACGCTGGATAACGCTCGATGCCGCTGTGATCACCAGCCGCGGCGTCTTCGCATCCCCTGGCGAGGCGAGGCGCGACAGGGCCGCCATGCGGCTGGCGGAGACTCCGGCACTCGGACCGACCCGGTCGTAGGGCAGGCAGTCCCACCCCGGCAGGTCGATCAGTTCGATGTCGGGATCGAAGAACCGGATGGCATCGCCGAAGGCGCCGGCCCGGGCGGTATCCCGGGCGATGAAGACACTGACGCCCCCATGGGCGCGGGCCAGCTGCGCAGTGGCCAGGGCGTCGAAACCTTCCGGCGCACCGGCCAGGGTCAGGCGGCCCGACAGCCGCGCGAGCCGCGCGACGTCAGCGGGCGATTGCAGGGTTTCGGTCATGGGAACGGGCTCAGCCGCCGAGGTCGGATCGGGTCTGGCGGGCGCCAAACCGGAAGGACTTGATGCGGTCCATCAGCGGAGTGTCGAAGGGAACCGGTGTCGGCTCGCGCTCGATGATCCAACCGTAGAGGTCCTGATCCGGCACTTCCAGCAGGCGCTCGAACTGGTCCAGTTCCTCCGGCCCCAGCTCGGCGGCATGGGCGTCGGCAAACGGACCCAGGATCAGGTCGGCCTCGCGGAACCCGCGGCGCCACGCCCTGAACTTCAGCTTCTTCACACGGTCGGTATCGAGAGGATTGTGCTGCATGGGATCTATATAGGTCGCCAAGGGCGCGACGCTGCCTGTTTAACGGAATTCCGCAGGCGGTCTATGGTGCGTTGATGCGCCCGCCGAGTCTTTTTCCCCTGTTCGCCCAAATCTCGACGCTGAAGGGCGTCGGGCCCAAGCTTGCGCCCCTCGTGGAGCGGGCGGCGGGCCCGCTGGTCCGCGATCTGGCCTTTCTCAGCCCATCGGGTCTGATCCAGCGGCATGCGGCCACGGTCCGGTCGGCGGTGGACGGGGATCTGGCGATTCTCGACCTGATCATCGACCAGCACCTGCCACCCCAGCGCCGGGGTCAGCCGTGGCGGATCCGCGCCCATGACGACACCGGCTTCGTGAACCTCGTCTGGTTCAAGGGCTTCGGCGAGCATCTGGAGCGGGCCCATCCCCCGGGATCGGAACGGGTGGCCAGCGGCAAGCTGGAACGCTTCGGGGTCGAATGCCAGATTGCCCACCCGGATCATCTGGTGCCCCCGGATCGGCGCGACCAGATCCGCACGCTGGAACCGGTCTATCCCGGCGTGACCGGACTGCCCCCCCGGGTGCTGAGCCGCCTCGCCCTGGACGCCGTCGGCCGCGCGCCGGTACTGGAGGAATGGCAGGACCCCGACTGGCTCGGCCGTCGCGGATGGTCCGGCTGGCGGGCGGCGCTCGATGCCCTGCATCATCCCCAGACGATGGAAGACATCTCGCCTTCGACCCCGGCCCGGCAGAGGCTGGCCTTCGACGAGCTGCTGGCCCACCACCTGGCCATGGCGCAGCGCAAGGCCCGACGGCGGGCGGAGCCGACTGCTCCCGTCGCCGCCTCCGACCTTGCCAGGACGGTGGAGGCGGCACTGCCCTTCCGCCTCACCGGGGCCCAGGCCCGGACCCTTGCGGAAATCCGGGCCGACCTGGCGAGCGGCGAGCGGATGTCGCGCCTCGTGCAAGGTGACGTGGGCTCCGGCAAGACCGTGGTGGCCATGCTGGCCGTGGCGGAACTCGCCGCCGCCGGCTACCAGACCGCCCTGATGGCCCCGACGGAAATCCTGGCGCGGCAACATCTTGAAAGCATGGCCGAACCCCTTGAAAAGGCCGGTGTTCAGACAGTTCTTCTCACAGGCCGGGACAAGGGTGCGCAAAGGCAGGACAAGCTGGCCGCCGTGGCGGACGGGACGGCAGGCCTGGTGGTGGGCACCCATGCCCTGTTCCAGGACGAGGTCCGCTTTCACCGCCTGGCCCTGGCCGTGATCGACGAGCAGCACCGCTTCGGCGTGGCGGAGCGGCGACGACTGATGGCCAAGGGCGATGCGGTGCATCTGATCGCCCTGTCCGCGACACCGATCCCGCGCACCCTCGAGCTCACCCTGTTCGGTGATCTGGATGTCTCCCGGATCGACGAAAAGCCCCCGGGACGCCAGCCCGTCCTGACGACGGCGACGCCTCTGGCCCGGGTCGACAGCGTCATCCGACGGCTGGCCGAAGCGACGGAGCGGGGGGCACAGGCCTTCTGGATCTGTCCCCTGGTCGCGGAGTCGGAAATCCTGGACGTCCAGGCCGCGGAGGTCCGGGCCGCGGACCTGACCCAGCGCCTCTCCGCGCGGGTCGGCCTGATCCATGGCAAGATGCCACCGACGGAGAAGGACCGGGTGATGGCCGACTTCGCCCGGGGGGAGATCGCGGTGCTCGTGGCCACGACGGTGGTGGAAGTCGGGGTCAATGTCCCCAATGCCAGCATCATGGTGATCGAGCACGCGGAGCGCTTCGGCCTCGCCCAGCTCCACCAGCTCCGGGGCCGCGTGGGCCGGGGTGCCGCCAAGAGCGCATGCCTGCTGCTCTACGCGGCCCCCCTGTCCGCCAATGCCAAGGCCCGGATCGAGATCCTCCGCCAGACGGAGGACGGCTTTGAAATTGCCGAACGGGACCTGTCCCTGCGGGGCGGCGGCGACCTGATGGGCCTGAAGCAGAGCGGCCTGCCCAACTACCGGTTTGCCGATCCCGCCGCCCATGCGGATCTGGTCCGCGCCGCGTCGGATGATGCGCGGCTGGTCCTGGCCCGGGATCCGGACCTGACCTCGCCCCGGGGACAGCGGCTGCGGGTCCTGTGCGAACTGTTCGACTGGCGGGCCGACGACGCCTTTGCCGAGGCGAGTTGACGCAGGGTCCGCCTTGCGTCGTGGCGGGCCCGGCCCTAGCCTTCCCCATCAACAGGGAGTGCACCGGTGACCATAGACGCCGTGATCTGGGACTTTGGCGGCGTGATCACCACGTCACCCTTCGAGGCCTTCAACCGGTTCGAGGGCGAACGCGGCCTGCCGGTCGACTTCATCCGCACCGTCAATGCCACCAACCCGGATACCAATGCCTGGGCCCTGTTCGAACGGTCGGAGATCGACGCGGCGCGCTTCGACGTCCTGTTCCGCGAAGAAGCCGTTGCGCTGGGCCATGACATCCGCGGCGCGGAGATCCTGCCCCTGCTGTCCGGGGACGTCCGGCCGGCCATGGTAGCGGCGCTGAAGGCCTGCAAGGAACGCTTCCGGGTCGGTTGCATCACCAACAACGTCTCCACGGGCAAGGGGGCGGGCATGGCCGGGACGATGGAGAAGGCCAGCGCCGTCGCAGAGGTGATGGCCCTGTTCGATGTGGTGCTGGAAAGCTCCAAGATCGGCGTGCGCAAGCCCGATCCGCGCATCTATCAGATGATGTGCGAGGCCTTGTCCGTCTCCCCGAACCGGTCGGTCTATCTCGACGACCTGGGTGTGAACTGCAAGCCCGCGGCCCAGCTGGGCATGACCGCGATCAAGGTGAGTTCCGAGGCGCAGGCGCTGGCGGACCTGTCCCGCGCCGTCGGCCTCAGCTTTCACGCTTGAGGCCCCCCATGAAAGCCCTCGTCGTTTCCAGCCTCGCCCCCGACTATGCAGGCTGTTCCGTTCGGGATGTGGCTACCCCGTCCCCGGGGGCCGGCGAAGTGCGCGTGGCCGTTCGTGGCGCGTCGGTGAACTTTCCCGACCTGCTGATGACCCGGGGGGAATACCAGTTCAAACCGCCCTGCCCGTTCGTGCCGGGTCTCGACTTTTCCGGCGTGATCGACGCCGTCGGTCCGGATGTGGATCCCGCCCGCCTGGGCGAGGCGGTGGTCGGCGGTGCCCGGCTGGGTGGCTTTGCCGAGCAGGTGGTGACCGATGCCGCCGCCGTCCGGCCCAAGCCCGCAGCGCTGGGCTTTGCCGAGGCGGCGGCCTATCCCGCGGCCTATCTGACGGCCTATGTCGCCCTGGTGCGCCGCGCGCGACTGGAGCCCGGCGAATGGGTGCTGGTGCACGGTGCCGCGGGCGGCGTCGGCCTGGCCTGCGTCGACCTGGCCAAGCGGCTGGGGGCGCGGGTGATCGCGGCCAGCGCCTCCCCGGAAAAGCTTGCGGCCATCGATGCGCTTTACCATCCGGACGCCCTGGTGGATGTCCGCGCCGGCTTCCGGGATCAGGTCAAGGCCATCACCGGCGGACGGGGCGCCGACGTCATCTACGACCCCGTCGGAGGTGACGTGTTCGACGAAAGCGTCCGCTGCATCGCCTTCGATGGCCGCCTCCTGGTGATCGGCTTCACGTCCGGCCGCATACCTTCGGTCTCGGTCAACATGCCGCTGATCAAGGGCTTTTCCGTCGTCGGCGTCCGGGCGGGGGAATATGGCCGCCAGTTCCCCGGGCGGGGTCGCGAGAACATAGCCGCCATCGACGCCCTCGCCGCGTCGGGCGACATCCGGCCGCACGTGCATGCGGAACTCCCCCTGTCCCGCTGGCGGGAGGGATTCGACCTGCTAACCGACCGGAAGGTTGTCGGCAAGGTCATCCTGCGGCCGGACCTCGCGGACTGACGTCCCTGCCCTGCAAGCGGACGCGGAATCATGCGACGGAAGAGCCGTCCGAGCCGGTTGACCGGTGAAGGGAGCTCGACCATGCCACCCGATCCCGCAATGCCTCCGTCGTCGCCGATCGATGATCTTCTGGCCCTGATGGCGCGCCTGCGCGACCCCGAGGGCGGCTGCCCCTGGGACCTGGAACAAACCTGGGCGACCATCGCGCCCTACACCGTGGAGGAGGCCTACGAGGTGGCGGACGCCATCGACCGCGGCGATCCCGCCGACCTGCGGGACGAGCTCGGCGACCTGTTGTTCCAGGTGGTGTTCCACGCCCAGATCGCTGCCGAGGCCGGGGCCTTCACTTTTGATGACGTGGCCAGGGCCATCACCGACAAGATGATCCGCCGTCATCCCCATGTGTTCGGGGATGCCGAACAGCGCACGGCTGCCGGCCAGACCGTGGCGTGGGAAACGCAGAAGGCGGCGGAGCGGGCGGCGAAGGGTCAGGACCGTGCCCGGCTTCTGGATGACATCCCCGCGGGTCTGCCGGCGATGACCCGGGCCGTGAAGCTGACCCGCCGGGCCGCCCGGGTGGGTTTCGACTGGACCCGGATTTCCCACGTGACCGACAAGCTGCGGGAGGAACTGGCCGAGCTCGAGGTGGAAATCGCCGCCGACGATCGCGCGAAGGCCGAGGATGAACTGGGCGACCTGCTGTTCGTCTGCGCCAATCTGGCCCGCAAGCTCGACATCGACCCCGAACACGCCCTGCGGGGCGCCAATGCCAAGTTCACCCGGCGGTTCCGCCATATCGAAGACCGTCTCACCGCTGCGGGAACACCGCTGGCGGACGCTGGACTCGACGCCATGGAAGCCCTGTGGGACGAAGCCAAGCGGATCGAGCGGGGCCAGACGGTGCCGTCGACGGACCCGGCCTAGTCCACCGGTGCCGGACCCGCCTCGGCAAGGCTGAGGGCATTGGGGTAGAGCCGCTCGAACCGGCCGAGCGCCTGGGGTTCCAGGCGCACGCGCAGGCGCAGTTGTCCGTCCTCCAGATCGCTGCGCTCAAGCACGCGGCCGTTGCGATACAGCCAGGCGATGGCGTCTCCGTCCTGGGGCCCCAGAAGGGCATCCACCGGCGGACCCTCGTCGATCCGGGAGGCCACCAGTCGCAGAAGGGCCTCGCAGCCCTCGCCGGTGACGGCGGACACGGGCACGGCCACGATCCCTGTCTCCGCGCTGCGGACGGCCCGGGCTTCGAGCACCGCGCGATCCTCCTCGGGCAGCAGGTCGGTCTTGTTCCAGACCTCGATCAGCCGGTGGCTCCGGTCTTCTTCCATGCCCATCCGGTCGAGGACGGCCTCCACGTCCCGGGCCTGGGCGAGGCTGTCGGGATCGGAGATGTCGCGGACATGCAGGACCAGGTCGGCGGACCGGACCTCTTCCAGGGTGGCGCGGAACGCCTCCACCAGTTCATGGGGAAGGTCGGAAATGAAACCCACCGTATCGGACATGATGGCCGGACGGCCGCCGGGCAGCTTCACCTCCCGCAGGGTGGGGTCCAGGGTGGCAAACAGCATGTCCTTGGCCAGGACGCCGCCGGCGGTCAGCGCATTGAACAGGGTGGACTTGCCCGCATTGGTGTACCCGACCAGGGCCAGGGTCGGGAACGGTGTCCGCTTGCGGGCATCCCGGTGCAGGCTGCGCGTGCGGCGGACCTCCACCAGCTGGGCCTTCAGCTTGGCGATCTTGTCCGCGATCAGGCGGCGGTCCGTCTCGATCTGGGTTTCGCCGGGACCACCCATGACCCCGAAGCCACCGCGCTGACGCTCCAGGTGGGTCCAGGTCCGCACCAGCCGGGACCGTTCATAGGCCAGCCGCGCCAGTTCCACCTGCAGTTTCCCCTCCCGGGTCCGCGCCCGGCGGGCGAAGATCTCGAGGATCAGACCTGTCCGGTCGATGGCCTTGACGCCCCAGGCCTTTTCCAGATTTCGCTGCTGGACTGGCGTCAGGGCGTCGTCGACCACGACCACCCCAGCCTCCAGGTTTTCGCACAGTTCGCCGATCTCCCGCACCTTGCCCGTGCCGAACAGGGTTGCGGGCGTGGCGGTGCGAAGGGTGATCACCTCCTGCCCGGCAATCTCCAGATCGAGCGCCCGGGCGAGGCCGACGGCTTCCTCCAGGCGGGCGGCCGGGGCGCGACTGCCCCCAGGTCCCGCACCGCGGGAGGGATGGATGACGAGGGCCCGTTCGACGGGCGGTGTACGGTCAACGGGAGGGCGCGTGGTCAGTCCTCGATATCGCTATCCGCGCCCGGTTCATAGAGTTGGACCGGCTGCGCGGGCATGATGGTGGAGATGGCGTGCTTGTAGACAAGTTGAGATTGGCCATCCCGACGGAGCAGGACGCAGAAATTGTCAAACCAGGTAACAACACCCTGCAGTTTTACACCGTTCACAAGGAAGATGGTCAAAGGTGTCTTCGACTTGCGAACACTGTTCAGGAATGTGTCCTGCAGATTTTGTTTCTTTTCGTTGGACATTGTCGTCATCCTTGCCTCGTGGGAATGGATCCCAACACACAGAAGTCTCAGTTAGACCGAGCTTTCGGCCCTTCGCAACCCTTATAGCGCCTACAATGCGGTAGATCTTGCCCTTTGCATGTAGAGCTTGCGCAGGCGTTCTGCCACCGGTCCGGGCTTGCCGTTCCCCACGGAAACGCCGTCGATCGACGTGACCGGCGTGACAAAGGCCGAAGCCGCCGTGAAAAACGCCTCCCGAGCCCCCTTGGCTTCGCCAACGGTGAAGGGGCGGGTCTCCACCTTCATCTGAAGCTCCTCCGCCAGGGCCAGCAGGTTGGCCCGGGTCACGCCCCGCAGGATGTTCGACTGCTCGTCCCGGGTCCGCAGAATCCCGTCGGCATCGACGATCCAGGCATTGGTCGAGCCGCCCTCGGTGACCAGCCCGTCCCGGTCCGTGAACCACACCTCCCCCGCCCCGGCCCGCCTGGCAGCGGTCTTGGCCATGGCATTGGGCAGCAGGCCCGTGGTCTTGATGTCGCAGCGACCCCAGCGGATATCCGGCGCTGTGATCACGGCCGTCCCCGCCGACGCCTTGCGATCCAGCGCCACGGGGTCCACCGGCTTGACGGTGACCACCACCGTCGGCGGCGGTGGTGGATCCGGGAACACGTGGTCCCGCCGGGCCTGACCGCGACTGATCTGGAGATAGACGAGCCCGTCGCGGACATGGTTGCGTCGCACAGTCTCCCGGAGGACCACGGCCAGCGACGCCCGGCTGAGGGGCATCAGGATCTCCAGTTCCGACAGACTGCGTTCCAGCCGGGTGAAATGTCCCTCGCTGTCCGCCAGGCGGCCGTCCATCAGGGCCCAGACCTCGTAGATGGCGTCGGCGAACTGGAACCCGCGATCCTCCACGTGGATGCTGGCATCGGCATGACGGACATAGCGGCCGTTGACATAGGCGATCCGGGACATCAGGCCGGGTCCTCCTCGTCGTCGTCACCGGACCGTGCGGGGGCCACCCCCAGAGACTTCAGCTTCCGGTGAAGGGCCGACCGTTCCATGCCGATGAACGAGGCCGTGCGACTGATATTGCCGCCGAAGCGCAGGATCTGCGCCGTCAGATATTCCCGCTCGAACACCTCCCGGGCGTCGCGGAGCGGCAGGGCGATGATCCGCTCTGGGCCGACCGACCCCGCGGCTCCGGCGGAGGCGACCTCCACAGGCAGCATTTCCGCCGTGATGGTGTCCGCCGGGTCGCCGGTGGCCAGGATCAGCAGCCGCTCCATGTTGTTGCGCAGCTGGCGGACGTTGCCCGGCCAGTCATGCACCTGCAGGGTGGCGACCGCATCGTCTCCCAGGGTCCGCCGCGGCAGGCCGGAGGCTTCGGACAGCCTTTCGATGAAGTAGGCGGCCAGCTGGGCGATATCCTCCCGCCGTTCGGCGAGCCCGGGCACGCGCAGGGGCACCACGTTCAGCCGGTGGAACAGGTCCTCCCGGAACCGGCCGATGGCGATCTCGTCCCGCAGGTCCCGTGACGTGGAGGACACGACCCGTACATCCACCTGCACATCGGTATCCCCGCCCACCCGGCGGAACCGCTGCTCCACCAGCACCCGCAGGATGCGGCCCTGGCTTTCCCGGGGCATGTCGGCGACCTCGTCCAGGAACAGGGTGCCCCCATGGGCGCGCTCGAACACGCCGATCTTTGACGGACGACCGCCCTCGCCCTCCTCGCCGAACAATTCCAGGTCCAGCCGCTCCGGCGTCATGCCGGCAGCACTGATGGCGACGAACTCGCTCCGCGCCCGGGGACTGGCGCCGTGGATGAGCCGCGCCACCAGCTCCTTGCCCGATCCCGGCGGTCCGGAGATCAGCACTCGGCTGTTGGCGGGGGAGACCCGGGCGATCAACTGACGCAGCTGCTGCGCGGCCGCGGACTGGCCGATGAAGCCGTCCGGGGCGATGGCCTGGGTCCTCAGCCGGCGATTCTCCCGGCGCAGCTCCGCGGCCTCCAGGGCGCGCTCCACCAGCAGCAGCAGGCGGTCAGCCTTGAACGGCTTCTCGAGGAAGTCGTAGGCCCCGCGCTTGATGGCCGACACCGCGGTCTCGATGTTGCCGTGACCGGAAATCATGATCACCGGCAATTCGGCATCCAGGGACTTCACCATGTCCAGAAGTTCGAGCCCGTCGAGACCTCCGCCCTGCATCCAGATATCCTGGATGAGCAGCGCCGGCCGGCGCTCCCTCAACGCCGCGAGGGCCTGATGGGAGTCCGCCGCGGTCCGGACGAAGTAGCCCTCATCCTCGAGGATCCCGGCCACAAGGTCCCGGATGTCCTGTTCGTCATCAACAACCAGAATATCAGCTGCCATGGAATTGCCTGTCCTGTGACACGTGCGGACCCTCAAGGTCCGGCTGGACGGAGCGCCGTCCGGATGGAAAACGCAGTTGAACCCGGGCACCGGGGCGCGCCGCGGCATCGGTCAGAACCAGTTCACCGCCATGCTCCTCGAGGATCCGCTTGACGATGGCGAGGCCGAGCCCGGTCCCCTTTTCCCGGGTCGTGACATAGGGTTCCGTCAGGCGTCCGCGGTCCCGGTCCGGAAGGCCGAGGCCGTTGTCCTGGATGTCGAACACGATCTCGCCCGTCGTGACGATCAACCCCGCGGTGATGATGCCGGCCGTCTCCGGGGTCGCGAGCACCCGCGCCTCGACGGATTCACCGGCGTTCTTGAGAATATTGGTCAGGGCCTGCCCGACCATGCGCGCGTCACAGGTCAGGGGCAGCGCCTCGTCCGGCTCCTGCAGATGGAAGGTGATGTCCGGATGCGTGACCCGCTGGGCAAACACGGCCTGGCGAAGCAGTTCCCGGGCATCCTCGGTGGCGAACTTCGGTGCCGGCATCCGCGCAAAGGCGGAAAACTCGTCCACCATGCGGCCGATGTCCCCGACCTGGCGGATGATGGTGTCGGTGCAGCGGTCGAAGGTCTCGAGATCGTGGGTGATATCCTTGCGGTACTTTCGCCGGATGCGCTCTGCCGAGAGCTGGATCGGCGTCAGCGGATTCTTGATCTCGTGGGCGATGCGGCGCGCGACGTCCTTCCAGGCGGCATTCCGCTGGGCTGAGACCAGCCGGGTGATGTCATCAAAGGTCAACACAAGACCGGACTCGAGTCCCACCGAGGCCCGGACCCGGAGCCTGCGGGTCTCTGCGCCGCGGATCAGGTCGACCTCCTCCTCCACGTCGGAGGCGCTGGCCAGGGCCCGGACGGCGGTGGCCAGCATCTCCGGCGCCGCATCGGACAGCGGGACGGCATGCAGGGCGCTGGGGGGCTTCTCATCGAGGCCCAGCAGGACCATGGCCCGGAAATTGGCAGCGCTGATGCAGCCATCGGAGTCCACGCCGAGCACGCCGGCACTCACGCCGCCCAGCACGGTCTCGATGAACTGCCGCCGTTCCTGAGCCTCGTGGCTGGCGGCCTGGAGCGCGGCCTGCTTTCCCTCAAGATCCGACGTCATCCTGTTGAAGGCATGGGACAAGACTGCAATCTCCTCAAGGTCGTTGTCCAGCTCGACCCGCGCGGAAAGATCACCCATGGCCACCCGGTCCGCGGCCAGCACCAGTCGCGCCACGGGGGCGGCAATCTGGCTCGCTATCCCCATGCCGACCCAGACGGCGCCCACGAGCACGAGGAGGGCCGTATTGGCGTAACTGAGGAGGAAAATGGCCTGGATCGTGTAGCGACTGGTCAGGCTTTCCTTGTATTCGCGGACCGACTGCTGGGACGAGCGCAGCTGTTGCGACAGTCCCGGCTCGAGAGGCCGCGCGACGTAGAGGAACGTGCTGGGAGCCCCGCCCAGCCGATAGACCGCGCGCATCACGTCGTCGTCGTCAAACCGCGCCCGCACCTCGCCCGAGGTTTCCGCGGCCTGGAAAGTGGCCTCCGGCGGAATCAGATAGGCCGGTGCCGCAGGCCCCTCGGCCCGGGCCAGGATCCGCCCGCCCCCGTCCACCACATAGACCGCCGCAAAGCCCCGCTCCAGCGCCTGGTCCAGGAAGATGGAATAGGTGACCGGGTTCCGGGCCAGCAGGTCGGTCATCACGGGTCGATTGAGAGACGCCGCCAGCAACCCGACCTGACCGGACAGGACGGAGGTCTGCTCATGAACGATGGCATTGCCGAACAGGGCACCCCCTTCCACCGCAGACTGCACCCGGCTCGAGAACCAGTTATCCATGCCCCGGGTCACCAGGAGGCCGAAGAACACCGCGACGATGATGGCGGGGGCCACGGCCGCCAGGGCGAACAGGCTCACGAAGCGGCGGTGCAGCCGCACACCGGCGTCCGGTGCCAGACGGCCGAAAAGGGCGTGCACGCGCCAGCCGATCACCCCGGCCAGCCCCAGCACGATCAGCAGATCAAGACCCAGGATGGTAAGGACGACGCGACTTGAGGCCGCGGCCCCCACCCGGTCTCCCGGTGTCGCCGTTGTCAGGAAGATCGCGACGGCCGTGACCAGGGCGCAAAGGGAAAAGACCGCGCCGAAGACGATCCGTGAGCGACCCCGCCAGGCCGGTGCCACAGTCGCCAGGGACGGCCCGCCGTCCGGCGTCGCGCTGATCTCGGGCGTCAGGGTAGGAACCGCGGTCATTTCCGCCACCTAACCGCGACTGTGCTAAAAAATCAACAGAGCTGTGGCAATTGAGCGTCAATTCATGATGAGGTCTTCATCATCCTTGGCGCTGAGGCCAAGGGCCAGGATCTTCTTGCGCAAGGTGTTGCGGTTCAGGCCCAGCCGCTCCGCCGCCTTCACCTGATTGCCGCGGGTCGCGTTGAGCACCGTCCGGATCAACGGCCGTTCGATGGACTCCAGCAGCCGGTCATACAGGTCGTTGCGTCCCGTCGACAGGTCAGCAGACACCGCCTGCTCCACCAGACGATCGAGGGTCGCCTCGCCTTCACCGGACACGCTGACCGGCTCCAGCTCCCGCTCCACGATGCGGGCGGTGATCGTCGGTTCCGCGTAGAGCGCCGCGACGCGCCGCATGAGGTTCTCAAGCTCCCGCACATTGCCGGGCCAGCTGTGGGCCTTCAGGCGGGAGATCGCACCTTCGTCGATGGTCTTGGGAGACAGCCCCTCCCGATGGGCGCGCAGCAGGAACGCCCGCGCCAGGTCGGGAATGTCATCCCGCCGGTCCCGGAGGGGCGGCAGCCGAAGGGGAGCGACGTTGAGACGGAAGAACAGGTCCTGACGGAACAGGCCCTGCGCAATCAGCGCGGTCAGGTCGCGATTGGTGGCTGCGACCAGCCGGGCGTCCACCGGACGGTCGGTCCGGGGATTGATCGGACGCTCCGAGCCGTCGATGACCCGCAGGAGCCGGGTCTGGGCGTCCAATGGAAGATCCCCGACCTCGTCGAGGAACAGCGTCCCGCCATCGGCGTCCACAAGCTTGCCGAGGGCTCCGTCGCGACCGAACAGCTCGGTTTCCACCCGCTCCCGCGGCGTTGCGGCCAGGTGGACGACGACAAAGCGGCCTTCGCGACGGCGGCCAAAGTCGTGCAGGGCCCGGGCGGTCAGCTCCTTGCCCGTGCCACTGTCGCCGGTGATCAGCACAGTGAGCTCCGTCGGCACCAGGCGCGCGAGGGTGCGATAGACCTCCTGCATGGCGGTGGAGCGTCCGATCAGGGGCAGCCGGTCGTCCCGGGCCGCCTTGGCATCGGCGCGCGCCTGCTGCACGGCCGGGGCCGGGGCCAGGGCCCGCTCGGCCGCAGCCAGAAGGTCATCGAGGTCAAAGGGCTTCGGCAGATATTCGAAGGCCCCCCGCTCCGCCGCCGTGACCGCGGTCACCACGGTGTTCTGCGCGCTCATGACGATGACCGGCAGCAAGGGACGGCTCTTGCGGATCTGGGGCAGCACGTCGAAGACATTGGCGTCGGGCATCATCACGTCGGTGACGATCAGGTCTCCTTCTCCGTCCGCGGCCCATTTCACCAGGGTCGAGGCCGCACCCGTGGCGCGGACCTGATACCCGGCCCGGGTGAGCGCCTGGCTGATGACGAGACGGATCGACGCATCGTCATCCGCAATCAGGATCTTCTTCTGCATGGTGATGCCTTGTCTGAGACCTCAGCCGCCGGCGAGGTCAGGGTCGATGTCGTGAAACACCGGCAGCAGAACGCGGAACACAGTGCGTCCTGGCTCGGTATGGAAGTCGATCACGCCGTGATGGGCGGCCACCAGCTGGGCCGCCACGGTCAGGCCAAGCCCGGTCCCGTTGGGCTTCCCGGTGACGAAGGGGTCGAATAGCCGCCGGCGGACTTCCGGTGCCACGCCCGGCCCGTTGTCCTGGACCCGCACCTCGAGGGGAGCGGCCTCCGACTCCGTGCCACTATGCCGCGCCAGATGCCGGAAGGCGGTGGCAATGACCACCTCGCCCCGGTCATCCTTGCGCAGCCGCGCAGCCTCGGCGGCATTCTTGACCAGGTTCAGGAAGATCTGGACCAGCTGATCCTCGTCCCCTTTCACGGGCGGCAGCGAGGGATCGTACATGGCCCGGAAGCTCAGCCCCTCGCCCACCCCGTTGGAGATCAGGGCGCGCACCCGGTCCAGGACCCGGTGGATATTGACGGGGCGCGGCACCGGCCGACGGGGGTCGGAGAAGGACTCCAGCCGTTCCACCAGGCGTCGCACCCGGTCGGTTTCGTCGACGATCAGCTGGGCCAGCGCCGCATCGTCGGGCGAGGCGTTCGTCTGCAGCAGCTGGGCTGCCCCACGAATGCCCGCAAGCGGGTTCTTGATCTCGTGCGCGAGGGTCCGACCCAGGTTGGCGGCGGTCTGCAGGGCACCGGCCGGGGCATCCTCGTCGCCCTCGCCCTGCGGATGCAGGGTCACGACAACGGATCCGTCCATGGCCAGCCCGGCGACGGCATCGACCATCAATGGCGGTCGCCCCGGCAGAACCAGTTCGATCTCCCGTTCCCGCCAGCCACTGCCCCGGCGCAGGGCGCGCTCGACGAAGTTGCGCAGCGGCGACCCCGGTGCCGTGAGGCCGAGGCTCACGGCGCGGCGCGGCGACAAACCCTGCCCGAACAGAAGTTCCGCCGCGTGATTGGCGCAGACCAGCTCTCCGGACGGGTCCATGACCAGCAGGGCGCAGGGTGCCGCCTCGAAGGCCGCAAGACGAATTGCCTCTTCAATGGGCAGTTTTTCTGTCAACATTGGCATTGCGTAACAATTAGGCATTCTTCGGGAAAGGTCCAGCCCAAAACGACGTCATCTCGCGGCTGGACAAAACGTCGCCATCGCGGAACAAAGCCCCATGCGGTTTTCAGCGATCCTTGTGGCGGCGGGGGCCGGTCGTCGGGCCGGCGGGGACATGCCGAAGCAGTGGCAGGCCCTTGCGGGTCGCCCGGTTGCGCGTTGGGCCCTGGAGGGGCTCCTCGCCGCCGGGTGTTCAGAGGTCGTTGTGGTGATTTCTCCAGCCCACCGGCCGGACGCCGAAGCGGCCTTTGCCGGCCTTGCGGGGTGGCACCTGGTCGAAGGCGGGGCCGAGCGCACCGATTCCGTGGCCCGGGGACTGGCCGCGCTCACCGTGGAGGTCGAGGCCGTCCTTGTTCACGATGCCGCGCGGCCCTTTGTCAGCCGATCCGTCGTGGAGAGCCTGACCGCGGCCTTGGTGGCGGCGGACGGGGCCATCCCCGCCCTGCCGCTCAGCGACACCCTGAAGCGAGGCCACGGCGGGCGCATCGTCGAGACCGTTCCCCGGGACAGCCTCTTCCGTGCCCAGACACCCCAGGCCTTCCGCCTGGATGTCCTGCAACGGGCCTATGCCGCCGCCACCGACACGGCGACTGACGATGCCGCCCTCGTGGAAGCCGTGGGCGGTGATGTCCGGCTCGTTCCCGGCGACCCGATGCTCTTCAAGCTGACCTATCCGGAGGATTTTCCCATGGCCGAAGCCCTTGCGGCCTCCGGGGCCGCCGCCCGGCGTCAGACCCGGACGGGACAGGGGTTCGACGCCCACCGCTGGGGTCCCGGTGAAGCCGTCTGGCTCTGCGGCGTCCGCATCGACCACGCCCAGACCCTCGTGGGTCATTCCGACGCGGACGCAGGCCTCCACGCCCTGACCGATGCCATTCTTGGTGCCCTGGCGCTGGGAGACATCGGCGATCATTTCCCGCCGACCGATCCTCGCTGGAAGGGGGCCTCGTCCGATCGCTTCCTGATCCATGCCCGGGACCTGGCCATCACGAGGGGCGCTCGGATCAACCATGTGGACGTGACGCTGATCTGCGAACAGCCGAAGATCAAGCCGCATCGGGAAGCCATGCGCCAGCGGGTGGCCGAACTCCTCGACCTCGCCCTCGACCAGGTCAGCATCAAGGCCACGACGACCGAGGGCATGGGCTTCACCGGCCGTGGCGAAGGACTTGCGGCCCAGGCCATCGCCACCCTCGACTGTCCCGTCTGACCCCGGAGTGCCCATGACCGCCCTGTTCCCCCTCGAGATCGAAACCCTCGCGCGTCTGCTGCTGGACGAGGCGCGGGCCCGGGGCTGGCGGATCACGACGGCGGAGAGCTGTACCGGCGGGCTGGTGGTCGGGGCCCTGACCGACATTGCCGGATCGTCCGACGTGGTGGACCGCAGCTTCATCACCTATTCCAACCGCGCCAAGACCGAGATGCTGGGGGTTCCCGGAGATCTGATCGCCGACATGGGTGCCGTCTCGGAACCGGTGGCGCGGGCCATGGCCGAAGGGGCGCTCAGCCAGTCCAACGCCCACCTCTCCGTTGCGATCACCGGCGTCGCCGGACCCGGTGGCGGTACGGCCCTCAAACCCGTGGGCCTCGTCCACTTCGCAACCGCCGCGACCAACGGCCCGATCCGGCATCGGGAAGAGCGCTTCGACCTGGCCGACCGCACGGACGTCCGTCTGGCCAGCGTCCGCGTGGCCCTTGAGATGTTGCGCGAAAGACTCTGACGTCGCTCGGTTCCTTACCTCGAACCTATGGCATGGATGGCGGACGGCCGGATCTCGACCCTCCGGGTGATCTCCGGGGCCAGGGGTCCGCCGTACCAGGCCGCAAGTCGGACCGTCACGTCCGCTGTCAGGTCGCCGTAGAACAGGTTGTAGCTCGGGGCCCGCAGCTTTTCCGCCCAACTCTGCGCCGGGCGCAGATCCTGGGCTTCCGGGGTCGAGGTCACCAGAAGCCCGTCGCGACACTCCGCCTCGACCTGATGCGGACGCAGGACCGGCCGGGGTGGCCAGGGCAGGCCCGTGGCATTGGCAGCCCCCAGGTGTGCCGCCCGCCCCGCCGGCAAGCCGTCCGCTGACCCGGTGAGGGGATTGACGCAGGCGGGAGCGCGCCCGCCGAGCCGGTCAAGCTCCCCGCCGCCGGTCCAGGACTGCGCCCGGTCCAGCAGGCGGGTCCGATCCGGTCGACCACTGGTCTGGCTCATCCATGCCACCACACACCCGGCCTGGGACCGGGTCTGGCACAGGGGCAACGGACCGCCCGCGGGGAAGTCCTCTGCCGGTGTCACATCCTCGATCAGATAGACCGCGACGATGCGCCGCAGCACCTCAGGACGGGTCCTTGCCTCCCGGGCAAGCCGGTCCACCAGCAGGGCACCCTGGCCCACGCCCACGAGCACCAGAGGTGCTGTCCGGCTGTCACGGGCAAGGAACGTGTCGAAGGCGCGCCGCACGTCGCCATAGGCAAAAACCCGCGCCTCCCGGGCGTCGTCGCGCTGGGTCAGCCGGTCGGCATAAAGGCTGGCCTGCCGGTAGCGTGGTGCGAACACCCGCCCGACGCCGGAGAACGGCCCTGCGAAATTGGGCAGGACGGCATGGGACACCAGCCGGGCGGCCGCCCGGTTCTGGATCGCCCCCAGCCAGTCCTTGCCGCCGTCGAAGGTCGTGGAATGCACGAAGAACACGTCCGCCAGCGGTCGGGCGGATCCCCTGTCCGGCCGCAGGTACCAGGCCGCGGGCAGAGCATAGTCGGGTGCCGGGGGCGGTGAGTAGGTCTGGAACGGCTGCTTGGGATCGAGGGATGCCCGCAGGATGTCCTCCCGCCAGTAGGCCAGGGCGAAGGTCGCGAGCCCGACAAGCGCCGCGGCAAGGCCTGCCACCCAGCGCAGATAGACAATCCGCCGCTCAGTCATGGCACTGCGATCCGGACAGGTGCGCGGCCCTATCGATGGGGGTCTGCCGCGGACAGGAAGCGGGTGACATAGTCGCTCACGCCCTCCTCCAGGGTCAGGAACGGCACATTGTAGCCCAGCCCGCGCAGGCGTTCCATGCGCGCTTCGGTGAAGTACTGGTACTTGTCCCGGATGACCTCCGGCGTATCCACATAGTGGATCCGGGCCGGCTTGCCGGCCGCAGCGAAGGTGGCCGTGGCCAGATCGAGGAACGAACGGGCCGAACCCGTGCCGAGATTGAAGATTCCGGCGACGTCCGGAGCGTCGGTCAGCCAGCAGGCCACGGCTGCCGCGTCGCGCACATGCACGAAGTCCCGCAGCTGCCCACCGTCGGCGTACTCCGGGCGGTGGGAGCGGAACAGGGACACGGCGTCACCCGCAAGGACCTGTGGCCAGATCTGAGCCACGACCGACTTCATCGGCCCCTTGTGACCCTCGTTGGGACCATAGACATTGAAGAACTTCAGCCCGGCCCACGTCGCGGGTGCGTGGCCCCGGTCCGCCTCGCGCCGGGCGTAGAGGTCGAACAGGGACTTGGACCAGCCATAGGCATTGAGGGGGCGCAGGGCCTTCAGGCTGGCATAGTCGTCCGCGTCGGCAAATCCCGCCTCGCCGTCCCCGTAGGTGGCCGCCGACGAGGCATAGATCAGGCTCCGACGCCGGGCAGACGTCCAGTCCCAGAGGGTCTTGGACAGGCTGAAATTGGTGGACAGGATCAGGTCCGCATCCGGTTCGGTCGTGGCCGAGATCGCGCCCATGTGAACCACGGCCCGCACCCGATCGTCATGCCGCGCAAGCCAGTCGGACAGCCCCTCCGGCGCAAACAGGTCAACGATGTCGTGCTTGGCAAGGTTGCGCCACTTGCCGGTCTCCGCCCCCTCCAGCCGGTCGCAGACCGCCACGTCGGCGCGGCCCGCCTCGCATAGGTTCGCCACGATGTTGGAGCCGATGAAACCGGCACCGCCGGTGACGAGGATCAGGTCGCGGCTCATCCGGCGCCCTTTCCCGTCATCCGACGGATCGCCGCGGTGGTGGAATAGCCGTCCACAAGGTCCGCCAGCCGCACGACTCCCCCCCAGCCCTGAACCTCGGCCGAACCGACGACCCGCTCCACGGAGTAATCCGCGCCCTTGATGAGAACATCGGGTCGGATCTGCAGGATGAGGTCCAGCGGCGTATCGGCATCGAAGCTGGTGACGAGATCCACGGAGCCGAGTCCGGCGAGGACGAGGGCCCGCGATTCCAGATCGTTCACCGGACGTCCGTCACCTTTCAGGCGGCGGACACTCTCGTCGGCATTGACGGCCACGATCAGCCGGTCGCACCAGCCGCGGGCCTGGTCGAGATACTGGACATGACCCTTATGAAGAATATCGAAACAACCATTTGTAAAGCCAATGGATAATCCTTCTGCCCTCCAGTCGCTTGCGAGGGCGGCGGCATCTGCGACGGACACGAGCTTGGCCTCCACCGGGGCGCGATGGGCCTCAAGTTCCGCGGCGATCAACTCATGCGGCGTCACGGTGGCGGTGCCCAGCTTTCCAACGACGACGCCGGAAGCCAGGATGGCGAAGGCCACGGCCTCGTCCAGCGTGGCACCGGCAGCGATGGCCACGGCCAGGGCCGCGATGGACGTGTCCCCTGCGCCGGAGACGTCGAACACGGCCTTTGCGCGCGCCGGCAGGTGGCGAACGGTTTCGCCGCGCACCGCCAGTGACATGCCGGCCCCGGCACGGGTGACGAGAATAGCTGCGGCCTCGCACCCGGCGAGGGCGGCTTCGAGGGCCCGTTCCACCTCCGCGTCGGTGGAGACCGGCCGCTCGGTGACGATGGCCAGTTCCCTGGCATTGGGCTTGATCAGGTCCACCGGACCATACTTGGCAAAGCTGCGTCCCTTGGGATCCACCACCACGGGGATCCGGCGGGCCCGGGCGGCGGTGACCACGGCGCGCGCCAGTGTCTCGTCCACCACGCCCTTGGCATAGTCCGACAGGATGACCGCAGAGACGCCCTCGACGGCATTGACGGCCGCACTTTGCAGCGGCGCGGCTTCCGCCGGACCGAACGGCGCCGTCGCCTCGCTGTCGACCCGGAGCAGCTGTTGTCCAGCGGCGACGAAACGCGTCTTCAGGGTTGTCGGCCGGTCCGGCAGGGTGACGAGGGCCCCCTCGATTCGGTCGCCCTCGGCGACCAGGCGGAAGGCCTCCGTCGCCACGGCATCCTCGCCCACGGCCCCGGTCAGGACGGCCGTCGCCCCGAGTGCGGCGACGTTGCACGCCACATTGCCGACGCCACCGAGCATGGTGGCCTCCGAAAGCCGAGCCAGGACCGGGATCGGCGCCTCAGGTGACACCCGGGCCACCTCACCATAGACATACTGGTCCAGCATCAGATCGCCGATACAGGCGACCCGGACGGGAACGGCGGCGGCAAGCAGCTGCTGGAGGCGGGCGAGAGTCATCTGTCGCGGTATAGGCCATCGCTTCAGCCCCGCAAAGCGTGGGGTGCGTCAGCGAGCCCGTTTCGCGAGGGCGTCGAACTCCAGCAACTCGGCCAGGAGCGGCTCGAAATCGGCCAGGGCGACCATGTTCGGCCCGTCCGAGGGCGCGTGGTCGGGGTCCGGGTGCGTCTCCATGAACACGCAGGCCACGCCGACGGCTACCGCCGCCCGGGCGAGCACGGGCACATATTCCCGCTGCCCGCCGGAACTGGTCCCCTGCCCGCCCGGCTGTTGCACCGAATGGGTGGCGTCGAACACCACGGGGCAGCCGATACGCGCCATTTCCGGCAGGGCCCGCATGTCCGAGACCAGGGTGTTGTAGCCGAAGGACACGCCCCGTTCGCAGGCCATGGCGTTGGGATTGCCCGCCCCGGTGATCTTGGCAATCACGTTCTTCATGTCCCAGGGGGCCAGGAACTGCCCCTTCTTCACATTGATCACCCGCCCGGTCTGGGCGGCGGCCACCAGCAGATCAGTCTGGCGGCAAAGAAAGGCGGGGATCTGCAGCACATCGACGACCTCGCCGACCGGTGCGCAATGCGCGATCTCATGCACGTCCGTCAGGACCGGCAGGCCCGTGGCCTCGCGGATCTCGGCAAAGATCGGCAGGCTGTCATTCAGGCCGATCCCGCGCTGGGCGGACGCCGAGGTCCGGTTGGCCTTGTCGAACGACGTCTTGTAGATCAGCCCGATGCCGAGGCGCGCCGAGATCTCCTTCAGGGCGTGGGCCGTTTCCAGGGCATGGGCCCGGCTTTCCATCTGGCAGGGCCCGGCGATGATCGACAGCCGCAGGGCGTTGCCGATCCGGACCGCGGGACCGTGGCCCGTCCGGATCTCGATCACGGCGTTGGGCGGGACGGCCGTCGGGGCCACGGGAGAAATGCTGTTCACGGGCAACCTCTGGCTTGAATTCCGGCGGACCGTGCGCATTTGGCGTCTATCCCGCGGACAGACAATAGATAAAAATCGCCGATGACCTCCCCCCGAACGGAACTTCCGGCCACAGGGCCTGTCGGCCGCACCGCCGCTTCCGCGGAGACCCCGCCGGTGATCCTGTGGTTCCGGCGGGACCTGCGCCTCGCGGACAATCCTGCCCTGCAGCGGGCCCTGACCCTCGGTTGCCCGATCGTGCCGGTCTATGTGCTGGACGAGACCCCGGACATCCGTCGTCCGGGTGCCGCGTCCCTCTGGTGGCTGGGAAAGTCCCTGGCAGCACTCTCCCGGGACCTCGAGGCGCGGGGATCCAGGCTGATCCTCCGCCGCGGCCCGGCGTCCGGTGTGATTCAGGATCTGGTGAAGGAGACCGGAGCGGATCACGTGGTCTGGAACCGTCTCTATGATCCAGGGCTGGTGGATCGGGATTCGGCCCTGAAGCGCAACCTGCGCGAGGCCGGACTGAAGGCCGAGAGCTTCAATGCCTCCCTCCTGTCCGAGCCCTGGACCGTCACCAACAAGTCCGGCGAACCCTTCAAGGTCTTCACGCCCTACTGGCGTTCGGCCCGGGCGACCCTCCAGCTCGATCTCCAGGGTGCCGCTCCGGACCGCCTGCTGCCGCCGGACACCTGGCCGACGTCGGACGCCCTGGACGAATGGAACCTTCAGCCGTCGTCGCCGGACTGGACGGCCGGCTTCTCCATCTGGCAGCCCGGCGAGGCCGGTGCCGCGAAACGGCTGACGGCGTTTGTCGACGGCGGCCTCGCACACTATGCGGAGGGGCGGGATATCCCGTCGGCGCCGGCGGTGTCCCGCCTGTCCCCGCATCTGCATTTCGGGGAGATCGGGCCCCGCCAGGTGTGGGCTGCGGTCAGCGCAGCGGAGATGCGTCACCCAGGCCTCTCCCAAAGCGCCGACAAGTTCCGTGCCGAACTCGGCTGGCGGGAATTCAGCCACGCCCTGCTCTATCAGCGCCCGGACCTGGAGACCGCCAATTTCAAGAGCGCCTTCGACCGGTTCCCGTGGCGCGACGATGCTGTCGCCTTGCGCGCCTGGCAACAGGGCCGGACGGGATATCCGATGGTGGATGCCGGCATGCGCGAGCTGTGGGCCACCGGCGTGATGCACAACCGGGTCCGGATGCTGGCGGCATCGTTTCTCGTCAAGCACCTGCTGATCGACTGGCGTGCGGGGGAGGCCTGGTTCTGGGACACGCTGCTGGACGCCGACCGCGCGGCCAATGCCGCCAGCTGGCAGTGGGTCGCCGGTTGCGGTGCCGACGCCGCCCCCTACTTCCGCATCTTCAGTCCCATGGGCCAGGGAGAGAAGTTCGACCCGGACGGGGCCTATGTCCGCCGTTGGGTCCCCGAACTGGCCCGCCTGCGCGGACCGGGCATTCATGCGCCCTGGACCCTCAGCCCGATGGAGCTGCGCGCGGCGGGCGTGACCCTGGGCATCACCTATCCGGCCCCCATCGTCGAGCACGGCCTGGCCCGGGAACGCGCCCTGGCCGCCCTGGGCGAGACCCGCATCTGATGGATCGGACACGCCCCGCGATTGCAGCGGCCTGCGAGCGCGACTAGTGAGTGAGGGTCGGGTCACCCCGGAATGTCCACGACGACTGTCTGAACTGCTGGCAAGGCTCCTCGATCGATGAAGACTGTCTCATCCGTTCTCGACGCCATCGGCAACACGCCCCTGATCCGCCTGCATCGGGCCAGCGCGCTCACCGGCTGCGAAATCCTGGGCAAGGCCGAGTTCATGAACCCCGGACAGTCGGTCAAGGACCGCGCCGCGCTCGGCATCATCCGGGATGCGGAGCGTCGGGGCGTCCTGAGGCCGGGCGGACTGATCGTCGAGGGAACGGCGGGCAACACGGGCATCGGCCTCGCCATGGTCGGCGCGGCCCTCGGCTACCGCACCTGCATCGTCATTCCGCGCACCCAGAGCCAGGAGAAGAAGGACGCCATCCGCCTCCTCGGCGCCGAACTGGTGGAGGTGGACGCGGTTCCCTATGCCAATCCGGGCAATTATGTCCGCTATTCCGGGCGGCTGGCCGAAGAGCGGGCCGGGACGGAGCCCAACGGCGTCCTGTGGGCCAACCAGTTCGACAACACCGCCAATCGCGACGCCCACTATCACACCACGGGCCCGGAGATCTGGGAGCAGACGGACGGACAGGTCGATGGCTTCATCTGCGCCGTCGGGTCAGGGGGAACGCTCGCCGGCGTCGCGGCGGCGCTGCGGGAGCGACGGCCGGACATCGCCATCGGCCTTGCGGATCCCTTCGGGGCCAGCCTGTACAGCTGGTACACGCACGGGGAGCTGAAGGCGGAGGGGACCTCGATCACCGAAGGCATCGGACAGGGCCGGATCACCGGCAATCTCGAAGGTCTGGTGATCGACCACGCCTACCAGATCGACGATTCCGAGGCGCTGACGATCCTGTTCGACCTAGTCCAGCACGAGGGCTTGTGTCTGGGCGGCTCCGCCGGAATCAACATCGCCGGCGCGATCGCCCTTGCCAAGACCCTGGGGCCGGGCAAGACCATTGTGACGATCCTCTGTGACTATGGATCCCGGTATCAGAGCAAGCTCTTCAACCCCGCCTTTCTCGCCGAGAAAGGCTTGCCCATTCCGCCCTGGCTTGCGCCACAGGGCTGAGCGAACAACAAGGCTGCCGCAAGATGGACCGCAACCTTTCCGATCCGCTGGTGACCACATCCTGGCTCGCCGAGCACCTGGACGCTCCGGATGTCCGCATCGTCGATGCCAGCTGGTTCATGCCGGGGAGCGACCGCGACCCCAAGGCCGAATACGCCGCCGCCCACATCCCCGGGGCCGTGTTCTTCGACATCGATGACATCGCGGATACCGACTCACCCCTGCCCCACATGCTGCCCTCCACGGTGAAGTTCGCCGCCCGGGTCCAGAAGCTGGGCCTCGGCGACGGTGTGCGGATCGTGGTCTATGACTCCGGCGGCATCCTCGGTGCCGCGCGGGTGTGGTGGACCTTCCGGGTCATGGGCCACGAGGATGTGGTCGTGCTCGACGGCGGCCTGCCCCGCTGGCTGGCGGAGGGACGCACCGTGGACGACCGCGTTCCGGCACCCCAGCCCCGGCACTTCACCCCCCGTCTGGCGGGGGATCTGGTCTGCGACCTGTCCCAGATGCGGCGGACGGTGGAGACCGGCCGGGCGCAGATCATCGATGCCCGACCCTCGGGCCGCTTCACCGGCGACACACCGGAGCCCCGGGCGGGCCTGCGATCCGGTCATATGCCCGGCGCAGTCAATGTCCCGGGATCATCGGTCTTCGCGGCCGACGGAACGATGAAGTCCGCGGCGGAACTGCAGGCCCTGTTCACAGGTGTCGGCGTCGATCCGAAGAAGCCCATCGTCACCACCTGCGGCTCGGGCATCACGGCGAGCCTGCTGGCCCTGGCCCTGGCCCGGATGGGTCGGCCGCGTGCCACCGTCTATGATGGGTCGTGGACCGAATGGGGCAGCCAGGCCGACACCCCGGTGGTCACCGGCAGCTGAGCATGGCCTATCCCAGCAACGACCCCGGCGAGCCGGAGCGCCCCGTCGGATCGCTCGAGACCCGAATCGTGCATGCCGCCGCCGGAGCCGGTGCCAGCCTGCCGGCCGAGACGGTCGGGCCGGCCATCCAGAAGGCCTCGACCGTCCTGCTGCCCAATACGGCAGCCCTGTTCGACTCCAGCAAGCCGACCTATGGACGCCAGGGTCTGGCCTCGCAGATGGCCCTGTCCCAGGCCCTGTGCGAGCTGGAAAATGCCCGGTTCTGCCAGCTTTATGGGTCTGGGCTGGCGGCCCTGACCGGCGCGCTGATGTCGGTCCTGAAGTCGGGGGACGTGATCCTCGTCACCGATGGCGTCTATCAGCCTGTCCGGCGATTCTGCGGGGGCCTGCTGCGGCGATTTGGCGTGCGGACGATCTTCTATCCTGCCGATGCGACGCCCGACGCCATCCTGGCGCTGGCACCGCCTGAGGCCCGGCTGATCCTGATCGAGAGCCCGGCCTCCCAGACCTTTGAAATGACGGATACCCCGACCCTCGCGCGTCTGGCCCGGGACCGGGGCATCCTGACGCTGATGGACAATACCTGGGCGGCGGGATTTGCCTTCCGGCCGCTGGATCACGGGGTCGACATGTCGGCCCAGGCCCTGACCAAGTATGTCTGCGGCCATTCCGACGTCTTTCTCGGTTCGGTCTGCGTCAATGATCCGGCGCTGGAGACCCAGTTGCGGCAGACCATGATCGACGCCGGTTTCGCCGTGACCGGAGAGGATGCCTATCAGGGCCTGCGGGGGCTGCGCACGCTGCCCACACGGTTCGACCGCCATGCGGCCAGTGCGCTGGAGGTGGCCCGCTGGTTCCTGCAGCAGCCGGAGACGGCGCGTGTGCTCTATCCAGCCCTGCCGGAGGACCGCTTTCACGGCCTCTGGAAGCGGGACTACGACCGGGCCTGCGGTCTGTTCGGGGTGGAGCTCAAACCGATGCCCCCCGCCCGGGTGGAGCGCTTCCTCGACGGCCTGCGCCTGTTCGGCCTCGGCTTTTCCTGGGGTGGTTTCGAGAGCCTGGCCACCCTGTCCCGCCCGACCCGCACGGCCAGCCCATGGACCGGCGGCCCCCTGGTCCGATTCAGCATCGGCCTCGAGAGCCCGGGCGACCTGATCGCGGACCTGGATCAGGCCCTTTCGCAGACCCGGGACTGACGCCGCAGCCTCAGATCCGAAGCGTCAGGCCACCGTCGGCCGCAATCGCCTGACCGGTGACGAAGCCACCGTCCTCCGATGCCAGGAACAGGGCCACCCGGGCCACATCCTGCGGCTGGCCCAGGCGGCGAAGCACGGACTTCTTCGCCCAGACGGCGGCGATGTCGGGATGGGCGAAGCTGGCAGCCGTCATGCCGGTCTGGATCGCGCCGGGCAGGATGGCATTGGCCGTGACCCCGTGCTTGCCGAGCTCAAGAGCCAGGGTCCGGGTCAGGCCCAGTACGCCGGCCTTGGAGGCGCAATAAGCGGCGAGACCGTAATCGGTGCCCAGCGCCATGACGCTGGCCGTGTTCAGGATCCGCCCGGCGGAGGACCTCACCAGATGGGGCGTCGCCTCCCGGGTCAGCCGGAACACGGCCCGCAGATTGACGGCCAGAACGCGGTCGAAGGCCTCGTCCGACAGGTCCTGGGCCAGGGTCGAGTTGGACACCCCTGCATTGTTGTAGAGGATGTCGAGGCCGCCGTGTGCGGTCGTGACCGCCGCGACGATGCGGGCAGGTGCATCCCCGTCGGTCAGGTCGGCCTCCAGGGGCGTGATCCCAGCTGTGTGGAACACGAGGTCTGCCCCGGGCCGATCCACCGCAAGGACCCGCGCCCCCTCCGCAGCGAAGAGTTCCGCGCTGGCCCGGCCGATGCCGGAGGCCGCACCGGTGACGATGGCGATCTTGTCCTTGAGGCGGTCCATGGTCACTCCCGGATGCGGATGACCGGCCCGGTGGTTGCGGCGGTCACGTCACTGGCATGAAAGGGCAGGTTGACCCATGCCTTGTCGGCATAGAGCCGCGTCTGGTCGGTGGCATGGGGCGAGGCGGGGTCGGTGGATTGCGAATAGGTCAGGACCGCCCGCGCCACAGGTCCGCGACCATCGAAGGTCACGATCTGGATGTAGCTGGACCCGCTGTCCGTCACGTATCCGGTCCCGTCGATCCAGCTGGATCGGTGGGCGTTGAGCACGCCCTCCTCTCCCTCGCCGCCATGGAGAGGGATGCGGCCATCGCCATGCCCTGCCACGGCCAGTTGGCCCCAGGGCGCATCGAGGGACAGGCCACGGCCCTCGATCAGAACCACGGCCTCGCCCAGGGCCTGCAGAAGGGCATCGCTCGCCGGGCCTTCGCGCTTCAAGCCCCGGGGCGTATGGACCGGATCGGTCCGGTCGAAGGGAACGGCATAGATTCCCTTCTGGGACGAGGCCCGCCGCCAGAATTCGTGGAACAGATGGGCGCCGCGACTGTCCCGATCCATCCGTCGATTCCATTGCGACAGGGTCGAGCAGGCCGGGTGCAGATCCACCACGCGACCGGAGGCTAGCGTCGTGCTCGGGCGCGCGGCGCAGACCGCCAGCAGGTCGTCCAGATAGAGTTCTGCGGCCAGGTTCCGGTTGGCGTAGAGCATGGCCGCCACATCGTCCGGGGCCACCCGTGTTCCGGGCCGTCCGTCGGTTCCGGCAAGCCGGGCCGCGATCTCCAAACCATTGAAAAAACTTAGTATGATTACTTCTTCATCTGTTCCTTATTCAATCAAAGTTGCATACCAAGGTGAACCTGGAGCTTATTCTGAAAAGGCTGCTAGAGAATTGC
>CAIQUG010000037.1 GCA_903874895.1 uncultured Caulobacterales bacterium | reverse complement strand
GGCGGCCGCTTCGAAATCCAGGGAGGGTTGCCAGGTCTGGCTCATGCGGCGCTGGCCACGAGCTGGCGGAACCGCTCCCGCGCCTCGGCGGCGTCCAGGGGTTCCACGCGCCGCGGGATGCGGGCGAGCGCCGCCGCCGCCCGTTGCCGCGCGCGGGCTGACAGGGGCCGGGCGGCACCGGCGATCTCCGCCATCTCGTCCATGTCACCGTTGCAGTGCAGGACCACGTCGCAGCCGGCGGACAGGGACTGACGGGTGCGCTCACGGAACGTGCCGCTGAGCGCCTTCATGGACAGATCATCGCTCATCAGCAGACCGTCGAAGCCGATGTCATCGCGGATCACCTGCCGCACGACCCGGCGGGACGTGGTCGCCGGACGGCGGGGGTCGATGGCCGTGTAGATGACGTGGGCCGTCATCGCCATGGGCATGTCCGACAGGTTGCGGAACGGGGCGAAATCCACATCCGACAGCTCCGACAACGGGGCGTCGACCACCGGCAGATGCAGGTGACTGTCCGCCATGGCCCGCCCGTGACCGGGAATATGCTTGATGATGGGCAGAACGCCGCCAGCCAGCAGACCTTCTGCTGCGGCCCGTCCGAGGATGGCGATCGTCTGCGCTGTCGCGCCATAGGCCCGGTCGCCGATCACGTCGTGCGCTCCGGGCTGCGGAACATCAAGGACCGGCACGGCATCCACGTTGATCCCCAGCTGGTGCAGGTCGTCCGCCATCAGCCGCGCCCCGAGGCGCGCAAAGGCCTGGGCCAGCAGCGGATCATCGGACTTCACCGCTCCGTAGACCCGGCCCGCCGGATAGACCGGCCAGTAGGGCGGACCGAGACGCTGCACCCGCCCGCCTTCCTGATCGATCATCACCGGGGCATCCCCCCGTCCGACCGTTTCCCGCAGGGCCGCGACCAGCGCCTTCACCTGCTCCGGTGTTTCCACATTGCGGCGGAACAGGATGAAGCCGAAGGGTGACACGTCCCGGAAGAAGGCAGCTTCCCGCGCCGTCAGGACGGTCCCGGAGCACCCGAAAATGGCGGCAAGGGTCAAGGGCGCGTCGCCTAGCCGGCCGGCTTGACGATGCAGTCCTGGTGACGGGACTTGAGGGTCGTGCAGAAGGCGACGGCGGCCGCGTGGCTGGCAAAGCCCGTCACCTGGCTGCGATACCGGGTCGCGCCCCCCACCTGAACCGGTTCGACTTTGCGGCCCTTGCCGGACGCGGCACCGCCCATCAGTCCGGCGACCCGGTTCCAGCCCTCGGTCGCCTGGGCCTCCGTCGCGAAGGCCCCGATCTGGACCACGGCAGACCCGGTGGCGGCTGCCACTGGCGTCGGCTCGGCTGCCGCCTTGATCTTGGCAGGTGGCGTTGTCGTCGCCGCCTTGGCGACCTTTTCCGGCTTCGGTCCGTCCAGCAGCTTGCCCACCGGGTCTGCGCGGGAGGCCGCCGGTGCCGCAGGCTTCGCTGCGGCCACATGGACCGGCGCAGCGGGAGCCGGAGCCGGCTTCGCAGCCGGTGTGACGACGGGCTTGGGTGCCGGAGCCGCCGCGACCTGGGTCTCGACCGGCTTCACGGCGACGGGGGCCGGGGGTTGCGGTGTCGCCGCGGCCTGTGCCGGGGCCGGGCTGGAGGCGGCCGGCGTGGCGGAGCGGGTTACGGGCTGTTCCGGTCCGGCGGCCGTGGTGATCGGATCCGCCGCCGGAACGGGCACCGTCGGTGCAGCGGCGACGACCGTCAGGCTGTTCGGCGTGGCCGAGGGCGGCGGAGACTTGAACTGCTCAACCGGCGTGCCCACCGGCGGCGGGGTATCGGACGGCTTGCGCACGCCGCTCTGGTAGAAGAGGAACAGGGCCACGACCAGCACCGCCAGCACCGTGCAGGAAAAGATCAGGGCCAGCGGCAGGGGGCGCGCCTCGCGGCTCGCCCGGGCGTCGAATGACAGCGGCGCATCCGGCTGCGGCGTATAGGCCCCACGTTCGTGCTCGCTCATCAACGTCTCTCCCGCGGGGCCGGACCGATCCCCGGCCCGCCACCGAATCATTTGAGTGTAACAAAACGCGTCCATTCAACGAAACGGCCCGACGTCCTGTGGACCGTCTCGATGCCGCCTAGTGCCAGAATTCCATCGAGAACAGGCGGCGGTGTTCGTCGATGGCGAACCGGTCGGTCATGCCGGCGATATAGTCGCACACCTTGCGGGCATGCGCCGCCGGAGACCGTCCCTCCCCTTCACCGGACCATTCCGGCGGCAGGGTTTCCGGCTCGTCCATGAACAAGCGGAACAACTCGGCAAGAATACGGCGCGCCTGACTACGCGTCCGGTTGACCCGATAGTGCCGATACATGCGCTGGTGCAGGAAGGCCCGCAGACGGGCCAGGTCCTCGGCCATGCCGAGGGAAAAGCTGACCAGCGGCCGGTCAAGGTGCCGCACGGCATCGGCGGAGTCGACGCCGGTCTCCGCGGCCCGCTGCCGGGTCTCCGCCAACACGTCGTCCACCATGGCCCCGATCATCCGCCGCACGGCCTCCAGACGCAGCATCCGGTCGTCTATCCCCGGCCAGTCGGTCCGGGCCGAGCGGATCGCCGGACCGATCAGCGGTATCTCCATCAGGTCCTCGATCCCGAACAGCCCCGCCTGCAGGCCGTCGTCCACATCGTGATTATTGTAGGCAATATCGTCCGCCAGGGCCGCCACCTGGGCTTCGGCGGAGGCATAGGTGCCGAGCCAGAGGTCGTGCTCGGCGCTGTAGACGACGATGGGCCGGTAGGCCGGATCCTCCAGCTTCGCCGTGATCGGGCCGTTGTGCTTGACCACCCCTTCCAGCGTTTCCCAGGTCAGGTTCAGGCCGTCGAAGCCCGGATAGCGGCGCTCCAGCCGGGTGATGACCCGGAAGGTCTGCACGTTGTGATCAAAGCCCGCGAAGTCGGCCATGCAGCGCTGCAGCTCATCCTCCCCCGCATGACCGAAGGGCGGATGGCCCAGGTCGTGCGCCAGGGCGACGGTCTCCGCCAGATCCCCGTCCAGTCCCAGGGCCTGGGCAAGGGAACGGGCAATCTGCGCCACTTCCAGGCTGTGGGTCAGTCGGGTTCGATAGTAGTCGCCTTCATGGGCCACGAACACCTGGGTCTTTTCCTTGAGCCGGCGAAAGGCGCTGGCATGGATGATGCGGTCCCGGTCCCGGGCAAAGGGCGTGCGGGTCCGGCTTTCCGCCTCGGGATACTTCCGGCCCCGGCTCTGGAACGGGTCACTGGCATAGGGAGCCCGGACCATAAGCGCCGGGGCATCAGGGGGCGCGGTGTTCGCCAAGCGGTCGTCTCCGTGCGGCAGGTCTTCCGCATCATGCGGAAACTGAGCATATAAGGCCGTTCGGTCCGCGCGCGAAGGCGTCGCGGGTGTCGTCAGGAAGCCTCGGTGTCCCCATGCGAGATCAGCCCATCACCCTCTCCGAGTCGGCCGCCCGCCGACTGAAGTCCCTGGCCCCGGCCGGAGGGGCGCCGCCGAAGCTGCGGGTGTCGGTCCGCGGCGGCGGCTGCTCGGGCTTCCAGTACGAATTCGCCCTGGTCGACGCGACCGAGCCCGGCGATCTCCTGGTGGAGCATGACGGGGCCGCGGCAGTGATCGACGACGTGTCGGTCCCGTTCCTGAAGGGCTCGGTGGTCGATTTCGTCGACGAGCTGGCGGGGGCCGAATTCCGGATCCGCAATCCGAATGCCAAGTCCAGCTGCGGATGCGGCGTCAGCTTTTCCATCTGAGGTCAGCCTGCCCATCGGGAAGGATATCCACATGACACACTGCCGACCGCGGTCCGGCTGGCGCTGGGCGATCCTGTCGCTGCTCCTCGCCGTCACACAGGGGCTGGTGCCGCGCCCGGCCCTGGCGACCGAGCGACCCGTCACGCTGGGCACAGGGAGCGACACGCTTTACGCGACGCTGTCCCGGCCGGATGCAGCACCGCCGACCCGCCGCCCGGCCGTGCTGCTGATCGCCGGATCGGGCCCCACGGACCGGGACGGCAACTCCACCCTCCCCGGCGTGCAGCCCGCGACTTTGAAGCAGATCGCCCAGGCCCTTGAAAACGCGGGCTATGTCAGCCTTCGGTTCGACAAGAGGGGCATTGCCGCCAGCCGGGCCGCCGGGCCCGACGAGACGAAGCTGCGCCTGGACACCTATGTGGACGACGCCGTGGCCTGGACCAGGGTTCTCGCGGCCGAACCCGGCGTGGGATGCGTCGTCATCCTCGGACATTCCGAAGGAGCCCTGATCGGGGCCCTGGCCGCCGCGAAGACGTCCGTCTGCGGGCTGATCTCCATCGCCGGAGCCGGTCGCCCCTTCGACGTGGTCGTCGACGCCCAGATCCGGGCCCAGGGGGCGAGCGAGGACGTGCTGAAGCAGGTCGACGCCGTCTGGGCGGAGCTGAAGGCGGGACGCACCGTCCCGCAGATCCCGGCCTCAAATCCCCTCTTCCGTCCCTCGGTCCAGCCCTATTTGTCATCGGTGCTGGCCCATCCGCCGACGGACGCAATCGCCGCGGTGACCGCACCCGTCCTTGTCCTCCAGGGCCAGACCGATCTGCAGGTCACGGAGGAGGATGCCCGGCATCTGGCCGTCGCCGCCCGGCGGGGGACGACCCTCGTCCTGCTGCCCGGCGTCAACCACGTGCTGAAGACCGCCCCGGCGGACCGGGCGGGCAATGTCGCGACCTATGCCGATCCGGCGCGCCCTCTTGATCCCGCCGTCATGCCGGCCATCCTGACGTTCCTCAAGCAAATGACACCGAAGTGACCTCATGAAGATCGCCACCTGGAACGTGAACTCGATCAATGCCCGGCTGGACCATGTTCTGACCTGGTTCCGCGAGGCCTCGCCGGACGTTGCCGCCCTGCAGGAAATCAAGTGTGTGGACGAGAAATTCCCGACGGAAGCCTTTGAATCCCTTGGCTATAATGTCGCAGTCCATGGCCAGAAGACCTATAACGGCGTGGCCCTTCTGTCCAAATACCCGATGGAGGATGTCCACCGGGGCCTTCCCGGTGACGAGACCGACGAACAGGCCCGCTACATCGAGGCGCTGATCGCCGCCCCGCGGCCGATCCGGGTGGGCGGGATCTACCTGCCCAACGGCAACCCGGTGGACTCCGAGAAATTCCCCTACAAGCTGGGCTGGTTCGAGCGGCTGAACGCGCGGGCCCGGAGCTGGCTGGCGCTCGAGGAGCCCCTGGCCCTGATCGGCGACTACAACGTCATTCCTCAGCCCCGGGACTGCTACGATCCCGTGGCATGGGCCGGGGACGCCCTGTTCCGGCCGGAAAGCCGCCAGGCGCTGCAGGCCCTCACCCATCTCGGCTTCACCAGCGCTGTCGAGGCCCGCAGCCCCGATCCGCACGCCTATACCTTCTGGGACTATCAGGCGGGGGCCTGGCCGCGGGACCACGGCATCCGCATCGATCACATCCTCCTGTCCCCACAGGCTGCCGACCGGTTGCTGGCCTGCGAAGTCGACCGGGAGGTCCGCGGTCGGGAGAAGCCCTCCGACCACGTGCCGGTGATCGCCGTCCTGGCGGACTGACGGCACCGGCACCCCAGATCGGGCCGAGGGAGACTGCCCCTTTGACATCGGTTGTTCCGCCCCTGGCGCTCTTCCTCACCGGTGCTGCGGCCATCACGGTCGCTGCAACGGCGTACCGCTGGTGGATGGAACCGGCGCGACGAACCCGCCGGATCCTCGCAACCCGTCTGGGGGGCGCACTGGACGCCCTCGTCATGGCGTCGGATCGCGGCGAGGGCATTGCCCTGCGGGTCGCGCCGCCGGGGATCGCCGTCCTGCGCGGCAGCGGGGACCGGGGCCTCACCTTCGGCTTCGAGGAACTCCTCGGCGTCGAACTGACGATCAACGGAGAGGTTCGCGCCCGGGCGTTCCGGGGGGAGCCCCGGCGTCCCCTCGACGTGACCCGGGTCAGGCTCGACCACCTCGCCCTGCGACTGGTGTTCGATGACCTACGCCACCCGGACTTCGAGCTCTGCATGAAGGAGGTTGGGGATGGGGATGGGGACGGGGACGCCGGCGCCCCGCCCTCCCGAAGCGCCACCGAGGCCTCGACCCTGGCCCTCGACAGTGCGCGGCGGATGTTCGCCCACCTGGAGGCCGTGCTGCGTCAGGGTGCCGGGGCCAGCGGGGCCACCGTGGCCACCCGGCCGGTGTCGCAGGACCTCCCGCCCCCGCCCCCGCCCCCGCCGCCGGAGCCGGATGACGACGCGGCCGACGCACCGCCCTTCTGAAGTCCGGCTGGTGTTCGCCCAGCAGAAAGCCCCGCCGGATGGCTCCGACGGGGCTTGTTGTCCTTCGGGTCGATCTTCGGCCGGTCACCCAGCCAGCGGACCTACTCGACGATCTTGGAGACCACGCCCGCACCCACCGTGCGGCCGCCCTCACGGATGGCGAAGCGAAGCT
>CAIQUG010000036.1 GCA_903874895.1 uncultured Caulobacterales bacterium | reverse complement strand
GTGGCCACGTGCATGCCGGTCGACCACATCTTCTCGCCATTGATCAGCCACCCCGGCTGGCCGTCCCGGTCCTGGCGGACGGCGCGGGTCTCCATGAAGGTGGCGTCGGAGCCGTGATCGGGCTCCGTAAGGCCAAACGTCGTGCGCATCTGGCCGGACAGCAGAAGGTCCGCGTGGCGGGCGTACTGCTCGGGCGTCGCGAACTCCTTGAACATGAGCACGAAGGGGTTGTTGCCGACGATGGAGTGTTCGTTCTGCAGGTCGTTGAACAGGCCCAGTCCCTTGGCTGCCAGGTGCTCGCGGATCACCGCCATGTCGAGCTGCGAGCCGCCCTTGCCGCCCATGGAGACCGGCCAGGCGTAGCGATAATGGCCGGCGGCGTCCGCCCGGCGGCGGGCCTCGGCCAGCAGGGCCTCCCACTCGTGCCGGGGCAGGCCGCCATTGTCCCAGTCGGTGCGAGCATGCTCGCGCCGGTGGTCGAAGAACCGGTCGTTGTCGTCCTGGTGCTGAAGCGGCATGATCTCCGCCTCGATGAACCGGTCGAGCTCGGCGAGATAGTCGACGAGATGCTGGGGCAGATCGAAATCCATGTCCGTTTCCTCGCAGGGGATGTTATGTTTCCCGGGAGGATAGGCCTGTGGTCCCGTGAGGCAATGGTGACCTTGGGGCAGGGGAGGCGACCGCCCCCGGTCAGGCCCCCTCCAGCCCCACGATGGCGACGGAGCACACGTTGCTGGACGGGGCCCCGCCGAGGTTGTGGGTGAGGCCCAGCGTCGGCGACTTCAGCTGGCGCTCGCCCGCGCGGCCCTGCAGCTGCAGGTACATCTCGTAGAGCATCCGCAGGCCGGACGCCCCGATGGGATGGCCGAAGCACTTCAGGCCCCCGTCGATCTGGCAGGGCACGCCTCCGTCGGCGTCATAGAAGCCGTCCATCACGTCCCGCCAGCCCTTGCCCTCCTCGGAGATGAACAGGTCCTCCATGGTCACCAGTTCGGTGACGGAGAAGCAGTCGTGCACCTCGATCATGGAGATCTGGCGGCGCGGATCCTCGACACCGGCCTCCTTGTAGGCCTTCTTCGCAGCGATGCGGGCGGTATGGAAATAGCTGCCGTCCCAGCCGTTGTACTGGCTCTCCCAGCCGTTCGACACCGACAGCTGCAGGGCCTTGACCATGACCAGGTCCTTCTTGCCCATGGCCCGGGCGATCTCCGGCGTGGTGACGATGGCCGCGGCCGCCCCGTCGGACACGCCGCAGCAGTCGAACAGGCCCAGCGGCTCGGCGATCATCGGGGCGTTCAGCACCGTCTCCTCGCTGACCGCCTTCTGCAGGTGGGCCTTGCGGTTCTTGGCGCCATTGGCATGGCTCTTCACCGAGACATGGGCGATGGCGCGCTTGAGGTCCTCCTTCGACACCCCGTGCTTGGCCCGGTAGGCCGAGGCCAGCTGGGCGAAGTTGCCGGGGGCGGAACCGTTGGGAATGATCTGCGGCGACAGGGTGCCCGGGCTGGCCACCGGCAGGCCGCCGTAGCCGGTATCCTTCAGCTTCTCGACCCCGACCGCCAGGGCGATGTCGGCGGCACCGGCAGCGACGGCATAGACCGCCCCGCGGAACGCCTCGGAGCCGGAGGCACAGAAGTTCTCCACCCGGGTCACGGCGATGTTGGGCAGGCGCAGCGCGATGGACAGCGGCGTCCCCCCCTTGCCCGTTCCGACCTCGTCCATGTGGGTGGAGAACCAGGCCGCGTCGAGCTGGGTCTGCTCGATCCCCGCATCGGCCATGGCCTCGAGATAG
Source organism: uncultured Caulobacterales bacterium (assembly GCA_903874895.1). Taxonomy (GTDB): domain Bacteria; phylum Pseudomonadota; class Alphaproteobacteria; order Caulobacterales; family Caulobacteraceae; genus CAIMFV01. The sequence continues at coordinate 14,847 of CAIQUG010000036.1, read as the reverse complement.
GCCTCGACCATCAGCTCTTCCGGACCACAGTCCCACCGCTCCCCGAACTTGGAGCAGCCCATGCCGATCACGGCGACCTTGTCACGAATACCTGCAGCCACGGCGACATCCTCCGCCCACGTTCCGGTGTGGACAGAGGATAGGCCGGATGCCGCCAAGGGCAAGCGTGACGTGGCGGCACGGGGCCGCGACGCGGACGGTCAGGGGCGCGGGCCGCCCAGCGTGCGCTGGAAGAAGTCCAGATATTCCCGCATCCGCTGCAGCTTGCGGGTCTGGCCGGAGAAGCCGTGACGCTGGCCCGGATAGAGCATCAGGTCGAAGGTCTTCCCCTGTTCCTGCAGCGCCGACATGATGCGGGTCGAGTTCTCGAACACCACATTGTCGTCGGCCATGCCGTGCATCAGCATCAGCCGTCCCGAGAGATCCTTCAGCCGGGGCAGGACAGAGCTGGCGTCATAGGCCTTCGTCTCGGTGTCCGGCATGCCCATGTACCGCTCGGTGTAGTGGGTGTCATAGAGGCGCCAGTCCGACGGGGGTGCACCGGAGGCTCCTGCCGCGAAGCCCGCGCCGGGCTCGGTCATCAGGCGAAGGGTCATGTAGCCGCCATAGGACCAGCCGGCGACGCCGACCCGGGCGGGGTCCACATAGGGTTGCGACTTGAGGAAGGCGAGGCCGACCAGTTGGTCGCGGACCTCGGGCTGGCCCATGCGGCGGGAAATGGCGCCTTCGAACTTCAGGCCGCGGTTGGAGGCCCCCCGGTTGTCCAGCTGGAACAAGACATAGCCCGCCTCGAGATAGAGCCGCTCCTGCGGGGACCGCCAGGTCTTTGCCACCGACTGCACGCCGGGACCGCCGTAGACCTCGACGATCGCGGGATAGGACTTCTTCGGATCGAAGCCGATGGGCTTCACCAGGACATAGTCGAGCTTCTGGCCATCCTCGGCGATCAGCTGGCCGAACTCCGGCCTGGGCAGGTTGGCGGCATAGGGGAAGTAGGGGTGGCTGGCGTCCAGCGGGTTCTCGACGATCCAGCGGCGCAGCTTGCCGTCGGTGCCGTACAGCCCGGTCCGGGGCGGCGTGTCGGGGCTGGAATAGCCGCCGACAAAGGTGTTTGCGGTCTTGCTCATGGACACACTCCACCAGCCATGGCCAGTTGTGACCGGCTTCAGGGCCCCTCCCTTGCGGAAGTCCGTGACATAGAGCTGCCGCTCCGTTGCCGTGTCCTTCGAGGCGGTCACATAGACGAGGCCGCGATCCTCATCGAGGCCGGCAATGCCACCATCCCGCTCGTGCCCGGCCAGCGGGAAGTCGCCGGAGGTCACGGCCCGGACCAGGGCCCCGGCGGCGTCATAGAGATACAGATGGCGATAGCCCGTCCGCTCCGACGACCAGAGGAAGCCGCCGTCCTTCAGGGGGGTGAAGTCCGAGTTCAGATTGATCCACGGCGTCTGGCGCTCGGTCAGGATCACCCGGCCCTTGCCGGTGGCCGGGTCGACGGCGATCAGGTCCAGGGTCTGCTGATCGCGGCTCTCCCGCTGCACATAGAGGGTCTTGCCGTCCTTCGACCAGTCGACCCGGGCGAGATAGATGTCCTTCGTCGGGCCCAGGTCCACCTGGATCGGGGCACCGCCGGCGAGGGACTGCACGAACAGGTCGACCACGGCGTTGGGCCGGCCGGCCTTGGGATAGCGCTGGTTGACGATGGTCGCGCCCTCGGCCCCGATGTCCACCCGGGGCACGATGTCCACCGGGCCCTCGTCCACCCGGGTATAGGCGATGGCGTCGTCCTTGGGGCTCCACCAATAGCCCGTGTCGCGGCCCATCTCCTCCTGCGCCACGAACTCGGCAACGCCATAGCTGATGGCGTCATGGGCCGCGGGGGAGATGGCGCGGACCGGGCCGGACGCCACAGGCGCGATGTTCAGGACTCCGTTGCGGACAAAGCTGAGATATCCGCCCTTGGGCGAGAAGCTGGCATCGATCGCGTCGCCGCCGTCGGGACCGCGGGGGATCCGCCGGGACACCGCGCCGGTCTTCACCTCGGCCACGTAGAGCTCCCCGGACACCGGGACGAGGAGGCGCGCGCCCTGCTGGTCCCAGGAATATTCGACGACCCCGTGCTCGTAGATGCGCCGACGTTCCCGGCGGGCGAGCTCGGCCTCGCTCAAGGCTGCGGTCTTGGCCTCCAGGGCACTGGCGTCCACCAGCACGCGGGCCGGGCCGTCGCCGGAGGTGGGGGCGGCCCAGAGGTCGAGGGCCGTCTGGTCGCCGGGCTTGGACTTCAGGAAGGTCACCAGCTTGCCATCGGGGGACAGCTGCACGCCCCGGGCCACCGGACCGCTCAGGTCCGGACTCGCAAAGACCCGCTCGGGGGTCAGGACCTGGGTGGGTTCGGCCATGGCGGCACCTCCAAGCACGAGGCCGACGCCCAGCGCGAACATGATGGATTTCATGACGTCCCCTTCGGGTCCCTGCCCCTGAGTTGCATCTTCGGTCACAGTGTCGTCATCCGATGATCCCGACAAGGGGTCGGACATCCCGCAGCAAGTGACACAAACGAAAACGGGAATGACGGCGTTGGGCCGTCATTCCCGCGATTTCGCCGCGTCAGCGGACGATGGATCAGGCCGCTTCGCCGAGGCTCAGGGTCTCGTACCGGCGCAGGTGGTGGTCCACCGAGCCGAACAGCCCCTCGATCATGGTGCAGCGCTTGAAGTAGTGGCCGACGGCCAGTTCGTCCGTCATGCCCATGCCGCCATGGATCTGGATGGCGCTCTGGCCGACGAACTTGCAGGCCTTGCCGATCTGCACCTTCGCGGCGGAGGCGGCCTTCTTGCGCTCGTCGTCGCTCTCGTCGAGCTTGAGGGTCGCCATGTAGGTCATGGAGACGGACTGTTCCACATGCATGAACATGTCGACCATGCGGTGCTGCAGGACCTGGAAGCTGGAGATCGGAACGCCGAACTGCTTGCGCTGGCGGGCATAGTCGATGGTCATGGCATGGGCCGTGCGCATGGCCCCCACGGCTTCGGCGCCGAGCGCCGCGATGGCCTCGTCCGTGACCCGCTCGATCAGCGGCAGGCCGTTGTCGAGGGTGCCGATGATGGCGTCGGTGCCCAGCTTCACGTTGTCGAACTGGACTTCCGAGGCGCGGAGGCCGTCCACGGTGGGGTAGTCACGACGGGTAACGCCGGCGGCGTCCGCCGGTACCACGAACACGGTCACGCCCTTGGCGTCCCGCTGGCCGCCGGAGGTGCGGGCCGTGACGATCAGGTGGCTGGCCCAGGGGGCGCCCACGACCACAGCCTTGCGGCCGTTCAGCACGAAGCCCGCGCCGTCCTTCTTGGCGGTGGTGGTCAGGTCCGCCAGGTTGTAGCGGCCCTGCGGCTCGGCATAGGCGAAGGCGAAGGTCGCCTCGCCACCGATGATGGAGCCGATCAGGTCCGCCGACTGGTCTCCGCCGCCATGCTTCAGGAAGCCGCCGGCGATGACCACGGTTCCGAGATACGGCTCGATCACCAGGCCTTTGCCGAACTCTTCCATGACGATCATGTTGTCGACGGCACCGCCGCCGAGACCCCCGAGGTCCTCCGAGAAGGGGGCCCCCAGGATGCCGAGCTCTTCCGCCATGACCTTCCACAGGTCCGGCCGCCAGCCTGCGGCGGACTTCACGATCGCCCGTCGGCTGTCCCAGTCATACTGGTTCTGCACGAACTTCGCGACCGTATCGCGGAGCATGTTCTGTTCGTCGGTGAAGTTGAAGTCCATGGGGTTCCTCTTGGCGTGTTCTTGTGAGTACGACGCCGGCGTCGTTCCTGCGCCGGCGTCGTTTCAAGGGTGGATCGGCAGTTCGGGCTAGAGGCCCAGTACCATCTTCGAGATGATATTGCGCTGGATCTCGTTGGAGCCACCATAGATCGAGGTCTTGCGCATGTTGAAGTAGGTCGGCGCGGTGCGATGGGCGGCGTCCGGCCCGATGGGCAGGTTGGCACCGTCCTCCGGGAAGCCGCGGAAGAACGGCATGCCGTAATGGCCCGCCGCCTCCAGCGCCAGTTCCGTGATCCGCTGCTGGATCTCGGTTCCCTTGATCTTCAGGAGCGAGCTCTCCGGACCCGGGCCCTTGCCGGCGCTTTCCGACGCCAGGGTCCGCAGTTCGGTGTATTCGAGGGAGGTCAGGTCGATCTCCAGCTCGGCAATCTTGCGCTTGAAGAAGCTGTCGCGGATCAGCGGCGTGCCGTCCTCGGACTCGGTCCGGGCCATGGACTTGATCCGGTCGATGCCGCGCTTCGAGCGGGCGACGCCGGCAATGCCGGTCCGCTCGTGGGCCAGGAGGAACTTGGCACAGGTCCAGCCCTTGTTCTCCTGGAAGATGCGGTTCTCCACCGGAACCCGCACGTTCTCGAGCCAGACCTCGTTGACTTCATGCTCGCCGCCCAGGGTGATGATCGGGCGGACGGTGACGCCCGGCGACTTCATGTCGATGAGCAGGAAGCTGATGCCTTCCTGGATCTTGGCGGTGGGATCGGTCCGGACGAGGAAGAAGCCCCAGTCGGCGTGCTGGGCCATGGTGGTCCAGGTCTTCTGGCCGTTGACGACGTAGAAGTCGCCGTCACGCTCGGCCTTGGTCTTCAGATTGGCGAGGTCCGAGCCGGCACCCGGCTCGGAATAGCCCTGGCACCACCAGATGTCCCCGGACAGGGTCTTGGGCAGGAACTTGGCCTTCTGCTCCGGCGTGCCGAAGGTGTAGATGACCGGCCCGACCATGTTGATGCCGAAGGGCAGGATCGGCACGGTATCGGCGCGGGCGCATTCCTCCGACCAGATGTAGCGCTGGACCGAGGTCCAGCCCGGACCGCCGTACTCGGTCGGCCAGGCCGGCGCGACCCAGCCCTTGTTGGCGAGGATGCGATGCCAGGCGAGGAAGTCTTCCTTGCCCATCTCTTCGCCTTCATCCTGAACGGCCCGGAGGCTTTCCGGGTAGTTCTGCTCGATGAAGGTGCGCACCTCTGTGCGGAACGCATTGTCCTCGGCGGAAAATTCCAGGTTCATTGCAGCGTCGGCTCCCGTCCGTCGGTTTTGGGGTCAGTCGTGCGAGAGAGATGGTTCCGCGCGACCGGACCGCAAGCATTGGCGGGCATTCTTAGAGCCAAGCGGGCAAATCGCAACGGTGACGCTCACGTAAAGGTCAGCTTTTCCGTGCTCTTTTGGGCGCTTGGCAGGCTCCGGGTCCATTGCCGCCACGTCATGGCTTACGCTTTTGACGCCGGCTTCGTAAGCTGCGGGCAAATGACCGGGAGGACCTGATTTATGACCGAAGCCCCGAAGGCGCTTGCCAGCCGCATGCCGCCCGCCCGCCAGGCTCAGATCAACGGGCTGGATTATCACTGGTACGAGGTGGGAAGGAACACCCGTGGCCGTGACGGCGTGCCGGTGATCCTGTGCCACGGCTGGCCGGAGCTGGCCTTTTCGTGGCGGCACCAGCTGGCGGCCTTCGAGGCGGCGGGGATCTGGGCCATCGCGCCGGACCAGCGGGGCTACGGCCTCACCCCCGGTCCGCAGGCGGTCGAGGCCTACGACATGGCCCATCTCACCGGTGACCTCGTGGCGCTGCTCGATCACCTGGGCGTGGACAAGGCGATCTTCGCCGGTCACGACTGGGGCGGGATCATCGTTTGGCAGATGCCACTGATGCATCCGACCCGCACCGCCGGGGTGATCGGCCTGAACACCCCCTACATGCCCCGTGCCCCCATCGACCCGATCACCATCATGCGCGCCCGGATGGGGGAGGAGATGTACATCGTCCACTTCCAGAAATACGGCGAGGCGGATGCCATCCTCGATGCCGACCCGCGCAAGGTCTTCGACATGTTCATGCGCCGTCCGATCGCGGGGCAGGGGGCCTCCGAGGGCTTCAGTACCGAACGGACCGGCGACGAGAGCGTGTTTCCCCTTGTGCGCCTCGTCCAGGCCTATGATCCCGCGTCCGACCCGCGGGAGACTTTCCTGGATGCCGGGGAGTTCGAGGCCTTCGTGGAGACCTTCCGCGCCACGGGTTTCACCGGCGGGATCAACTGGTACCGCAACTTCACCCGCAACTGGGAGCGGTCCGCCGACCTGCCGGTGCGCATCGACGGCATTCCCTGCCTGATGGTGACGGCGGAACTGGATGCGGTGCTGCCCCCCTCGGCGGCGGCGCACATGCCCGGACTGATCGGCGACCTGGAGACGGTGAACATCGCGGGCTCAGGCCACTGGACGCAGCAGGAGAAGCCCGACGACGTGAACCGCATCTTCATCGAATGGGTGCGCCGCCGGTTCCCTCAGATCGGATAGGCCGGGCCGGAGCCGGGGCTCAGCCCCCCGCGGGCTGGAGGACGAAGCCCTCATAGCCCCGGGCGGCGATGCCGTCGCACAGCTCCCGGTACACGCCGACGCCACCGGCATAGGGCATGAACACCCGCGGCTTGCCCGGCACATTGGCCCCGAGGTACCAGCTGTTGGCCTGCTTGTAGAGGGTCTGGTCCGCCACTTCGTTGACGTGGGCGACCCAGGCCTCCTGCGCCTCGGGGCTGGCCTCGATGACCCCCAGCTGCCGGTTGCCGAGATAGCCGATACAGTCGCAGATCCAGTCCACGTGCTGCTCGATGGAAACCACCATGTTCGACAGCACCGACGGGCTGCCGGGCCCGGTGACGGTAAAGAGATTGGGGAAGCCCGCCACCATCAGGCCGAGATAGGTCCGAGGTCCGGCGGCCCATTCGTCCTTCAGGACAATGCCCTCGCGACCGCGGATGTCGATCCGGGCCAGCGCGCCGGTCATGGCGTCGAAACCGATGGCGAAGACGATGGCGTCCGCCGGATAGTCCGCTTCGGTGGTCCGCACACCCGTGGCGGTGACCCGATCCAGCGGTGTCTCCCGCAGGTCCACGAGGGTCACGTTCGGACGGTTGTAGGTCTCGTAATAGTCGATATCCACGCACAGGCGCTTAGTGCCCCAGGGATAGCCCCGGGGAATCAGCTTCTCCGCCACCGCCGGGTCCTTCACCCGTTCGCGGATCCTGGCGGCGGTGTATTCCGCCGCGTGGGCATTGGCGGCGGGGTCGACCATCTGGTCGGCGAAGGCCCCGAGGATGGCAAAGCCCCCCCGGGCCCAGCGCTGCTCGTAGGTCTGGTGCCGCACCTCGTCGGAGACCTCGACGGACAGGAGCTCGGTGGCATCGCTGGAGATGAAGCCGCCCGCGGAGAGGCGTTGCAGCTGCCGGTTCTCCGCCCGGTTGGCGTTCCACGCCTGAACGACGGCGGGGTCGATCGGGCCGTTGTGGGCGGGCACGCTGTAGTTGGGAGTGCGCTGGAAGATGGTGACCTGCGCCGCCTGTCTGGCGATCTGCGGGATCGACTGGATGGCCGACGAGCCGGTGCCGATCACGGCCACCCGCTTGCCGGTGAAGTCCACGCCCTCATGCGGCCAGCGGCCGGTGTGGTAGGTGGGCCCCTCGAAGTCCGCCTGTCCCGGGAAGTTCGGCTCGTTGGGCACGGACAGGCAGCCGGTGGCCATGACGCAGAACCGGGCCGAGATCGTCTCGCCCGCGTCGGTGGTCAGGGTCCAGCGCCCGCTTCCCTCGTCAAAACGGGCCGAGGCGACCCGGGTGTTGAAGGTGATGTCCCGGCGCAGGTCGAACCGGTCGGCCACATGGTTCAGATAGCGGAGCAGCTCCGGCTGGGCGGCATAGCGCTCGCTCCACTTCCAGTCGTCCTGCAGCTCCTCGGAGAAGGAGTAGGAATATTCCTGGCTCTCGATGTCCACCCGCGCGCCGGGGTAGCGGTTCCAGTACCAGGTTCCGCCGACCCCATCCCCGGCCTCCCAGGCGTGGGCGGTCAGCCCCATGCCCCGCAGCTTGTGCAGCAGATAGAGGCCGGAAAAGCCGGCACCGACGACGGCGACGTCAAGCTCGACAGAGGGGTTCATGGTGTTTCCCGGAGTGTCTGTTGTTCTCGTTATGCCCGAAGGCTACCGCGACCCCTGACGGTTCGCCACTGCTGTTTTGGAGGGTGACGCAGGGTCAGATCGCGTATCCGCCGTCGCAGGCGAGTGCGCTCCGGTGATCACGCCGCCGTCACGCTGGAGGCTGACGACGCCACAACCACCGCGACCTCTGCGGAGGAGACGCGGACGGGATCGGACGAGTTCCGCACGGGCTGTCTCCCTGAGAATTGTCCGAATCCCTTACAGCGGCACCCGGCTTGGCTTAAGAGTACTATACCTGTGTCGCCGGAACCGATCCGGCGGGCAAACCGGAGCCGTACATGATCGCCACAGTGGGCGCTGTCGCTGTCATCATGGTCCTGCTGACCGTGTCGGCCCTGTTCTCCGCTGCCGAGACCGCCATGACCGGTGCCAGCCGGGCGCGGATGTACCAGCTGGAGCGGGAAGGGGACCGGGCCGCTGCCCGGGTCAACAAGCTGATCGGGCGGCAGGAGCGGATGATCGGGGCCCTGTTGCTCGGCAACAGCCTGATCAACATCCTCTCCTCGGCACTGGTCACCGACGTGCTGGAGCACAAGCTGCCGCAGCCCTGGGGCGTAATCGTCTCCACCGGGGTGATGACCGTTCTGGTGCTGGTCTATGCCGAGGTGCTGCCCAAGACCCTGGCCATCGGCCGCCCCGATGACGTGGCCCGCGTCCTCTCCTGGCCGACGGCTGTTGCGGTCCACCTCTTCGGCCCGCTGATCGCCGCGATCCAGTGGGCGATCGTCCGGATGCTGGCCCTGGTCGGCTTCGAGGTCTCTCCCGAGGCCGACGCCTTCGCCGCCCAGGTGGAGATTCGCGGTGCCATCGAATACCACCATGACGAAGGGCTGGTGGAGGACCGGGACCGGCGCATGCTGGGCGGCGTGCTGGACCTGTCGGACATGGACGTGACGCAGATCATGGTCCACCGGAAGAACATCGTCATGCTGGATGCGGACCTTCCCGCCCGCGACCTGGTGGCCGAGGCGCTGGAGGCCCCGTACACCCGCCTGCCGCTCTACCGCGGGGACCCGGAGAACATCATCGGCGTGCTGCACGCCCGGGATCTGGCGCGGGCCATCGCCGCCTGCGACGGGGACATCACCGTGCTGGACATCGTCGCCGTGGCCAAGGAGCCGTGGTTCATTCCCGACACCACCAACCTCAAGGACCAGCTGCAGGCCTTCCTGAAGCGCAAGAACCACTTTGCCCTGACCGTGGACGAATACGGGGCGCTGATGGGGCTTGTGACACTAGAGGATATTCTCGAGGAGATCGTCGGCGAGATCGAGGACGAGCACGACTATGCCGTCGAGGGCGTGCGCCGCCAGCCGGACGGATCCGTGAATGTCGATGGCTCGGTGACCATCCGGGACCTGAACCGGGCCCTGGACTGGGAACTGCCAGACGACGACTGGGTCACCGTGGCCGGTCTGGTGATCCACGAGGCCCAGACCATTCCGGAGCCCGGACAGACCTTCATCTTCCACGGCCACCGGTTCCAGGTGCTGCGTCGTCAGCGCAACCAGATCACGGCGCTGCGCGTCTCGCCGCCGCTGGCTGAGGCTGCGGCGGGATCGATCGGTTGAGGCGGCCCGCCGTCAGGCCCGGCCGACGGCCCCGTGCAGCCGGGCGATGGCCGTCTCCAGCATGTCCATGGCCGCAGCTTCGCCCCGGGTGCGCTCCAGCTCCGCCACGCGGCCGATGATCCGGATCAGCAGGGTGCAGTCCGCGGGGTGAAGGCGTTCCGAGATCTGCACCAGGGCTGATGTCTCTCCCGACAGCGGCTGCCTTGGTTGCGACCCCGGCGTAGGCTCCGGTGCGATCCGGTTCGCGGGTCTGGTGAACTGCGCCGTGGATGCCATGGCTCCTGTCTCCCCCGGGTCACGGCGGCGCCGATTGCGTCCGCGCCCTCGCCCGATCGGTTACAAGACGACACTGAAAAGGACGCGCCGCAGCCGCGACGCGATCCCGGCCCATTTCAGGCGCCCAATTCGGGGTTACCCGGGCGGATCGCGTTTCAGGGGCGATTCTTGGCATCCAGCGCCGCGGCTTCGGCGGGCGTCAGCGGGCGGATCGAGTCGATGAAGCAGCCCTCGGTGAAGCCGCCGGAGTCCTGGACACTGAGATCGAGGTCAATCGGCGCGCAGATCTGGTCGGTTCCGCGAACACGGGTGACCAGGTGTGTCGAGGGGGACCGAAGCATCCCGCATTCGTGGGCGAGCCCGATCTTCCAGATGTCCCGGAGGCCGACGCGGATATAGAGGGTCTTCGCGTCCGGGGCGCGCCACCCGTTCCAGTCGCTGATCCGGAAGCATTGTTGCGGGGGCTTTGCCGTGGCCGTGGCCGTGGCAGGGGCAGGGGCGGCCGCCGGTGCCGGGGCGGGATCGGCCATTCCCGACGGAGCAGCGGTCAACAGCGCGAAGGTGGCGAGGGTGGTCGTGACGGCAAGACGCATGAAGGTCCATCCTGGATCGAGACTGCGGGCGACCACGTCTGCCCCTTTGACGCGGCCCAAGGCGACGCAGCATCCATCGCGCGCCGGGTGTCGTCAATCACAGGGCGCCGCTACGGCGCCGTTGCAAGTGTCACGCGCGCCGGTCAGTCTGCAGAAAACCACGAAAGATCCGGGAAGGAACCGACATGGCGCTGACCGCAGGCGACGACTATCCGATCCATCAGACGCCGGAGCCGATCGCCTTTTCCGGCACCGACCGGAACTTCTACGACCGGTATTTCTTCAACGGCTATGCCGATGCCGGGGACTCCGAGCGGTCGGATCTGATGTTCGCCGCGGCCTTCGGCGTCTATCCCAATCTGAACATCGCCGACGCTTCCTTCGTGTTCGTCCGCGACGGGGTTCAGACGGCCCTGCACGCGTCCCGCTGGCTGAACATGGAGCGGATGGACCTGTCCGTCGGGCCCATCCGGATCGAGGTGGTCAAGCCCCTGCAGGTCCTGCGGCTGATCGTGGATGCCCCCGAACAGGGGCTGAAGGCCGAGCTGACCTTTACCGGCCGGTCCTTCCCGATCGAGGAGCCGCGGTTCATGCGGAGGATCGGGCCGCGGGCGTTCATGGACTATACCCGGTTGACCCAGAACGGTCGCTATACCGGATGGATCGAGCTGGACGGGCGGCGTCAGTCCGTCGACGGGTTCGTCGGCACCCGGGACCGGTCCTGGGGCGTGCGGCCGGTCGGCCTGCGGGATCCGCAGGAGATCGTGCCCCCGGCCCCGCAGCAGTTCTTCTGGCTGTGGTCGCCCTGCAATTTCGAGAGCGGCAGCTTCTTCTTCCATACCAATGACGATGGGGCGGGCCTGCCTTGGAACCGTCGCGCGGTCTGGGCACCGGACACCACCGGGGCCACGGACTTCGAGGCGGAGGTGTCCAGCGCCATCGTCTGGCAGTCGGGGACCCGCCACGCCGCATCGGCCGTGGTCAGGATCACCGACCCCCGGGGGGACATGACCCTTGCCTTCGAGCCGGGTCTGAAGTTCTACATGGTCGGGCTGGGCTATGGTCACCCCAAATGGGGACATGGCATGGCGCATGGCGCGCTGAGCGTGGAGCGCGAGGACCTGAAACTGTCGGACGTGGACGACCGCCAGCCCCAGTTCCTGCACATCCAGGCCCTGTCCAGGGTCACCTTCGACGGTCCCGGCGGCATGCACGCCGTCGGCCGTGGCGTGCTGGAGCAGCTGGCCCTCGGCCCCCACGCACCGTCCGGCTTCACCCAGATCCTGGACTACGCGCCGTAGGGGCTGAGGCCGATCGCTCAGGCCTTTCGGGCGAGGCTGCGGATCCAGCCGTAGAGCCCGAAGGTGCCGGCCAGGAACATGACGGCGGCCAGCGGCATGGCCAGGTTGCCGAAGCTGTCGCCGACGAGGCCGATGGGATAGTCGCTGTCCGTCACCTTGATCGCCCCGGTCTTGGCCAGCGCGATGGCACCGGCGATGGCGACGCTGAACAGGCTCTCGCCGACGATCAGTCCGGACGCGAGGATGATCCCCAGGCGCTTGGCCATGGGGCCGTTCGGACCCTTCTCCACCCAGCCGTCATAGACCCATCCAGCAATGGCGCCGACCACGACGGTGGAGATGGTGCCGGACGGCAGGTAGATGCCCAGAGCCACGGCGAGCGGCGGCAGGCGCAACCACTTCAGCGCACCGGCGATCTCGTCGAGGATGATCAGCCCGATGCCCAGGGCGAAGCCGGTCCCCAGCATGCCCCAGTCCGGCTGTCCGCCCAGCAGCTGCTTGGCCAGCGTCGAGATCAGCACGGCCTGCGGGGCGGCCAGGGCGTGCTTGCCCGCATTGGCGACGCCGGTGAAGCCATAGGCCTGGTTCAACAGGTCCAGGATCGGGGGGATCACCAGGGATCCGGCGATGACGCCGAACACCAGGGCCACCTGCTGCCGCCAGGGGGTCGCACCGACCAGCTGACCGGTCTTCAGGTCCTGCAGGTTGTCGTTGGAGATGGTCGCCACGGTGAACACCACCGCCGTCAGGAACAGGGCCAGCGCGATCAGCGCCTGCACGCCCTGCGGTCCCACCAGCGGCTTGATCGCCACGGCCAGCAGGCTGGACGCCGCCACGACTCCCAGGATGCCAAGGCCCGACACGGGGCTGTTGGACGAGCCGATCAGGCCGGCCATGTAGCCACAGACCGCGGCCACCAGGAAGCCCACCACCACCACGAACACGAGCCCGCCCAGCACGATGGGCACGGCCAGGGATTCCAGCGGTCCGCCGGCGATGAAGCTGTAGATCAGCGCGGCCAGCGGGACGAGGCAGGCGATGGAGATGACGGCGACCCAGCCGATGGGGATGTCCTGCTCGGTGATGTCCAGCACGGCCCCCACCTTGCGCTGGCGGGCGGCGGCAAGGGCGGACATCAGTCCGGACCACACCGGCACTGCCAGCTTGGCCAGCGTCCACAGGGAGGCTGCGGCAATGCAGCCGGCGCCAATGAAGCGCACCTGATGCTTCCAGACATGGAGGGCAAAGGTCGCGGCATCGTCGGTGGTGGACGGGGCGAGCGCAGTGAGGATCGGGGTCAGCACGCCCCAGGCGATCACGAGGCCGATGCCCATGGCCATGCCGACGGAGATGCCCACCAGGTGCCCGGCACCCAGCAGGGCAAACTGGAGATTGAAGCCCAGGCCCGTCGCGCCGGCACCGGTGCGGATGTATTTCGCGGCCTCTCCGGCGAATAGGCGGGTGGCGACCAGCATGGCGTAGGCGGCCGACGCGATCGAGCCCCACAGCACGGCCGCAAGGCCGGCCTTGCCTTCCGCGGCGGCGGCTGAGGCTGTTTCCCGGGAACCGACGCCCACCTTCAGAACTTCGGCCGCGGCAACGCCTTCGGGATAGGGCAGATCGGACTGCGTCACCAGGGCGCGCCGGAGCGGGATGGAGTACATGACCCCGAGTACACCGCCGACGGCGCAGACGGCGAAGGATTGCCAGAACGGGAACCCGGTCCACCAGCCGATCATCAGCAGGCCGGGCAGCACGAAGATGATCGACGACAGCGTCCCGGCGGCGGAGGCCACGGTCTGGACGATGTTGTTCTCGTAGATGGTGGAGTTCCGGAAGCCCCGCAGCACCGCCATGGAAATGACGGCTGCCGGAATGGACGAGGCGAAGGTCAGGCCCGCCTGCAGGCCCAGATAGACATTGGCGGCCGTGAACAGCACGGTGATCAGCGCCCCGAGGACGACCCCCCGCACCGTCAGCTCGATCCGCTTGGACGGACCTGCGGACCCCGAAGGCTTCGCCGTTGAGCTGTCTGTCACCTGTCGCCTCGAATACGCTTGTTGCAACTGAGACTAAACGCCATTTCACCATTCCCGGCGAAAGTCCAGTCGGTTGACCGCGACGAGGCCCAGGGGCCTCCGGGGATGTGAGCTTATTGGCGCACCGCCTTCAGGCCCGACCGGGCCAGCAGGGCCTGGACGCTGTCGGGGCCAGCCAGGTGGGCGGCACCCACGGCCACGAAGATCACGCCGGGTTGCTTCATCCGCTCCACGAGGCGTCGGGCGAACAGCACATTGCGACCGGCCAGCAGGCGCTGATAGAGGGCCGGCGTCATGCCCTTGGCCTCCAGCCGCGCGATCTCGCCGTCATCGCCCCGTTCCCATGCCGCTTCCAGCTGGTCCAGCTCCGCCAGCGCGGTGTCATAGTCGTCGATGGACTGGTGCAACATGTCCATCTGCTCGGCCTCGGACATGTCCGACAGATAGTGAAGCTGCCCTTCGGAGGTTTCGAAGCCCATCACCGGCAGGCCCCGTTTGACGGCCGCCGCCTTCAGCAGCCGGTCCACGCCGGCCGCCGGATCGTAGCCCGCCTTCTGCATGGGGAACAGGGACAGGGTCACGGCCGCCAGCCACGGGCGCAGGGCATCCAGCGCGGTGGGGGGCGCTCCAAAGCCCGAGAGGATCGCCGCCAGACGCTTCTGGCGGGCCGGATCCAGCCGGTTCGTCAGCGGGTGGGCGGGATCGGTGCCCAGGCTGCGGACCGTCGATTGCATGGCGGCCGGGTCGTCCACATCGGTGATTTCCAGCCAGAGTTCCCGGCTTTCGCCCAGCGCCGCCTCCACCTTGGGCGTATCCCAGACCGCGGTGGGCTTCAGCAGATGGACGCTGCCGAACAGATACGCCGTCGAAGGCCCGTTCACGACCTTCCACAGGGCAGGTTCGGCGCTGACCTGTGTCGCCCAAAGCCCGAGCCCGGCCACCAGCGTCGTCAGCAACAGGCGGACCGTGCGACCGGTCCAGCGGGGCAGGTGCGGGGTCATCACAGTTCATCCTCGTCGGAAAAGATGGTCTCGATCG
>CAIQUG010000035.1 GCA_903874895.1 uncultured Caulobacterales bacterium | reverse complement strand
CCCGCCGGACAGCAACAGCTGCGGAACCTCGCCCGGCGGGAGGGCGCGGGCCCGCGCGGCCTGGTCGGCCCCCAGCTGTCGCGCCTCCCCCTCCAGATCGTCCCCGAGGATGGTGGTCCGCACCCCGGTCCGGTCGGCCAGCGCCCTGGCCGCCGCCAGGGCATCCGCCCCCCGGGCCACGATCTCCACCCGCAGGTCCCTCGCCCGGGGATCGCCGGGCTTCAGGGTCTCGGTGGCGGGATCGGACAGGGCCCGAAGGATCGAGGGCGGCGGGCTCAACCGGTACCGGTCGAGCACCGCCCGGGCCTCGGCCAGGGGGGTGGGGTCCGGAAGGGTGGGGCCCGACGCGATCAGTTGCGGGTCATCCCCGGGCACGTCGGAAATGGCCAGGGTCTCCACCGTGGCGGGAAAGGCGGCCAGGGCGAGGCGCCCGCCCTTCACCCGGGACAGGTGCTTCCGCACGCCGTTGATCTCGGAGATCGTGGCACCGCAATGGAGCAGCGACCGGGTCAGGGCCTGCTTCTCCGCCAGGGACACCCCCGGGGCCGGGGCGCACATCAGGGCCGAGCCGCCACCGGAGACCAGGGCCAGCAGATGGTCGCCCTCGCCCAGCCCCTCGGCCAGGGCGAGGGCCCGTTGCCCGGCCCGCAGGCTGCCCTCGTCCGGCACCGGGTGACCGGCCAGGATCCGCTCGACCCGGTCGTCGCTGTCGAGAGGCTGGGCGGCGGCACGGGCAGGTGCGATCACAAGGCCGGAGAACGGGCGATCCAGACCGCTGCGGGCGGCGGCAAACAGGCTGTGTCCCGCCTTCCCGAGGGCCAGGATGGCCAGGCGACCGGGAATGTGCCGGGCCTGCACCCTTGCCAGGCCGGGCGCGAGGCAGGCCGAGGGCGACACGGCGGTCACGGCCGCGTCGAACAGGCCGCGCAGGCGAGCGACAGTCTCGGCCTCCTGTTTGGTCAGGGGAGCGGGGGGCAGCATCAGTTGCCCTCGAACACCCCCGGCCGCTTCTCGAAGAAGGCCGTGGTGCCCTCCTTGAAGTCCTTCGAGCGGGCGGTCAGCAGGTACTGGTCCCGGTCCATGAAGCTGGTCGCGTAGTGGTTCACGTTTGCCGTGGCATTCACCGCCTCCTTGGTCATCCGGACGGGCAGGGGCGGCAGGGCAGCGACCTTCCGGGCCCAGTCGCCGGCGGCACGCAGGGCCTCGCCGGCCGGTGTCACCTCGTCCGCCATCCCCCACGCAAGGCAGGTGTCCGCATCCGCCGGTTCGCCGAACATCACGAACCGCTTGGCCCGGGACGGCCCGGCCAGGGCGGTGATCCGCGGGATGGACCGCCAGCTCATGTTGATGCCCAGGGGCACTTCCGGAAGGCGCATGTAGGCCCCCTGGCCCATGATCCGGAAATCGCAGGCCACTGCCAGGGCGCAGCCGCCGCCGATGCAATAGCCTTCGACGGCCACGATGGTCACCGCCTCGATCTCCTCCCAGGCGCGGCACATGTCCGGACCGAGCGCAATCTGCTCGCGGGTCTCCATCAGGCTGGGGGCCGATGTCCGGGCCTGCACGCCGCCGAGGTCCGCGCCGGCGGAGAAGGCCCGTTCGCCCCCTGTCAGGATCACCGCCAGCACGTCGCTGCGCAGGCGAAGGGCGCGGGCCACCTCGGTCAGCTCCTGCATCATCAAGGTGTTCAGGGCATTGCGGGCCTCTGGACGATCCAGGGCCACCGTGGCGACTGCTCCGTCCCGCGTGACCCGGAGGTGGGCCCACTGTCTGTCGAAAACCGGATCGGTCATGGGGTTCGGTCCTGTGTGCTGCGGGTCGCCCGGCCCATCTGGTCTCAATCCGCGTCCGCCGCCAAGGGGGCAACCGGTCTTTGCGCGCGGACCTTCGGAAGGACGGGCAGATGGATCTCCCGGAGCTCCACCGGCCGCCAGGCGACCTCCTGCGCCCGCTCCGGCGGGACCTTCAGCATGGTCAGGACCAGTTCGCTGACCCGTGAGCCGGCTTCGGGGCCTGCCGCTCCGCGCAGGCGGGCCGCCAGGGCCGCCGTGACCATGGCGAAGATCGTGTCCACCAGGAAGGCGTCGATGTCCTGCGGGATCTGACCCTGGCGGCGTCCCCGGACCAGGTCCGAGAACAGATGGGTCTCCATGGGCTGATAGGCGTCCCGCAGGGCCGGGGCGCAGCGGAGGATCATCCAGCCCCACTGGGGCAGGCCATGGGCGAATTCGATGAACTGGCGGGTTGCGAAGCTGAACCGCTCGATGGCGTCATCCAGGTCGGTCATGGCTTGATCGATCTGGTCTGTCAGGTCGGAGACGATCCGGGCCGAGACCGCCACCGTGATCGCCTCCTTGTCCCGGAAGTGGACGTAGAAGGTCCCGTTGGCCACATCGGCGACCCGGACGATCTCGTTCACCGAGGCGCCCTCGAAGCCGTCCCGCGCCAGCACCTCCACGGCGGCGTCCATCAGCCGCGCGCGGGTCCGGGCGCTCTTGTTCTGCTGCCTCGCCGCCGTCGCGAACGGACCCAGGGTCATGGTCATTCCGGTCCTTGGCCTCCTCTGTCCGCATCGTCGCGAACGGAGTCTAGCACCGGCCAAATTTCGTTGACACTCCCAAAAATGAACGATATCCCAAAAAATGCGTGGCGAGCCGGGCTCGAGACCGACGCATCATCAGGGAGCTCGAGGCTGCAATGACCCTCACGCCGATCATCAAGGTCCGGGAGATGGCTTATCCGCGCCTGCAGGTGCCGGACCTCGACCGGATGGAGGCCTATCTGATGGACTTCGGCATGGTCCGGGCCGAGCGGCGCGACGGTATCCTCTGGATGCGCGGCGCGGGCACCGCCCCCTATGTGCACGTGATCCATGAGGGCGACGCGGCCTTCACCGGTTTTGCCTTCGAGGCCCAGTGCGCCGAGGACCTGGACCGGCTGGCCGCCACACCGGGCTTCACACCGGTGGAGGCGCTGGACGCCCCCGGCGGGGGGGTCCGCACCACGACGATCGACCCCATCGGCCTGACGGTGGAGGTGGTTCACGGCATTGCCCCGGTGGCGGAGCGGGGCAGCCTGGCACCGCGATCCCTCAACATGGGCGAAGCGTTCCAGCGGATCGGCGCGCCGCAGCGGATCAAGGGCGGTCCCAGCCGGATCAAGCGGTTCGGCCACCTGGCCCTGAACGTGCCGGACCCAGTGGCGGCGCTGACCTGGTATCAGGCCCGCTTCGGCCTGATCCCGTCCGACCGGGTGAACCTGGCCCCGGGCATGCCGGTGGCGATCTTCAGCCGCTGCGACCGGGGGGCCGAGCCGGCAGACCATCATTCCATCCTGTTTGCCAGCGCCATGGCCTCGGGCGGGGTGTCCGGGCTCAATCACCTGTCCTGGGAAGTCTGCGACATCGACGACATTCACGCGGGCCGGGAACACCTCGCGGCCAAGGGCCGGTCCCACGAATGGGGCATCGGCCGCCACCTTCTGGGCAGCCAGATCTTCGACTACTGGCGCGATCCCTGGGGCCACATCCACGAGCACTGGACCGACGGCGACCAGTTCGACGCCAGCATCCCGGCCGGTGACCATTCCATCGACATCGGCGCGGTGAGCCAGTG
>CAIQUG010000034.1 GCA_903874895.1 uncultured Caulobacterales bacterium | reverse complement strand
CAGCCAGTTCTTCTTCGACATCGACGGCTTCCTGCGGTTCGTCGACCGGGTCCGTGCCGCCGGGATCACCATCCCGATCCTGCCCGGCGTCATGCCCGTGACCAACTTCAAGGGGCTGGTCCGCATGGCCGGCGCCACCGGCGCGGTGATCCCCGACTGGATGCCCCCCCTGTTCGAGGGGCTGGACGCCGATCCCGACACTCGCCGGCTGGTGGCCTGCTCGGTGGCGGCGGAGCTCTGCGCCCGGCTGGCGGCGGAAGGCTTCGAGGATTTCCACTTCTACACCCTCAACCGCGCGGACCTGACCTATGCCCTGTGCCGGGTGCTGGGCCTGCGGGAACAGGCGGTGGTCGCATGAGGCGCCTCATATCTCTCGCCCTGCTGGCCGCTTCGATGCTGGCCGTGCCGTCGGCCCGGGCGGACGCCTTCCCCGCCAACTGGAAGCAGCCGGCGACACCGTTTCACGTGATCGACACCGTCTATTACGTGGGGACGGAGGGCATCTCCGCCTGGATCATCAGGACACCGGCGGGGCTGATCCTGCTGGACGGCGGTGTGCCCGAGGCCGCGCCCCTGGTGGAGGCCAACATCAAGGCCCTCGGCTTCGCCCTTTCCGACGTGAAGATCCTGCTGAACAGCCACGCCCACTTCGACCATTCCGGCGCCCTGGCCCGGCTGAAGGCTGATACCGGGGCGAAGCTGGCCGCCAGCCAGGGAGACCGCTTTGCCCTGGAGCACGGCGTCTATCCGGGTTCGGAGAACGTCCACGCCTTCGACTTTCCGCCGGTGCAGGTCGACCGGGTGCTGGCGGACGGAGACACTGTCGAGCTGGGGGGCGTGAAGCTGACCGTGGTGCTGACTCCGGGGCATTCGGCGGGCTGCACGGGCTTCACCCTTCCGTTGACGGACAAGGGTGTGGCGCATACGGCGTTCTTCTTCTGCTCCGCCAGCGTGGCGGCCAACCGGCTGGCACCCAGGCCGCAGTATCCGGGCATTGTCGACGACTATCGCCGCACCTTCGTCCGCCTGAAGACGATCCACGCGGACGTGCTGCTGGCCCCGCATGCGGAGTTCTTCGACCTCAAGGGCAAGCGCGCGCGCCTCGATGCCCCCGACAATCCCTTCATCGTGCCGGGGGAGCTGGACCGGCTCGCCGCCACCATGGAAACCGAATTCAACCGCCAGCTGGCGCTCCAGACCGGAAAGGTCCCGACCCCATGACGGCCCCCATGACACGACAGGACCGGATCGCCGCCCTGAAGGCCGCGGCCAGGGAACGCATCCTGGTGCTGGACGGCGCCTGGGGCGTGATGATCCAGCGGGAGGGCCTGTCAGAAGAGGACTTCCGCGGCACGGCCTTTGCCCAGCACAACCACCCGCAGAAGGGCAACAACGACCTCCTGTGCCTCACCCGTCCGGACATCGTCACCCAGTTGCACGACGCCTATTATGCGGCGGGGGCGGACATTTCGGAGACCAACACCTTCTCCTCCACCGTCATCGGCGAGGCCGACTACGGCATGGAGGACCAGGTGGTGGCCCTGAACCACGCCGCGGCGAAACTGGGGCGGGAGTCGGCGGACCGCTGGACGGCCCGGGATCCGTCCAAGCCCCGGTTCCTGGCCGGTTCCATCGGCCCGCTGAACCGGACCCTGTCCATCAGCCCCGACGTGAACGATCCCGGCGCCCGGGCGGTGAGCTTCGCCCAGGTTTACGAGGCCTACAAGCAGCAGGCCCGGGCCCTGCACGAGGGCGGGGTGGACCTGTTCCTGATCGAGACCATCTTCGACACCCTGAATGCCAAGGCGGCCATCAAGGCGGTGATGGACCTGGCGGACGAGGGGCTGGAGCCCCTGCCCATCTGGATCTCCGGCACCATCACCGACCGCTCGGGCCGCACCCTGTCCGGCCAGACGGTGGAGGCCTTCTGGGCGTCCGTGAAGCACGCCAAGCCCTTCGCCGTGGGGCTGAACTGCGCTCTGGGCGCCGAGCTGATGCGTCCGCACATCGCCGAGCTGTCGCGGATCGCCGACACCCTGGTCAGCGCCTATCCCAATGCCGGCCTGCCCAACGCCTTCGGCCAGTATGACGAGACGCCCCACGAGACCGCCTGCTTCATCCATGAATGGGCGGAGAGCGGGCTCGTGAACATCGTCGGCGGCTGCTGCGGCACCACGCCGGAGCATATTGCCCACATCGCCCGCTCCGTGGCCGGCAAGCCCCCCCGGGTACCGCCGGAACGCCCCCGGGCACTTCGCCTGTCCGGGCTCGAACCGTTCGAGCTCGCCTGAACCGGAAGGGTCCGATCCATGAGCAACACCTATGACGCCCTGAACGACCAGCTGGTCGATTTCATCCGGGCCCAGAAGATGTTCTTCGTGGCCACTGCCCCCCTGTCGGCGGAGGGATCGGTGAACCTGTCGCCCAAGGGCTATGAGAGCTTCGTGGTGATCGATCCCTCCACCGTCGCCTATCTGGACCTGGGGGGCTCGGGGATCGAGACCCATGCCCATGTGCGGGAGAACGGACGGATCACCTTCATGTTCTGCGCCTTCGAGGGGGCGGCGAACATCGTGCGGATCTACGGCCGGGCGGAGGCCTTCAGCTTCGCCGATCCGGAGTATCAGGCCCTGCGGCCGCTGTTCTCCCTGCCGCAGCCCGCCCGGGGGATCATCCGATGCCGGATCACCCGGGTGACGGACGCCTGCGGCTGGGGCGTCCCGTTCTACGCGTTCAAGGGTGAGCGGGACCAGCTGACCCGCTATATCGACCACACGTCGCCCGACGCGTGGTTCGAGAGCCGCCTCGAGCGCAATGCGACGACGCTGGATGGCCTGCCGGGGCTGGTGCGGGAGTGAGACCCGTCCACCCCTGCGGGGTCCGGGAGGACTCTCCCGGTCTCCTCACCATCGCGCGACTTGCACGACCTTCGTCATCCTGAGGCAGGCCGGCACGGCCCGTCTCCTAGACCCACGCCCCCTGACACGACGCTCAACCGAAAGACCTCCATGACCGCCGCCACCTCCACCATCTTCGTCAATATCGGCGAGCGCACCAACGTCACCGGCTCCGCGAAGTTCCGCAAGCTGATCGCCGAGGGAGACTATACCGCGGCCCTGTCCGTCGCCCGGCAGCAGGTGGAGGCGGGAGCCCAGATCATCGACGTGAACATGGACGAGGGCCTGCTCGATTCCGAGGCCGCCATGGTCAAGTTCCTCAACCTGATCGCCGCGGAGCCGGACATCTCCCGGGTGCCGATCATGATCGACAGTTCCAAGTGGACCGTCATCGAGTCGGGTCTTCAGTGCGTGCAGGGCAAGGCCATCGTCAACTCCATCTCCATGAAGGCAGGGGAGGCGGAGTTCCTGGCCCAGGCCCGGGCCTGCCTGCGCTACGGGGCGGCGGTGGTGGTGATGGCCTTTGACGAACTGGGCCAGGCGGACACGGTGAAGCGCAAGGTGGAGATCTGCCAGAGGGCCTATCGTCTGCTGACGGAGGAAATCGACTTTCCGCCTGAGGACATCATCTTCGATCCGAACATCTTCGCCGTGGCCACGGGGATCGAGGAGCACAACCGCTATGCCCTCGACTTCATCGAGGCGACGGCGGAGATCAAGCGGAGCCTGCCCTTTGCCCGGGTGTCCGGCGGCGTCTCCAACGTATCGTTCAGCTTCCGCGGCAACGAGCCGGTGCGCCGGGCGATCCACGGGGTGTTCCTCTATCACGCCATCCGTGCCGGGATGGACATGGGCATCGTCAATGCCGGAGACCTTCCGGTCTATGACGACATCCCGGCGGAGCTGCGGGATGCGGTGGAGGACGTGATCCTGAACCGCCGCGCCGACGCCACGGAGCGGCTGGTGGACCTGGCCCCCAAGTACAAGGGCGACAAGGCCGAGGCCCGGGTCGTCGACCTGAAATGGCGGGACGCTCCGGTGGCGGAACGTCTGGCCCATGCCCTGATCCACGGGATCACCGACTACATCATCGAGGACACCGAAGCGGCGCGGCAGACCGTGGCGCGCCCCCTGCACGTGATCGAGGGCCCGCTGATGGACGGCATGGGCCGGGTCGGCGATCTGTTCGGTGCGGGCAAGATGTTCCTGCCCCAGGTGGTGAAGTCCGCCCGGGTGATGAAGCAGGCCGTAGGCTATCTCCTGCCCTACATGGAGGCGGAGAAGGCCGGTGAGGCGCGGGAGCCCGCGGGCCGGATCATCATGGCCACCGTCAAGGGCGACGTGCACGACATCGGCAAGAACATCGTCGGCGTCGTCCTGCAGTGCAACAATTACGAGGTGATCGACCTGGGCGTCATGGTGCCCGCGGACCGGATCCTCGACGCGGCGGTGGAGCACCGGGCCCATGCCATCGGCCTGTCCGGGCTGATCACCCCGTCCCTGGACGAGATGGTGTTCGTGGCCGCGGAGATGCAGCGCCGGGGCATGGACATTCCCCTGCTGATCGGGGGGGCGACCACCTCCAAGACCCACACGGCGGTGAAGATCGCCCCGGCCTATCCGGCGGGGGCGACCACCTATGTGCTGGACGCCAGCCGGGCTGTGGGCGTGGTCTCCCAGCTCCTCTCTCCGGAGACGGCGGCGTCCACCCGGGCCGAGACCGAGGCGGAATACGCCCGGGTCCGGGAGCAGTTCGCCCGGGGCCAGGACAAGCGTCCGCGCACGGCCATTGCGGAGGCTCGCGCCAACCGCATCCCCATCGACTGGGCGAGCTACACGCCGCCGAAGCCGTCCTTCCTGGGCCTGAAGCGGTTCGACGCCTTCGACCTGCAGACCCTGGCCGACACCATCGACTGGTCCCCGTTCTTCCAGAGCTGGGACCTGGTGGGGCGCTATCCGGACATCCTGCAGGACGACGTGGTGGGGGAGGCGGCCCGGGCGCTCTGGGCCGACGCGCAACCCCTCCTGGAACGGATCATCGCCGAGCGGCGCTTCACCGCCCGGGGCGTGGTCGGCTTCTGGCCGGCCCAGTCCGTGGGCGATGACATCGCGGTCTATGCCGACGAGAGTCGCACCACGGAAATCGGTCGGCTGCATACGCTGCGTCAACAGATGGACAAGACCGGCGGCCGGGCCAATGCCGCCCTGTCGGACTTCATCGCGCCGTCGGGCGGCCCGGCGGACTATGTGGGGGGCTTTGCCGTGACGGCGGGTCATGGGGAGGCGGACTTCGCCCGCAGCTTCCGGGAGGCGGGGGACGACTATTCCGCCATCATCGTCGCGGCCCTGGCCGACCGGCTGGCGGAGGCCTTTGCCGAGCGGCTGCACCTGGAGGTGCGGCGGGCGTTCTGGGGCTATGCCCCCGATGAAGCCCTGTCGCTGGAGGACCTGCTCGCGGAAAGGTACCGGGGCATCCGGCCGGCGGCGGGCTATCCGGCCCAGCCCGACCATACGGAGAAGGCGACCCTTTTCCGCCTGCTGGACGCCACGGCCCAGACGGGGATCACCCTCACCGAAAGCTATGCCATGAGCCCGGCGGCGGCGGTGTCCGGCCTCTATTTCAGCCATCCGGAGGCCCACTATTTCGGCGTCGGCCGCATCGACCGGGATCAGGTGCAGGACTATGCCCAGCGCAAGGGCTGGACCATGGCCGAGGCGGAGCGCTGGCTGGCGCCGATCCTGGCCTACTAGGTCAATCCAGAGGCCGGGCCCCTCAGCTCCGCCACTTCAGGACGGTGGCCTCCACGGGGTTCGCGAAGGCCGCGCCCCCCGGTGTGCGCGAGGCGATCCAGGCCTTCTTCAGGGCCTGGTACCACTTGGCCTGCTTGTCCGCGTCATCGATCCACATCAGCGGCGGATCATAGCGCAGGCCCTCGTTCTGCAGGTTGACCATGTCCCCGTCCTGCTGGAGGAACCGCTTCGCGCCGGCCTTGATGAAGGGGGCCAGCAGGACGAAGGCCGGATGGTCGGACCAGATCAGCTGGGTGATCCGGGTCTTCGTCTCGCTGATCGGGGTGAGGCAGGTCAGCGCCAGCACCTGGCGTTGCCCCACGGTGATGTGCTCCCACCGAAGCCCCGGCAGGCGGAAGGTGATCTCCGTCTCCGGCGCGCCGCCGAGGATGGCATAGGCCCGGCTGTTCTTCGACGGCGCGTGGCGCACCATGGCGAAGCCGTAGGGCCGGGGCTCGAACCGCTTGGCCTTGTCCAGCTGCTTCTTGGAAGATCGCCACCACCACTGCTGGTGCACATAGGGCCCGTGGGCAGGGTCCATCAGCCCGACCACGGCGTGGTCTATGTGGCTGTCGAAATCCATCCGCTCCACCAGCTTGGGCCGGCCGCCCACCACGCCCTCGAAGGTGGGCGGGGGCATGGACGGGGTCTCGTCCCGGGCATTGGCGGCCATGTAGATGAACACCATCCCCTGGCTCTCGGCCACGGGCCAGCGGCGGATGCGGATACGCTCGCTCTCGATTCCCTGACCGGCGACCAGGGAGGGGATCTTCGAGCAGGCTCCGTCGGCGGTGCGGAACAGCCAGCCATGATAGGGGCACTCGATCGCCTGCTGCCCGGCATCATCGGCGGTGACCCGGCCGGCGGAGAGGGGGGCGGCCCGGTGCGGACAGATGTCACGGAGCGCATAGACGGCCCCGGCCCGGTCCCGGCCCAGCAGGACCGGCTCGCCCATGATCTCGTGGCGCTTCAGCACGCCGGGCTTCAGCTCGTCCGACAGGGCGGCGAAGTACCACATGTCGTGGATGAACCCGCGTCCCACCCCCGTGGGGGGCGGGGCAGCCTTGATCTCGGTTGTTTCGCCGTCGGACATGGACGTTCTATAGCCGGGCGCGGCACGATTGCGAAGGGCGGGGGCGCGGGGGCAGCTCAGAACCCCTTCAGGTCCGCGTCCAGTTCCATGCCCTCGTCCAGTTGCACGCCGAAGGTGTTCAGGACCATGGAGACCTGGGTGTACTGGCCCACCGTGTAGACGAAATCCATGCAGGCCTTCTCGTCGAAGTGGCTCTTCAGGTCGGCCCAGGCGGCGTCCTGCACGAAGTGGTCGTTCACCAGCTGGTCCGTGGCCACCAGCAGGGCCCGGTCGGCGGGACTCCAGCCAGGCGCGTCGGCCCCCTGCTTGATCCGGGGGATCTCGGCCTCCGTCAGGCCCGCCCGCAGGCCGATGATCACGTGCTGGCCCCACTCGTAGCCGGCCTTGCAGAGGAAGCCGACCCGCAGGATCACCAGTTCCCGCTCCCGCTCGGGCAGGGCGTTGCGGCGACTGAGGATGTAGCTCCCCCAGGCCAGGAAGGCGGTCAGGGCGTCGGGGGCCCGCGCCATGGTCCGGAAGATGTTCAGCACCGGACCGCGCTGGCCCAGCGGCTCCAGCACCCGACGCTGGTCCGGGGTCAGGGCATTGTCGGCGGCGGGGGCGATGCGGGGCTGGCTGAGTCGCATGAACGGATCCTCCTGGTGTTTCCCGCCAGCCTAGACCCACCCCGGCAGCCTGTCAGGGGACTTGATGGTCCATAGGCCGGAACTATGAATTACAAAAAAACGATCAATTTGCTCTATGCCGACAGGTGGGAGACCTTGGCGTCACACCCGTCACAAGGACACGCCTGACATGTCAGCTCCCACCCCGACCCTCACCACCGCGTCCGGCATTCCCGTCGCCGATGACCAGAACAGCCTCAGCGCCGGCCCCCGCGGACCGCTGCTGCTGCAGGACTTTCACCTGATCGAGAAGCTGCAGCACTTCAACCGCGAGCGGATTCCCGAGCGGGTCGTCCACGCCAAGGGCTCCGGTGCCTACGGCACTTTCACCGTCACCCACGATATCCGCCGCCATACCCGCGCGAAGCTGTTCGCCGCCGTCGGCCAGACCACGGAAACCTTCGTCCGCTTCTCCACCGTGGGGGGCGAGCGGGGCTCGGCGGATACCGAGCGGGACCCCCGGGGCTTCGCCATCCGCTTCTATACCGAGGAAGGCAACTGGGACCTGGTGGGCAACAACACGCCCATGTTCTTCATCAAGGACCCGATCAAGTTCCCGGACTTCGTCCACACCCAGAAGCGCTGCCCCCACTCCAACCTCAAGTCGCCGGAGATGATGTTCGACTTCTGGAGCCGGGCCCCGGAAAGCCTGCACCAGCTGACCATGCTGTTCTCCAACCGCGGCACGCCGGACGGCTACCGGCACATGGACGGGTTCGGCAGCCACACCTTCAGCCTGATCAATGACGCCGGCGAGCGGGTGTTCTGCAAGTGGCACCTGCGCACGGAACAGGGCATCCGTAACCTGTCCGCGGCCGAGGCCGGTCGGCTCGCCGGCGAAGATCCCGACTATGCCCAGCGCGACCTGTTCGACGCGATTGCCCGGAAGGACTTCCCCCGCTGGGAGGTGCGCGTCCAGGTCGCCACGGAGGCGGAGCTGGCCGCGTGGGAGGCCCGCACCGGCTGGAACCCCTTCGACCTGACCAAGGTCTGGCCGCACGCGGACTTCCCCCGGCATCCGGTGGGCATCCTCGAGCTGAACCGCAATCCGGAGAACTATCACGCGGAGGTGGAGCAGGTGGCCTTCTCACCCGCCAACATCGTGCCGGGCCTGGGCTTCTCCCCGGACAAGATGCTGCAGGGGCGGCTGTTCGCCTATCATGACGCCCAGCTCTATCGGGTGGGGGCCAACCACCAGCAGCTGCCGGTGAACGCCCCGCGATGCCCGGTGCGGAACCACCAGCGGGACGGGGCCATGGCCTTCTCCAACGGCGGCGCGGCGCAGACCTACGGCGTCGTGGCGGCGGGCGGCACCGGGACGTCGGGCTTCGGTCACGGAGATGCAGGCTGGACCCTGTCCGGTGTCGCGGGACGGCATGACGCCCGCGGGACCGAGGATGACTACACCCAGGCGGGCAACCTGTTCCGGCTCCTGCCCCCGTCGGAACGCCAGGACCTGTTCGACAATCTGGCGGGTCCCCTCAGCCGGGTGTCGCCGGAGACCCTGGCCCGGCAGCTGGCCCATTTCGACAAGGCGGATCCGGCCTATGGCGACGGGGTCCGGCTGGCCCTGAAGGCGCGGCAGGGCGGAGCCCAGTCCGTTGGCGCAGGTGTCAACGGGTGACGGTCACCCGCTCCAGCGGTGCCAGCTTGGCCAGGAGCTTGTTCTGGGCCCAGACCGGAACATGCTCCTCGGCCATGGCCTTCTGCAGGTCCTCGATCTGCGCGTTCTGGTGAGCGATCTGGACGCCCATGTCCTTGTGGGCGCTGGCCATGTCCCGTCCGGTATAGTGGCACGGACCGCCCAGGACGTAGCAGAACATCTCCGACAACGTCCGCTCCAGCCGCTGGTCATCGGCGGCATGGAACAGGTCGGAAATCCGCGGATCGGTGTGGTGATACCCGTTCAGGCGGTGGACGATCCGGTCGATTCCGGCCTTGCCGTGAAAGGCTTTGTAGACGCCATCCCCCTGGATCGGCGTGACCCCGGCATTGCGGTCGGACTGCACATAGGGGTCCACCGGCTTTTCCGTCGCCCCGGCCGTGAAGGGCAGGGCAAGACCGAGGGCGACGAACAGCGAGGCTGGATGAAGGCGCATGTCAGAACCCCGCTTGCAGGGAGAGATAGAGGCCGCTCTGGCGGCGGAGGGTGGCCACGTCGCCGATCTCTGCCCAGGCGAGGGTGGCCGACAGGGTCTTGCTCAGCGCCACGGCCGCGAACAGGTCGGCGGCGTCCCCCTCCCGGGCGAAGCGCAGATTGTCCGGCTTGGTGCGCAGTTCGGCTCCCACCAGCAACCTGGGCGTGACCAGATAGCCGATGGAGCCTTCGAACTGCGGCTGGTAGCCCGACCTGCGGTCACCGCCAAAGCCCAGCAGGCCCCACTGGTTGGCCTCGGTCATGCGGATGGTGGCATCGATCAGCAGGCTCCTGTCGAGCAGGATCTTGGTGGCACTGACATAGTAGTCGACGCCGCTGGCCCGGCGGGCGCCCAGGGCGTGGAGGATGGCCTTGTGGTCGGCGGACTTGATCTGGGCCCCGACGGCGACCTGCGGTGTCCAGTGGTCCTGGTCATAGACCGCGTCCCCGAACAGGCGCGCCTTCAGGCCGAGGATGTCCTGGTGAAAGGTGTAGCCATTGCCCAGGCCCAGGCGACCGCCGGTCCTGCCGGTGTCGAAGTCCTGGCCGCCCAGGGTGACTTCGTAACGGTCCCAGGCCCCGATCCCCGCCGCATAGCTGGTCAGGGTGAAGTTGTGGCTGCGCAGTGCCGTGACGTTGGCGGTGCCGCCGATCCCGTCCCGGGTCTCGTTGCCTGAAATGAGCGCCCAGCTGGCGATGCCGCCGCCGGCGGAGCCGTCCACCGTGCTCACACCCCGGGTCAGATCCAGCTTGCCGCCCCAGACATATTCCGGTTTGGCAGACGCGGAGCCGATACCGACAAGGCCGGAAAGCACGGACGCCATCAGGGTCGGGATCACGGAACGGGGGCAGATGCGGGAGGCGCGCAAGGTGGCATACTCGAAGACGATGGGTCGTTAAACATACTGCGCTGGCAGGGTTGAGGCTTCGTTATTCGCCGGTC
This sequence comes from uncultured Caulobacterales bacterium, assembly GCA_903874895.1. Lineage (GTDB taxonomy): Bacteria > Pseudomonadota > Alphaproteobacteria > Caulobacterales > Caulobacteraceae > CAIMFV01. The sequence continues at coordinate 19,404 of CAIQUG010000034.1, read as the reverse complement.
GCCGGTCGGCCATTCACCGCAAATTCACTCGTTCCGACTACCATTCCGGTGACATGAAAACGTTGCCGACCCTCGTCCTGCTCAGTCTTGTCGCTCTCGCCGCTCCGGCCGCGGCGGCGGACCTGACGGTCGACCTGCATCTGCCCAATGGCACTCCGGTCCGGGACGCCGTGGTAACCCTAACCCCCACCGCCGGTCCTGTGCCCGCCGCGGCATCCCGTCTGGGCGGCCCGTTCCAGATGGCGCAGGAAAAGATCCAGTTCCACCCCTTCGTGCTGCTGGTTCCGGTGGGCGCGACGGTGGCGTTTCCGAACCTCGACAAGGTCCGGCACCACGTCTACTCGTTCAGCCCGGCCAGGACGTTCGAACTGAAGCTGTTCGGCCAGGAAGATCACCGTACCGTCACCTTCGACAAACCCGGCGTCGTCGCACTCGGCTGCAATATCCATGACCGGATGCTGGGCTACATCTATGTGTCCGACACGCCCTATGCGGCCCGCTCCGACGAGCATGGCCAGGTCCAGCTGCACAACCTGCCCGAGGGCAGTGTCACACTGAAGGTCTGGCACCCGTTTCTCAGGGGCGTCGGCCAGACAGTCAGCCGGCCGCTGACCTTGAAGGCGGACCAGCAGCAGAACCTGACCCTGGACCTGCGTGACCCGCCGGCTGCCATGAGCGGCATGGGGGGCTGAGATGGTGTTCCGCAGGCCCGTGACCCCGGTGTTCCGCAAGCTGCAGACGAAGGTCACCATCCTCTATGCGGCGCTGTTCATCGTGACCCTGATGGCGGTGGCCCAGGCCGTCGCGCCCATGGTGACCGCCAATGCGGTGAACGCCACCAAGGCGGAACTCGGGGCCTCGCGGACGGTGTTCGACCGGATCTTCGCCATGAAGTCCCGGGAGCTCCAGGGTAATGCCGAGCTGCTGGCCAAGGACTTCGGCTTCAGCTCCGCCGTGGCCACCGGAGACGCGCCGACCATCGAGTCGGCCCTCGACAATCTGCGCGCCCGGCGGGGCATCGATCATGCGTTTCTCGTCCTCGCCGACGGGCGGATCCTGGGGGGCGGGGCCGGGGCCCTGACCGACGCAGCCCGGACGGATCTGCTGCGGGCGCTCGGCGACAGTGACTATGCGTCCGGTGTTCTGCAGATCGCCGGCGTGCCGTGCCAGACCATCAGTGCGCCGGTGCTGGCACCTCAGCTGATCGGCTGGGTGGTCTTTGCCAACCGGCTGGACCGGGCGCAGATGCAGACCTTCGAGCACCTGTCCGCCATTCCCCTCGAGGCGCGACTGCTGCAGCGTGGTTCTGACGGACGCTGGCGGGACGTGGCCAATCCGCAGGCCTCCGACGCCGACTCCATCGATCGCTTCGCCCGGGCGAGCACGGGGACCCAACTGGGGGCCCCCCGGGTTCTGGACGCACCCACCGGCAAGGCCGTGGCGCTGGTGTCGCCGGTGCGGGCCGTGGGCGAGACGGCACCGCTGCTGCTGTTGCTCCGCTACCCGCTGGACCGGGCGCTGGCCCCCTACGGTCCGCTGCTGGCGGCGCTGGGCGCGCTGGGACTGTTGTCCATTGCCGTTCTGGTGGCCGGAAGCTGGGCCCTGGCGCGCAGCATCACGCGCCCCGTGGCCCTGCTTGATTCGGCCGTCAGCGCCCTGGGCGAGGGGGCCCGGGCCGAGGTGAGCATCACCTCCAATGACGAGATCGGCCGTCTGGCCAGCAACTTCAACACCATGTCCGCCGCCATTGTCGAGCGCGAGCAGCGGATCACGGACATGGCGCTGCGGGACCTGGAGACCGGCCTGCCCAACCGCACGGCGCTGGAGGCCGAGATCGGCCGTCTGCGCACGGCGTCGGGCGCGCATTCGGTGGCCGTGATCGCGCTGGCCATCGACCGGCTGGACGTGCTGCGCAACGCCATCGGTTATCAGATGCTGGCCGAACTGGTGGGCGCGGTGGGGGACGAGATCCGCCGTCTGCAACCGGGGGCCCTGTGCGCGCGGGTGTCCACCGGACGTCTCGCCCTGGCCGTGCCCGTCAGGTCCTGTGCCGCGGCGCGGGATGTGGCAGAGGCCCTGCTGGAGGCGCTGGCCGGTCCGTTCGAGGTCGGCGGTGCCGTGGTCGATGTCAGCCTGACCGTCGGCCTGTTCACCGCCGCCCCGGACGACGCCATCATCCATGACAACCGGGTGGTGGAGCACGCCAACATCGCCATCGACCAGGCCCAGGCTGCGCACCAGCGCCTCGCCGCCTTCGATGAACAGGCCTATGGGGATCCGGCGAAGAACCTGTCCCTGATGAGCGAGCTGGCCGCCGCCCGGACCAATGGCGAGCTCAGCCTGTTCTATCAGCCGAAATATGACCTCCGCACCGGCAAGATCGCCGGCTTCGAGGCTCTTTGCCGGTGGCGACACGCCACCCGCGGTCCGATCTCGCCGGACCTGTTCATCGTCATGGCCGAGGAGACCGGCAATATCGAGGGCCTGACCGAATGGGTGCTGGAGCGCGCCCTGGTGGACCAGCAGGGCCTTCGCGCGGCGGGCTTCGACCTGCCCATCGCCATCAACCTGTCCGGCAGCATGCTGGGGGTCCGGGCCTTCGCCGAGCGGGCCCTGAACGCCATCCGCTTCGCCGGCGGCAAGATCACCATGGAGATCACCGAGACCGCCGTGATCGCCAACCCGGAAGAGGGTCTGCGCGTCCTGCGGATGTTCGAGCAGGCGGGCGTGCCGGTCTCGATCGACGATTACGGCTCCGGCCTTTCGTCCCTCGCCTATCTGAAGCAGATCCAGGCGCAGGAGCTGAAGATCGACAAGGCCTTCGTGCTGCTGATCGACCAGAACCCCCGGGACCGCCTCCTGGTGAAGTCCACGGTGGACCTGGCCCACGGGCTGGGCATGCGGGTGGTGGCCGAAGGGGTGGAAACCGCCGAGGCCCTGGCCCTGCTGGCGGGCATGGGCTGTGACTATGCCCAGGGCTATCACATCGCCCGGCCGATGAAGCTGGAGGATGTGCTGTCGTTCCTGCAGGGCTTCATCGCGCCGCCCCTGGCCCAGGGTTCGAAGATCAGCGCCGCCTCCTGACGCGACGCTCAGGCGGGCTCGGTATCCTCGTCGGTCTGCAGGGACCGGTTGGCGGTGCGGATCGCCAGGCGGGACATCCCGTCCAGCTGCGCCTCCAGCATGTCGATCCGTTCCCCCAGTCGCAGGACCAGCTGCTCCAGGTCCTGCACGCGCTCTTCGAGACTGTCATCCATTCGCAAGGCTCCGTCCGGGTGCCAACCCGCGGGATGGAACGCCCGAATCCCGCCGCGTGCAACTGACGTCCCGGGGAAGTGAACGGTCAGGGCAGGGAATAGGTCACCGTGGCCTGGGCCGCGATGCGGTCGGGGGTCTCGGTCCACAGGCGCACGTCACAGACCGCGTTGCGCCGGCCCAGGCGCAGGAGCTGTGCCTCTGCCCAGATGTCCCCCACCGCCGCGCCACGCAGGAAGGTCATGACCAGGGAACTGGTCACCGCCATCTTCCGGTCCCCGATATGGGCCAGCACCAGGGCATAGGCCGCCGTGTCGGCGATGGTCATCAGGGTCGGACCGGAGATGATGCCGCCGGGCCGCAGCAGGCCGGGCCCATAGGGACGCCGGATCCGCACCCGCCCGGGTTCGGCCTCCATCACCTGCGCCAGGGTGTCCGGCGTCACCTCGGGAAAGGCCTCCTGCAGCACGGCATTGACGCCCGTGGCGTCGAGGATCAGGGGCGGGTGGCTCATGGGCGTTCGGATCTCCGTCGGACGCAGAGCCTAGGAACAATCGAACCTCGTGTCATTCCCGCGCTTGAACCGGAGCGGAGGAGGCGGGATGATGCAGCCATGAGTGCCACCGCCCCCCTTCGCCGCATGATCGACCTGGACGGCGTGCGCGCCCTGGAACAGAAGGCGCTGATGACGCCCCGGATGGGGGATCTCGACGCCCGTCCGGACTTCCCGGAGCTGGACGAGGTGTCGCAGGCGCTGTTCGGCCTGACGGCGGACGAGGCGGACACGGTTCCCCGGCCGGAGGGCTGGGACCGCATCGACCTGAAGCCGGACCGGGACCAGATCGCAGCCTTCGAGGCAGAGGGCTGGGACGTCACCGACGACCGCCGCCGGCCGCTGCGCCTGTTCGCGCACTTCAATGTCCAGCTCTGGCTCGCCGTACGCGGCGTGGCCGGGACCTTGCCCTTCATCCCCGAGGGCGATGACGGCGAGGCTGCGGCCATGGCCCGGCTGGCGGCGGAGGCGGCCCGCTTCCGCAAGAACAACCGCTAGCGCTTCTTGCCCAGCTCGGCGGCGATGTCCTTGGTCATCCGGCCGACCTTGCGGTGCGCGGCGGTGATCTGCTCCCGGGTCACGCCCCAGCGCTTCATCCAGTACTCCACCGCCTGGCGCTCCGACAGGTCCAGCCGGTCCTTGTCGATGAAGCCGCGCTTGTCCTTGAGGCCGGCCATGGGCGGTGCTCCGGTTGGGGGTGTTGCGTCCCTCGGGACGGGCAGGACCTGTCAGCCCGGATGGACCATGTTCTCCGGGCGGACGAGGGCATCGAACTCCGCGTTGGTCACATAGCCGCCGCCGACGGCCTCCTCCCGCAGGGTGGTCCCGTTCTTGTGCGCGGTCTTGGCGATCTTGGCGGCGTTGTCGTAGCCGATCTTCGGGGCCAGCGCGGTGACCAGCATCAGCGAGCGCTCCACGCCTGACGTGATGTTGTCCAGCCGCGGCTCGATCCCCACCACGCAGTTGTCGGTGAAGCTGACCGCCGCATCGGCCATCAGCCGCACGGACTGCAGGAAGTTGTAGGCCATCACCGGATTGTAGACGTTCAGCTCGAAGTGCCCCTGGCTGCCGGCGAAGGTGAGGGCGGCATTGTTGCCGAAGATCTGCACGCACACCTGGGTCAGGGCTTCGCACTGGGTCGGGTTGACCTTGCCCGGCATGATGGACGAGCCGGGCTCGTTCTCCGGCAGGCTGAGCTCGCCGAGACCCGCCCGGGGGCCGGAGCCCAGGAAGCGGATGTCGTTGGCGATCTTGAACAGGCTGGCGGCCACCGTGTTGATGGCCCCGTGGCTGAAGACCATGGCGTCGTGGGCGGCCAGCGCCTCGAACTTGTTGGGGGCGGAGGTGAACTTCAGCCCGGTGATGGCGGCGATCCGCTCGGCCACGCCCTCGGCAAAGCCCACCGGGGCGTTGAGGCCGGTGCCCACGGCGGTGCCACCCTGGGCCAGCTGCATCAACATGGGCAGGGTCTGCTCGATCCGCGCAATGCCGTTCAGAACCTGCTGCGCATAGCCGGAGAATTCCTGGCCCAGCGTCAGGGGGGTGGCGTCCTGGGTGTGGGTCCGGCCGATCTTGATGATGTCCCGCCAGGCCTGGGCCTTGTCGTTGAGGGCGTTGGCCAGGTGGCGCAGGGCGGGCAGCAGCCGGTGGGTGATCTCCTCGGCGCAGGCAATGTGCATGGCCGTGGGATAGGTGTCGTTGGACGACTGGCTCATGTTCACGTGGTCATTGGGGTGCACCGGCTTCTTCGAGCCCATCTCGCCGCCCAGCATCTCGATCGCCCGGTTCGAGATGACCTCGTTGGCGTTCATGTTCGACTGGGTGCCGGACCCCGTCTGCCAGACCACCAGGGGGAAGTGATCGTTCAGCTTGCCCTCGATCACCTCGTTGGCGGCGGCGATGATGGTCGCGGCCAGCGCCGGGTCGAGGCGGCCCAGCGCCATGTTGGTCTCCGCGGCGGCGCGCTTGACGATGCCCAGCGCCCGGACCACCGGCGCGGGCTGCCGCTCCCAGCCGATCTTGAAGTTGCCGAGGCTGCGCTGGGCCTGGGCCCCCCAGTAGCGGTCGGCGGCGACCTCGATGGGGCCGAAGGTGTCGGTCTCGATCCGGGTCTTGGGCGAGGTATGGGGAGAGGACATGGCGGCGACGCTTTCCGATGGGGTCACGATCCGGGGGCGGCGTCCGCTTTTCGCTGGAAACACCGACGGGCGGGGGTGTAGCACGGCTGCGCGCCCGGGCAAGCCGTCCGCGGCGTCAGTGCAAAGCCCGGGAGGTCTCCGCCATGCTCCGTTCCTCGATTTCCTCCGGCTCCAGCTTCGAGGCGGTGGCCGGCTACGCCCGCGCTGCGGTGGTGGAGTTCGACACCTATGCCGAGGTGTTCGTCTCGGGTTGCACCGGGTTCGACTATGCGACCATGACCATTTCCGACGACGTGGCGGACCAGGCCCGCCAGTGCTTCCACAACATCGCCGACGCCCTGGGCAAGGCCGGAGGGGACCTCGGCCACCTGGTGCGGGTGCGCTACTACCTCACGGACGGGGCGGACTTCGAGGTGCTGGCCCCCATCTTCGGCACGTTCTGCGGCGCGGCGAAGCCGGCGGCCACGGCCCTGGTCTGCGGCCTTGTGGACGCCCGCATGAAGATCGAGATCGAGGTGGACGCCCGGATCCCCAGACGTGCGGGCTGAGCCGCACAGGCTGAGCGCTCTGCGGCCGACGGGGGCTCGCCCCTGGCGGCGAAGCGGCCTAGCGTTTGACTCTCATCCTGCGGAGACCTGATCCCATGCTCGTCAGCACCACCAACGACCTCACCGGATATCGCGTCGTGCGTCACGTGGGCCTCGTGCGCGGCGTGACCGTCCGCTCCCGCAGCGTGATCGGCAACTTCGCCGCGGGCATCCAGTCCATCTTCGGGGGCAACATCACCGTCTACACCAAGCTGGCGGAGCACGCCCGGGCGGAGGCCTATCAGCTGATGGCCGCCCATGCGACGGAGATGGGGGCCAATGCCGTGATCGCCATGCGCTATGATGCCAACGAGATCATGGAGGGCATTACCGAGGTGCTGGCCTACGGCACCGCCGTGGTCGTGGAGCCCGCGTGAGCGGCACGGCCTGGGACCCGGACCAGTACCAGCGCTATCGGGGCTATCGCGACCGCCCGGCCCTGGACCTGATGGTGCAGTTGCCGGGGGATCTGGAACCGGCCACGGTCTGGGACCTGGGCTGCGGCACCGGGGAACATGCAGCCGTGCTGGCGGCGCGCCACCCGAATTGCACAGTCTACGGCCTCGATTCCAGCCCGGACATGCTGGAACGGGCGCGACAGACGCGGGCCCGGGTGGAGTGGGTGCAGGGGGACATTGCCACCTTCGCCCCACCGGTGTCGCCGGACCTGATCTTCACCAATGCCGCGCTCCAGTGGGTGCCGGACCACGGGGTCCTGTTCCCGCGCCTGGCGGGTCTTCTGGCCCCCGGCGGCGTGTTCGCCTGTCAGATGCCCATGAGCTTTGCCGAGTCCTGGCACCATGTGATGCGGGAGGTGGCCGAGCGGGGTCCCTGGGCCCCGCGCCTGCGGGACGTGCGGGGCGTGCAGCCGGTGCTGCCGACGGCGGACTATCACCGCCTGCTGGCCCCCTTCGGCGAGACGGACATCTGGACCACCACCTATCTGCACGAGCTGACCGGCCAGGATCCGGTGGTGGACTGGATGAAGGGCACGGGGCTTCGGCCCTACCTGTCCCGCCTGACGGACCCGGGGGAGCAGGCGGACTTCCTCCGCGCCTATGCCGAGGCCCTGCGGCCGCTGTTCCCGCAGCAGCCCGACGGGGTGACCCTGTTTCCGTTCCCGCGGCTGTTCCTGCTGCTGCGGCGGGGGGGTCACGGGGTCTGACGACGACGTCCTAGCCGAACATCTCGTTGTCCGCGGGCACCGGCAGCCGCAGGCGGGACAGGGGCCGGTCGAGGCGGTCCAGCGCCAGGCGGGCGGCCTGGTAGCCGGCGGCCACCGCGGGCTCGAAGGCCCGCCAGTCCCGCAGCTCCACCCCCTCGATCCTCGGGATGATCAGAAGGTCGCAGGCTTCGTGCGAGGTGATCGTCTCCCGCGCAGTGGGAGCTGTGGCGGCGCGGATCAGGATGGAGACGATGGGTGGACCGTGCCGCCACTCCCCCGACGCGATCCAGCGCAGGAACGAGGGCGGGCGGGCAATGTCCTGGGCGTTCAGCCCCTCGGCCGTGGCCACGTCCACGCCCACCACGGGACCCCGGTGCCAGCTTCGCATCAGCTCGGTGGGCAGGTTGCACATCACCGCTCCGTCCACGAGGACGTCGTCCCCCATCACGACGGGCGGCAGGATGCCCGGCAGGGCGACCGAGGCCCTGAGCGCCCGGCGCACCTTGCCCTTGCGGTGCTGGAAGGTCTCCGCCGTCGTCAGGTTGGACGAGGTGCACAGGAAGGGCAGCCAAAGGTCGCCGATGTCGATCTCGCCGAAATGCTGCTTCAGCCGCCCCTTCACGGTCAGGCCCCGGGTCATGGCCACCATGGGAAAGGTGAGGTCGCCCAGGGGGTTGGAGGTGACGAAGGCCGCGCGGATGCGGTCCGAGATTTCCTGGTCGTCCCACCCCGCCGCATAGCCCGCCGCCACCACCGCCCCCATGGAGGCCCCGGCGAGGAAGTCGATGGGGTGCCCCGCCTCCCGCAGGGCCCGGATGACGCCCACATGGGCATAGGCCCGGGCACCGCCGCCGGACAGGGCCAGCCCCACCGAGGTGCCGGTGATGATCCGGGCCATCCGCTCGATGTCACGACCCATGCGGCGCACGTGGAAGTGGCGGATGGCGTGCTGGCTCTCCACCCACGCCTCGGACCCGGTGGGCCGCACGGTCTCCGGCGACTGGATCAGGATCAGGTCGGTCTGGCGGTGCAGCTGGGCGGCGGCGCGGACGACGGAGGCCGGCTCCTTCGGCGCGGGCTGGTCGCCGCGTCCCAGCAGGAACAGCCGGTCCACCTGCCGGGCGCACAGATGGGCCCAGTCGGTCTCGTCCGGCCCGGCGGTCAGCAGCACCACGTCGTTGGCCTGTTCGATGCGCGAGAACCATTCGGTGCTCTGGTGCGCCCCCTCCGAGCCGATCACCTCGGCGGAAAAGCCCAGCTCCCGGGCCGCCTGGGCCACGGACTGGGTGAAGCCCTGGGCGTCGACTCCGGGACTCACGGCCACGAAGCCGAACACGGTCGGCCGCCCGGCGGCACCGCGGCTCAAGGGCTGGCGCGCTCGCAGGATCATCAGCCGCGCGAGCTCCGCCATCACGTCGGGATGCTTGCGGGCCTCGGCGAAGAAGGTCTGGCGGGACAGGGCGAGGATCTCGGAGTCCCGCAGGGCGGTCACGGTGGCGGAATGGGGCGTGCCGGCGATCAGGGCCATTTCCCCCGCCGGCTCCCCCGGCTTGATCACCCCGATCAGGTCCGGTGCTCCGCCGGGCGTGTCGCGCACCACCCCCAGCCGCCCGGCGCGGACAAAATACAGGGTGTCCGCCGGCTGGCCAGCGCGATAGAGCGGGCGCCCCCCCGGCAGGGAGAACCACACCACCCCCTTGGCTGCGTGGGGGCCGGTGAACAGGCGCGAGAGCGCGCTGTCGGATTGTCCTGGGGCGAGACCTCTCATCGACTCGAATCGTAGGCCGAAAATGTCGCGCCGTCGCGCCGATATCGCCCCAAGCCCGTAAAGCTGTGCTAAAGCCCCCATGAGTGTCGGGGGCGATCCGGGGAGGATCGGCGAAGGGTGCGTCGGCCTGTCGCCCTCGAATGAACCTGAGGGATCATCGACCATGTCTCGTAACCGGTCACGGATGCTGGCCCGTCGTCTTGTGCTTGTCGCCGTGGCGCTGGGTGCGCTCGGCCTGACCGCCTGTTCGCGGCGCAGCGCCGCCGACGAGGATCGCCCGCCGCCCCCGGCCGCCGCGCCCGAGGCCCCGAAGCCCGCGCCGGCCCCGGCACCGGCCGTGCCGGCCAACGCCACCGGCAACAGCCTGGCCAGCAACACCCAGTCGGTCAATGACGGGGCCTTCGGACCGGACTATGCTCCGCCGCCGCCCGCCGGTGCGCCGTCGAACAGCACGGCGCCGCAGCAGCACTGAGCGGCCGGCTCTGCCTGAGGTCGAGGGGGGAGTGCGTGGGGATCGGTTCGATCATCGAAGTCCAGGAGCACGCCATGACAGATCCCATCACTTCCAAATATGTCGATGTCCAGGACGAGGCGTCGGATCAGTCCGTCCTTCTCGAGGCCACGTCGGAAGGGGTGGCGGTCCTTCTGCTGAACCGGCCGACCCGGAAGAATGCCTTCAATGCCCGGATGATCCTGGCCCTGACCGAGGCCTTCGATACCCTGGCCGGCGCAGAGGGCGTGCGGATCCTGTTCATCCGCGGGGCCGGCGGCGGATTCTGCGCCGGAGCGGATCTGGAGTGGATGCGCCATGCGGCCAGCTTCACCGAGGCGGAAAACCGCGAAGATGCCCTCGACCTGGCGAAGATGCTGAACGCCCTGCGGCGGCTGCCCATGCTGACCGTCGCCATGGTGGAGGGACCAGCCTTCGGCGGCGGGGCCGGGCTGGTGGCCGCCTGTGACATGGCCGTGGCCACGGCCGACGCCCAGTTCTCGTTCTCCGAGGTGAAGCTCGGGCTCACCCCCGCCACCATCAGCCCCTATGTGGTCGAGGCCATCGGTGCCCGGAACGCCCGCCGGCTGTTTGCCCTGGGCAGCCGCTTCGGCGCGGAGGAAGCCCTGCGCATCGGTCTGGTGCACCAGGTGGTCGCCTCTGCCGACGCCCTGGGCGCCGTGCAGGAAGTGCTGGCCGGGGAGATCATGGCCTGCGCGCCCGGGGCTGTGGCGGATGCCAAGCAGCTGGCCGATGACGTGGCCGGGCGGCCCGTGGATCATGCCCTCATGGAGGACACCGCCCGCCGGATCGCCGCGCGCCGCGTCTCGCCGGAGGGACGGGAGGGCCTCGCCGCCTTCTTCGAGAAGCGCAAGCCCGCCTGGATGGGCTGACGGACACGCCACGACACTCACGGGACACGAGGGGGCCACCTTGAGTCAGGAACTCGATACTGCAGCCGCGGGGTCGCTCGGGGGATTCCTCCGCCGCAAGGGTGGCGGGGCGCACGCCCTGCCGCCCGGCACCCCGTGCGCCAACTGCGCGACCCCCCTGCAGGGGCCGTGGTGCCATGCCTGTGGCCAACTGGGGGAGGACTTTCACCGGTCCACTGCCAAGCTCCTGATGGAGACCATCGAGGGGCTGTTCCATTTCGACGGTCGCCTGTGGCGCACCCTGCCGGACCTGGCACTGAAGCCGGGGCAGCTGACACGCAGCTATCTGGACGGGCACCGGGCTCCGCAGATTCCGCCCCTGCGCCTGTTCCTGGTGGTGCTTCTGCTGGTGTTCCTGGTGGGTGGGCTACCCCGGTCCAAGACCCCCATCGAGACGACGGTGACCCACAGGGGAACGGCGGCCGACGTCACCCGGACCGAGACCAGGCATCTGTCGGAGCTGACGGCGGCGGAAAAGGCCGAGCTGAAGAAGACGGCGGCCAAGGTGGAGGTGAAGCTGGGCTCGGACCGCTCCGACGCCAAGGCCAGTGACTGGCTGAAACAGCGCCTGGAACGGGTGATCGACGAGCCGGAGCGGTTCTATCTGGTGCTGGAAAGCTGGGGCGAACGGTTCGCGTTCCTCATGCTGCCCCTCTCCACCCTGCTGCTGGCGGTGGCGTTTGCCTGGCGACGGGAGTTCTTCCTGTTCGATCACGTGATCTTCTCACTGCACAGCCTGTCCTTCATGGGACTGGTGATCTGCGTCGCCCTCCTGATCCCGTCGGACCTGGGCGGGATCCTGCTGCTGGCGGCACCGGTGCATCTGTTCCTGCACCTGCGGGGCGTCTACCGGACCGGGGTGATCATGACCCTGCTGCGGATGAGCTGGCTGTTCCTGGCCTCGCTGGTCGGGGTGACGTTCATCATCCTCGGTCTCCTGGCCGTCGGCCTCAACGCCATGAGCTGACCGCGCGCGGGCCTCAGGTCCCGGCGGAGAGGACCTCGGCCAGCCCGGCGACCAGCCGGTCCGGACGGACGGGCTTGGACAGGTGCAGGTCGCAGCCGGCGTCGATGGCGGTGGTCACATGGCCGGCCATGGCATTGGCGCTGAGCATGATGATCGGCGTGCGCGGCCGACCGGTCTCTGCCTCGCATCGCCGGATGGCGCGGGTGGCGGCGAGGCCGTCCATCACCGGCATCTGCATGTCCATCAGGACGGCATCGAAACCGCTGTCGCGGAACGCCTGCAACGCCTCGATCCCGTCCTCGGCCAGGGTGATGTCGACCCCGAACGGTTCCAGCATCAGGCACAGGGTGCGGCGGTTGACGGGGTGGTCCTCCGCCACCAGCAGCCGGATCCGGTCCAGGGCAGGGACCGCTCGCTCGGCGTCCGGTCCGGCGGAGGCCGCCCCCATCGGGGCGGGGAGAAGCGGAAGCGTGACGGTGAAGCTGCTGCCCTGGCCCGGCGCGCTGACCGCATGGATCGTGCCACCCATCCGGTCCGTCAGGGCCCGGCAGATGGCCAGTCCCAGTCCGCTGCCGCCATATTGCCGGGTGATGGTCATGTCGGCCTGCTCGAACCGCTGGAACAGGCGCTCCTGCATCGCGGTATCAAAGCCGATCCCGGTGTCGCGCACGTCGATCCGCAGGGTCAGCGGTGCCGCTTCGCCGTCACCGGGTCGAAGATCGACGTCCAGCGCCACCTCCCCCGCATCGGTGAACTTCACGGCGTTGGAGGCCAGGTTGGACACGATCTGTCGCAGGCGCATGCCGTCGCCCAGCATCACGCCGTCCGCGGCAGGGGTGTAGTTCAGGCGGAAGGCGACCCCCTTCTCGTCCGCCCGGGCCCGCATGACATAGGCCGCCGTGTCGATCGTGCGGCGCAGGTCGAAGGGCTGGCTGACCAGCTCGAATCGGTCGGACTCGATCCTGGAAAGGTCCAGCAGGTCGTTCAACAGGCCTTCCAGGGCGTGGCCGGAGGCGTGGATCAGTTGCACCATCTCGGCCTGACGGGTGTCCAGCGGCGTTTCCAGCAGGGCCGCGGTGAGGCCGATCACACCGTTCAGGGGCGTCCGGATCTCATGGCTCATATTGGTCAGGAAGTCGTCCTTGGCCCGGTTGGCCGCCTGGGCGGCCTCGGCCAGTTCCGTCAGGCGGTCCTGCGTGTCCCGTCGTTCCGTGATGTCCTGCAAGGCGCCGATGAGCACCGCGCGACCGTCAGGTTCCAGGTGACGGCGCCCGGATATCCGCACCCAGCGCGGGCGGCCGGTGGCGGTGAGGATCGGCACGTCGGCCGTGATCCGCTCGTCATGCGCCAGGGCCTCCGTCATCAGGGCGGTCAGGACCTGGTGATGGTCCTCCCGAACGAACTTGATCGCAGTGCCGCCGGCCGGCTGGAAATCCGGCGGCACGTCGTGGATCCGCTGGGTGGCGCCGCTCCATTCCAGGGCGTTGTCCTGCGGGTCCCAGCGCCAGCCGCCCACATCGGCGATCTCCGACACGTCGGTCAGGAAGCGGGCATGGGCCGTGTCCCGCCGAGACAATTCCGCGAGGGTGACGTTGGCCAGGGTCAGGTCGCGATCGGCCCGGTGGAGGCTGAGGCCATAGAAGACAAACGCCGCCGCGACGCCGATGGTCGCCGCAGTGCCGCTCACCACCACGACGGGTCCCCCCAACTGGAGCAGCGCCGTCACCAGCAGCGCGGCCAGGGCGGTGATGGTCGGCAGGATCATGGCCAGCATGATCCGCCGGTCGGTATGCATGGCGACGATGCCGATCAGGGTGATGGACAACAGATCCATCACCGCCGCGATCAGCGACACGGCGTCCCCGTCCCGGACCAGCAGGGCGGCATGGGCCGACCACCACAGGCTCTCCGTGGCGACGGCCGTGATGTAGAGGGTCGCCACGCGGGTGTCCCCGGCCAGGTATCGGCGCTGAAGTCTGGCCAGTCCGTGGCAGATGGCCAGCATCGCCGCCAGCCAGCCGAGGCACGCGGCGGGTCCGTAGCCATGGAGCAGGAAGCCGCTGGCGAACACCGCCAGCAGGTTCCGGATCCAGCCCCGCTGCAGGCTGTTGGTCGCGGCACGGCCAAGGCTGTCCGACTCTGGGCGCGTACCGGAGATCGGGCCAGGCCGGGGCTCCCGTGCTTCCGGCGGGGCCAGGCGCACCGACGCAGCACTCTGCATCCTGTCGGTGACCGTCATCACATCCGGGTCTCCTCAAGAGTCCCCCGGCGGACCGCAACGGCTGTGTTCCGGGCTCGCCGCCTGCGCGGGACTCGGGTATCAGCACCCTATGTCATTACACCTAATAAAGCTTTGCGTCGGCGTTGAGCGGGTCGAGGACCTGGAGGCCTACTGGCGCGGTGAGTCCCGGCGCCGTGTCCACACCCGCCAGACGCCCAAGCGGGCGGACGAACTGACGGACGGCGGGTCCCTGTTCTGGGTCATCAAGGGCGTGATCCAGTGCCGCCAGCCGATCCTCGCCGTGGAAACGGACGGGGAAGGACAGGCGGCCCGGTGCGAGATCGTCGTCGGCCTGCCGGTGATCCGGACCCACGCCGCGCCCCGGCGGCCGTTCCAGGGCTGGCGCTATCTCAAGCCGGAAGAGGCCCCGCCGGACCTGTCCGACGGCGAGGGCGGCGAGACCGCACCGCCCGAACTGGCCCGCGCCCTGCGGGAACTCGGGGCCTGGTAGAGGCTCAGCAGCTGTCGAGACGGCCTCGTCCCCGTCAGGATGAGGAGGGTTGTAAAACGCAGGTCAGGGGGAGGCGCGCGGCGCGTGCGCCCTGAACCCCGCAGGACCTCGCCGATTTCCGTGAGCAATCCCTTCCAATGTGTTAATTCTGCGACCCGTGTTGCACGGGTTGACTGAGTCGTTTTCCCCAGACGATGGAGCCATGCTTGAGCCAGATTTCCCTCACGCGGGGTGCGCCGCCGCGACCCACCGACCGGGCCCAGATCATCGTCATCGGCAATGAGAAGGGCGGGGCCGGCAAGTCCACCCTGGCCATCCACATCGCCACGGCGCTGCTGCATGCGGGTGCCCGGGTGGCCGTGATCGATCTCGATCTCCGACAGCAGTCCCTGGGTCACTTCTTCGCCAGCCGCCGGACCTGGTCCGAGGCCAACGGGGTGGAGGTGCCCATGCCCTGGGCCATGCCCCTGGCCGAGGACGCCGCCGGTCTCGCCAAGGCCTCCGCCGAGGCGCAGGCGGCCGCCTTCGAGGCTGCCTTCGCCGCCGTGGCCACCGAGGCGCAGTTCGTGCTGATCGACACCCCCGGGTCCGATACCGGCCTGTCCCGACTGGCCCATGGCAAGGCCGACCTGATCATCACCCCGATGAACGACAGCTTCGTCGACTTCGACATGCTGGGACAGGTGGACCCGGTCACCCTCGAACTCGTTCGACCCAGTGTCTATTCCGAAGTGGTCTGGGAAGCCCGCAAGCAGAAGATGCTGAGCGAGCGTCGCTCCGTGGACTGGGTGGTGCTGCGCAACCGACTGGCCACCTCCGAGGCCCGCAACCGCAAGCGGCTCGAGGAGCGCATCGACGTCCTGGCCAAGCGTGTCGGGTTCCGGGTCGGCCCGGGCATGCGCGACCGGGTGATCTTCCGTGAACTGTTCCCCTTCGGACTGACCGTGGCGGACCTGTCCTCCAGCGTGCGGCCGGTCCCGGTGTCCCTGACCCATGTGGCCGCGCGCCAGGAACTGCGGGCGGTGATGCAGGCGGCGGGACTGGGGGATCTGATCGAACCGAAGGCCGTGGGCTCGGGCGATGCGCCCAGGTCCGGCGGGATCAAGGCGTCTGCGCGGGTGTATCGTCCGGTGGCCGCCAGCCCGCAGCGCTGATGACCCTGATCGGGGCCCTGGCCCTGCTGGCCCTCGGGGTGTTGATCGGCGCGCCGGTCCGGCGATCCCTTGCGCGGGTTTTCGCAGGCAACTGGAGGCCGGGGGCGGGGACACTGGGCCTGGCCGCCATGGCCGCTGGCCTGTTCACAGCCGTGCGCGGGGACTGGCCCGTGGGTCTGGGTCTTGTCCTCGTCGGGGCATTGCTGGTGCTTGGCGCGCGGCGGAACGGGGGGCTCGGCTTCAACGTCCGCTTCCGGGGGCGTTCCTTCGGGGGAGCGGGACCGGCTCCATCTCCGACGCAGGCGGCCATGAGCCGGCAGGACGCCGCAGATATCCTGGGCGTCCCTGTGGATTCGGATGCCGCCACGGTTCGGGCCGCCTATCTGAAACAGATCCGTCGGGCACATCCCGACGCCGGGGGCACCCCCGGCCTGGCAGCCCAGCTGAACCGGGCCCGTGACGTCCTGGGCGGCGGCTGAGTCCGGAGGACGGGCGTCAGGCTGCCGCTTCGGTGGCCAGATGGGCCCCGAGCATGGCCGGATCGAAGACCTTGGCCAGGGTGAGCACGGTGACCATCCGGTCTTCCAGGGGCAGGAAGCCGCGGATGAAATCCGGCGCCACATTGCCCGCGACGCTGTCCGATGCCTGGATCTGGTCGCCGTTGATCATCATGGTGTCGCACACCGCCTCGACCAGCAGGCCGACCTGCCCGACGGGCAGATGGGCCACCACGATCACGTTGCGCTCGCCCGCTTCCGTGGCCCCCATCCCCAGTCGGAGGCCGAGGTCCACCACCGGCATCACCACGCCGCGAAGGCTGATCACGCCGCGGACATAGTCCGGTGCCTGGGCGATGGGCGTTTCCTGCGCCCAGCCCCGGATTTCCAGGATGTCGCTGATGTCGACGCAGAATTCCTGACCCCGCACAATGAAGGAGATCAGTTCAATGGCGGACTTTGCATCAATCGAGTTGGAGGATTCCGGTTTCATCGGCAGGGACTCCTGAAATTCCTGCTCCGACCCTAGTCCAGCGATCCTTAACAAGTGGATGACGCGAGTAGAGCGTGTCCGGCCTTATTTCTGCATCGCGTAGATCTTCACCAGATCGTACATGAAGTCCCGGCCACGATAGAGGGAGGCCGTCCGGATCCGCTCGTTCAGGCCATGAACGCCGTTGCCGTCCGGATCGCCGAACAGGCCCGAGACCCCGTAGGTGGGAATGCCCACCGGCGTCAGGAACGCCCCGTCCGTTCCGCCGGGCTGCAGGATCGGAATGATCGGAACCCCCGGCCACATCTTCGCGGCCACGGTCTCGATGGGCTTCATGATCTCCGGCGTGAGGGGCGGCGGGGTCTTGCTGACCTCGCTTCGTGCCCCCAGCGTCGTCACGGTGATCTTCGGATCATCCACCAGCTTCTGCAGGGTGGCGCGGACCTCCTCGGCAGAGGTGCCGGGGAAGATGCGGCAGTTCACATTGGCCCGCGCCCGCTGCGGCAGGGCGTTGGTGGCATGGCCTGCCTCCAGCATCGTCGCCACGCAGGTGGTGTGCACCATACCGTTCAGGCCCGGATCCTGCGACAGGGTGGTGGCAGCCTGCGTGTCCGTGGGGTCCTTGGAAAAGGCGATCATGGCCGCCCCCATGGGGCCGGGGGTGATGGCCCCCATGCGCGCGAAATAGGTCCGCGAGGCATCGGTGGAGGCGTAGGGAAACTCGTACTGGCTGATCCGGGTCAGCCCGCCGGCCAGGTGATAGATGGCGTTGTCCTTGGTCGGCCGGGAGGAATGGCCGCCGGGATTGGTCACCTCCAGCCGGTAGTCCTGCGGGAACTTCTCCCCAGCCTGGACGTTGAACACCACCGGCTTGCCCTCGGCGTCCAGTCGCCCGCCCGCCCCCTCGTTCAGGGCAAAGGCAGCGTCAATCAGGGCCCGTTCGTGGGTCGCCAGATAGCCGGCCCCGTTGAAGGCGCTGGCCGTCTCCTCGCCGCAGGTCAGGGCCAGCTTCACATCCCGCCGGGGCTTGAAGCCGGAGGTCTTGAAGCGCACCAGGGTGTCCACCCACACGGCCGCCTGCGCCTTGTCGTCACTGGCACCCCGGGCATAGAAATAGCCGCCCTCCTCGATCAGGGTGAAGGGGTCTCGGACCCAGTCCTCGCGCTTGGCCTCGACCACGTCGATATGGGCCAGCAGCAGCATCGGTCGGGCCTTGGGATCGGTTCCGTGCAGCACGGCCACCAGGCCGCCCTCCTTCGGGTGGCCGTCAGCGGTGAACGGATGCAGGTCCGCCTCGGCGAAGCCCGCAGTCTTCAACCGGTTGGCCATCCGCTCCGCCGCGAGGGTGCAATTGCCGGAGGACAGGGTGGTGTTGGTTTCCACCAGCTCCTTGTAAAGCTCGCGGAACGCGGTCTGGTCCGGACGCATCGCGGGTGCCGGGGGTGTTTCCGCTCCGTGGGCCAGCCCGCCGGACAGGGCCGTCCCGCTCAAGAGGCCAAGGGCAAGGCTGGCGCCGGTCAGCAGGGCCTTCATGTCATTGCTCCGTCCACGGATTCTAGACGGCAAGCCTCTGCGATCCGGTGGCGTGCGTCAATGGCTCCCCGGACCGGCCGGACCGTCAGTCTGCGAGGCGACTGGCGGTTTCCGCGGCCCCGGAGAAACCGGTCCACTGGATGATCTCGCCGGAGGGGATGCCTCCGCTCAGGTCCGCGGGGCGGGACGCCATCTGCGGGGTGGGCTGCTCGGTACTGGCGGCGGGGGCCACATGTTCGGGCCCGTCGATCGGGGCAGGGTGCGCCGCGGCGGACTCCGCCACCGGCATCTGCGGGGTCACGGCATCACGATTCGGCCGCGGCGGGGGCGTCCAGAACTGCGGCGAGGCGGCGAACACCTGACCGGGGGTCACCTCGATGGCGGCCGTGGCGGGATCATTGGCGGGGCCGGAGACCGTCGGGCTCGCAGGCTCGGCGGAGGGTGCCGGGGCCGGCACTCCGCCGGACGGGCCGCTCGGACCGGAGACCGGGGCCAGCGGCGCCGGGGCCGTCGGCGTCGGACCGGCAGCCAGGGGCGAGGCCGCGCGCGCCGCAGTCGCCAGATTGGCCGACCGTGCCGCCGGGGCCGGGTCGCCCTTGCGGCGCTTGGGGGCCTTCAGCATCGGTTTCAGGGCGTCGGTGACGAACAGGGCCGCGGCAGCATTGCGCCAGGCGCTGACCTTGGGGGAGCGAATGGACTTGGCCACGTAATAGGCACCGATGGCCCCGCTGAACAGATGGATGCGGGAGGCCGGCGCGAACCAGACATCGGTATGTGCCTTGCGGCGGAACAGACGGGCGCCGAAGGTGGCAAACTTCAGGAGGACGAGGGCCCCGAACACCTCCATCGCCACCTTGCCGGGCCGGATATGATCCACCCGCAGGGTCGGGACATGCAGGTTCGGCAGGTCCAGATGCGGCAGCTCCAGATGCGGCAGGTGCAGGCCGCCGCCCTCTGCGGGGACCGCCGCCGTGCCGTTTCCGGGGTGAGAGGCTGCCGCCGCGTGGGTCTCGTGCAGATGATGCTGCTCCGCAGCGATCACCTCGAGCAGGAACAGGGCCCCGATGCCGAACACCCCGGGATGCTCCTTCGCCACATGGGCGATGGTCTCGAGGATCGCCCGACCGGAATGGGAATGCT
>CAIQUG010000033.1 GCA_903874895.1 uncultured Caulobacterales bacterium | reverse complement strand
TGACGAGGGATTCCGAGTTGAAGGGCACAGAGCCCACTGTCCGCCGGGCGCCGTAGAAGTGCGAGGTAAATGTCAGGCCATAGACGCAGCAGGCGGAACCGGAGAGCACTGTCGCTGTCCGGCGCATCCGCAGGCCCACCCGAAGAGATCCGAAGGCCGGACACATGCTCTGCGGCTGGCCATGCGGACCGGCCGGATAGTCGGCAGCGTAGCGGGCCAGGATCTCGGACTTGCCCGCCTGCTCCGCCGCCGCCTTCATCTGGGCAGCACCAGCATGGCAGCCGGCACCGTCCGCAGAAGGCGGGGCACCGGCGTCAGCCGGGGTGGTGTCAAGGGTCGGGACGGGCTCCAGGGACACGGGCTCAGACCTCGTCGTAGATGATTTCGAGGGAGGCCTTCTCGGCGAACACGCCGCCGCGCATGTCGGCCTGGGTTGCCGGACGCAACTGGTAGTCGCCACCGGTCTGCTCCGGCGAGAACAGGCCGAGCAGGCCGTCCTGGGTCAGGGGTTTCGGCCGTACCGGCGGGGCCGTGGCCACGTTCTCGGCCAGCCCCTCGAACAGCGGCCCCCAGACATCGCCGGGACGGCCGATGATCTGGTAATTGGCGGACTTGCGCCGGATATCCTCGTCCGCCGGGATGGCCGCCAGCACCGGAATGCCCACGGCCTCCGCGAACTTCTGCGCCTCGCCGGTGCCGTCGTCCTTGTTGATCAGCATGCCGGCCACGCCGACATTGCCCCCCAGCTTACGGAAATATTCCACCGCCGAGCACACATTGTTGGCGACATAGAGGGACTGCAGGTCGTTGGAGCCGACCACGATCACCTTCTGGCACATGTCCCGGGCGATCGGCAGGCCGAAGCCGCCGCAGACCACGTCGCCCAGGAAGTCGAGCAGCACGTAGTCGAAGCCCCAGTCGTGGAAGCCGAGCTTCTCCAGCAACTCGAAGCCGTGGATGATGCCCCGGCCGCCGCAGCCGCGCCCGACCTCCGGACCGCCCAGCTCCATGGCGAAGACCCCGTCACGGGTGAAGCACACGTCCTCGATCTTCACCTCTTCCCCGGCCAGCTTCTTCTTGGCGGAGGTCTCGATGATCGTCGGGCAGGACCGCCCGCCGAACAGCAGGGAGGTCGTATCGGACTTGGGATCGCAGCCGATCAGCAGCACCCGCTTGCCCTGCTGGGCCAGCATGTAGCTGAGGTTCGACAGGGCAAAACTCTTGCCGCTGCCGCCCTTGCCGTAGATCGCGATGATCTGGGTTTCACTGGTGGCTTCACCGGTGATCGGCGCGTCCGGTTCGATTGCAGCTTCTTCGCGAAGCGCCCGGTTATCGATGATGGTGTAGGCCATGTTCACCACGTTCCAGACTGACCCGCAGGAGAAAGGGTCGGGTGTGTCATCTTAGGATGACGTTCTGATATGTCAAACCAGAATGACACTTTCCGGCCGCGGTCCGGCGGCCAAATTGTCCCAGGGTTGACGGGGGAAGCATCAGGCGCGCACCGCATCGTCCAGCGAGGCTGAAGCCTGCTCGAGCCCAAGGGCCTGAACCGCTGCACGGACAATGGCCTGGGCATCCAGGCCGGCGGCGGCGTACATCAGCTCGGGCTTGTCATGGTCCTGGAAGACGTCTGGCAGGGTCAGGGTGCGGATCTTCAATCCCC
>CAIQUG010000032.1 GCA_903874895.1 uncultured Caulobacterales bacterium | reverse complement strand
TCCGGGTCCTTGCGGCCGCCGAAGGGCTGGATCTGCCAGCCGTCCGCACCGTCATAGGTCTGCACCGCCGTCAGCCCCTGAAGGGTGATGTTCACCCGGACCTTGCCGCCCCGGACAAGGGTTTCGGAATAGATCAGATCCCCGTCAAATCCCGGCGGGCGCAGCTTGCCCACGGACGAGATCGACGTGACGGCGCGCAGGGCCTCCAGACCGCCACGGGCGGCGATGTGCTTCGCCAGCACGGTGTCCACGGTCTCAGCCCGGGCAACGCCCGGCCCGAGGACCGCAGCGACGGCCAGCAGCCCCCCCAGAAGTTGTTTGCCCGGCATCGGTGCCCCCTCGCGTCCGGCCCCGCCGCTCAAGACACGGGCCGCCGACATGATCCTGCGTCCAGACTATAGGGCTGTGCCGGAAAGAAAATCGAAAGCTTGCCCGGTCGTCCCTCGGTCCATGCCACCCCCAGGGGGGCTGCGGCCGCTGGCCGCGCCGCGTGGATGTGCGGTGCCTACTTGGCAAATACAGAGGGTGTGTGAGGACCGCTTATTTCAGAAATGGCGTCTAGAAATTGAAATTGAGGCGAAGCGATCATGCTTAATTTGCGCATATATTGATAATGTATTAATATAATAATCTATGGGGACATCTGCGTTCCACGACTTGTTCTAATATGTCTGCGCTTCACGAAATGGTAATTCAAGTTTGTCACGCTTCCCTGCATGTCTGCGGGCCGGTCTGGCTTGCGGCGTTCGGCGATTTGGAAACACCGGGGTCGTGGGATGACAGATCGCTTCAGAGCGATAGGGCTCGGCGTTGCGATGGCCGCCAGCTGCATCGTGCTCACCGGCTGCGGCGGTGGCGGCGGCGGGAGCGGCAGCAGTGGATCGCCGGCCTCGCCCCCCTCGGCCCCCATCACGGACGCCGAGGCCGCGCGCTTCCTCACCCAGTCCACCCTGGGCGTGACCGATGCCGACATCACGAGCGTCGAGTCCCTGGGGTACAAGGCCTGGATCCAGCAGCAGGTCGGTCTGTCGGCGTCCGGGTCGGCGCAGAGCTTCCAGGCAACGGCCAAGGCGGCCCTGCTCGCCGGTAACCCGACGGCCAATTTCAACGGCACGAACACCAGCAACAACTATGTCTTCCAGCAGGCGGTGACGGCGCCGGATCAGTTGCGGCAGCGGGTGCAGCTGGCCCTTTCCGAGATCTTCGTGACGTCCTACCAGTCCGGACACCAGGACGGGGTCGGCATGGGCGCCTACTGGGATATCCTGGGCCGGGACGCGTTCGGCAACTTCCGGACCCTGATGGAGGACGTGACCCTCAGCCCGCAGATGGGCCACTACCTGACCTATCAGGGCAACCTGAAGGAAAATGCGACGACGGGCCAGGTGCCGGACGAGAACTATGCCCGGGAACTGATGCAGCTGATGACCATCGGCCTGTGGCAGCTGAACCAGGATGGCACCCAGAAGCTCGACGGCTCCGGCAATCCGATCCCGACCTACACCCATGCCGATATTGCGGGCCTGGCCAAGGTCTTCACAGGGATCAGCTACTACAGCCCGTCCCCGACCAACTCCACCTTCTTCGGCGGTGGCAAGGATCCCGCGGCGGAATACACGCCGATGATCTACTACAACCAGTATCATTCCATCTCGCAGAAGGACTTCCTCGGCGTCACGATTGCCGCCACGACGACGGCCAATGCCGCCGCCGACGTCCAGACCGCCCTGGACACCATCTTCAACCACCCCAATGTCGGGCCGTTTGTGGGCCGGCAGCTGATCCAGAGGCTCGTCACGTCGAACCCGAGCCCGGGTTATGTCTCCCGGGTGGCCGCGGTGTTCAATGACAACGGCTCCGGCGTCCGGGGGGACCTCGCCGCCGTGGTCACGGCCATTCTCACGGACACGGAAGCCCGGACGGCACCCGCGGCGTCTGCCGCGACCTACGGCAAGCTCCGGGAGCCCCTGATCCGGATGACCAACCTGATGCGGTCCTTCGGCGCGACCTCCCAGACCGGCCTGTGGACGATCGGCGACACCAGCGCCAGCACGTCCCTCTACCAGGGGACCCTCGACAGTCCGAGCGTGTTCAACTTCTGGCGCCCGGGCTTCATCCCGCCGAACAGCAAGATGGGGGCCGCCAACCTCGCCGTCCCGGAATTCCAGATCGTCAACGAGGTCTCGATCGCGACCTACATCAACACCATGACCTCGGTGATCAATGCCGGTGCCGGTTCGGTCCAGGCCGGAACCAACACCCGCGACATCCAGGTGCCCTTCAGCACCGAGATCCCGCTCAGCACGACGCCGTCCCAGCTGGTGGCGCGGATCAACCGGCTGCTGTTCTACGGGTCCATGTCGGCGGGTCTGCAACAGATCCTGACCGACAACATCAATTCCGTGGCGATCCCCGGCGGATCGGCGACCGCGGCGCAGATCGCGGCGGCCCAGGCCAACCGCGTCAAGGTTGCGGTGACCCTTGCCGTCGCCTCGCCCGAATATCTGACCCAGAGGTAGCCGAACCATGACCGGCAAGACGCTGAGCCGCCGCAACCTGCTCCGTTACACGGGGGCTGCCTCCCTCATCACCGGGGGTGCCCTGCCGTTTGCCGCGCAGCTGGCGGCGGTCAGCCGGGCCGTCGGTGCCGGGACCCAGCCGGACTACAAGGCCATTGTCTGCATCTTCCAGCAGGGGGGGAACGACGGCCACAACACGGTTCTGGCGACGGACTCCGACACCTGGGGCCGATATTTCGCCACCCGGAACACCGGGTCGTCACCCATCGCCCTGATGCCCCCCGGCACGGCTCCCACGGCCATCGGCCAGGTCAGCGCCGTGGCCGGACGGACGGTGACGACGACTGCCGATCCGGCCGCCTGGGGTGGCGTGCTGCCCATTGTCCCGAAGACGGCGCAGGCGGTGCCGCCCGGCACCACGGCCTCCCAGCGCAGCTTCGCCGTGCATCCCATGCTGTCTCCGATCCTGCCCCTGTTCACCCAGGGCCGGCTGGCCATCGTCGCCAATGTCGGGACCCTGATCCAGCCGACCACGAAGGCGCAGTACGCCTCCAACTACAACGCCACCGTTCCGATCCCCCGCAACCTCTTCTCGCACAACGACCAGCAGTCCATGTGGCAGTCCGGCGGGATCGAGGGTACCCAGGTCGGCTATGGCGGGCAGATGGCCGACCGCATCGTGGCCGGCAACGGGGCCAACTCGATCTTCACCGCCACCTCCACCGCGGGCAACTGGGTGTTCCTGTCCGGCGCCTCGACCTTCGAGTACCAGGTGACCACGGCCAACCTGCCCGCCGTCGCCGTCTCGGCCACGACCGGGACGACCTATGACGGCTCGTCCACCGCGCCCCAGGCCATCCGGACCCTGATTTCCGACACCTCAAGCGCCGCCAATATCGCCAGTGACTATGCGGCGGTGGATGTCCGGTCGATCAACGCCGTGAACACGATCAACACCGCCATGACCAATCCGGCCGTCACGGCGCTGCCGGCGCTGCCGACCTACACCAATGTCATCACCGGCGCCGTCCAGACCAATTCCTACCTGCAGCAGATCTACACGGTCGCGCGCATGATGGCGGCGGCCCCGTCCCTCGGGATCAAGCGCCAAGTCTTCTTCGTCAACATGAATGGCCACGACACCCACGACAACCAGAACACCGACCAGCCCAACAACCTCGCCAAGCTCGCGCAGGCCATGGTCTACCTGGATCAGGCCCTGTCCAGCATGGGCGGCGTCGACATGCGCTCGCAGGTCACGACCTTCACCGCGTCGGACTTCTCCCGCACGCTGGCGACCAATGGCGACGGCACGGACCACGCCTGGGGCGGGCACCATTTCGTCCTCGGCGGGGCGGTCAAGGGCGGGGATATCTACGGCCAGTATCCGACCATCGGCATCGACACGGCGACCTTCAAGAACCCGGACATGGTGGGCTCTGTGGTGATCCCGACCACGTCCGTGGACCAGTACATGGGCACCATCGCCGCCTGGTTCGGGCTCAGCCCGACGGACATCGCGGCGATCTTCCCCAACCTCAAGAACTTCCCGGTGGCCAACCTCGGATTCGTCTGATCCCGGCCGGCGTCAGGACCGGATCCGGGCGCGTCAGCGGTCCAGCAGGGTCCCGGCCCTGGCCGCGACGGCCCGGGCAACGGGGTAGAACTGGGTGAAGGTGGTGTCCACCGCCCCATGGGCCTCGTGGCAGGCGTAGCAGGTCGCGGTCCGGGGAATGACCTCCGCCGGCTGGTCCCCGTGCAGGGCGTAGAACCCCCAGCCCCCCTTGAAGCGGGCCGTGTCCCGGACATGGGCCTCGAGGCCCAGCACCTCCCCGGACTGGAAGTGCCCCTGCCGGTTGATGGAGCCCTGGCTGGCACCGAGGCGGTTCTCCAGGATGAACACGGTCCCGTCGGGCCAGTGTCCGCTGGCCTTGAAGGCCGCCCACGACGCCGGATCGACGAACACGTTGTCGAACACCGCGTGACCGGTGGCGGCGGGATTGTCCGTGTAGGCCATGTCCAGGCCGGAGCTCAGGAAGACCCATTCGCGGTAGTCCGCCGGTGGCAGGAACCGTCCGTCCGCCGCGAACCGCCCCGCATCCGTCGGCGGCGCGGCGGCACCGAGAGCCGCCAGCACAGGCAGCGCCAGCAGGGTCGGGACCCGTCGTGCGAGGGTCAACAGCATCCGGTCTGGCCGCATCGAAGGTCCCCCTCGTCCCTGTCGCCCGCATCGCGCGGTCACCGTCGCCCATTCCCGGGGGGAAATCGACCCGGAAAAATGCCGGAAAAATCCGACATCATCGAGTGGGGCAGAGATGTTCCCGCTGGGTATATGCGTCCGGCAATCATCCCCCTATGAGTGAAGGGGGTCAAAATTCGCCCATTTTGAGCGAGGCGCCGTGTGTAGTCAGGCGCTCTCCCCCGGTCTGGACGGCCTTTGTGTCGATTTATTTTTGGCTAACGCAGAAAATTTTCCATATATATCGCACATATATATAGGCATCGAAAATTACACTCAAAATCGTCTTGAATATATTCCGTGTTTTCGTAGCGGGAAATCCTGCACATGGTGGTGTCAAGGGGTATCGATTACTATTCAGTAATAAGTGGGGGTATTTTCTACATTCAACGCGAATGCAGTGGCCGCAAAAGATGAGATTTTGAGGCATCAAAGCTCTGCATCCGGGACGGTTGACGAGGGGAACCAGGATGACGTCGAAAAACACGCTGACAGAGCGGCTGGACTTCATCGGTTTTGATCAGGCGGCGCGGCGGGATATCTCGGACATACGCCCGCTGATCATGAAGGAGCTGCCGGGGGCGCTGGACGTCTTCTACAGCAAGGTCCGCACTCATCCCGAGACGCGGAAGTTCTTTTCCAGCGATCGGCACATGGACTCGGCCAAGAGCCGCCAGGTGGGTCACTGGGACGCCATCTCCAGCGGCCAGTTCGACGACTCCTACCTGAAGGCCGTGACCACGGTGGGTGACGTCCACGCCCGGATCGGCCTGGAGCCCCGGTGGTACATCGGCGGCTATGCCCTGGTGATGGAGCGGCTGATCGAAAAGGTGGTGGAGGCCCGCTGGCCCAAGGGCCTGCTGGGCAGCCGCCGTGACGGGGCCGCGAAGCTGGGGGCCGAGCTCGGGGCCCTGGCCAAGGCGACGCTGCTGGACATGGACCTGGCCATCACCGTCTATCTGGACAACCTCGCCGATGCGCGGGAAGCGGCGGACCGGGCCCGGCGTGAGGCCGAGGAGGCGCAGGGCATCGTCGTCACCGTGCTGGCGGAGCGTCTCAGCCAGATGGCCGACGGGGACCTGACCGTGCGGATCGACGAGGATTTCCAGGGCCCGCACAGCCGCATCAAGGACGACTTCAACCGGGCCGTCGCCCGGCTGGAGGAGGCCATGGCCGGCGTGGCCCAGTCCATCGACGGCCTGAACGGCAGCTCCGAGGAGATCGCCTCGGCCTCCGAGGACCTCTCCCGCCGCACCGAGCAGCAGGCCGCCAATCTGGAAGAGACCGCCGCGGCCATGGACGAGATCACCGAGACGGTGAAGCGCAGTGCCGAGGGTGCCAAGCGGGCCTCCACCGTGGCCACCGAGGCGCGGACCCAGGCGGTCCGCTCCGGCGAGGTCATGGAGCAGGCGGTCGCCGCCATGAGCGAGATCGAGCAGAGCTCCGGCCGGGTGTCGCAGATCATCGGGGTGATCGACGAGATCGCCTTCCAGACCAACCTCCTGGCCCTGAATGCCGGGGTCGAGGCGGCGCGGGCCGGTGACGCCGGTCGCGGCTTTGCCGTGGTGGCGCAGGAGGTCCGGGCCCTGGCCCAGCGCTCGGCCGAGGCGGCCAAGGAGATCAAGGGCCTGATCTCCAGCAGCTCCACCCAGGTCGGGCACGGGGTGAAGCTGGTGGGGGAGACCGGCAAGGCGCTCGGCGGGATCGTGGAGCGGGTCAGCGAAATCGACCATCTCATCGCCGAGATCTCCAAGTCCTCCCAGGAGCAGTCCGGCGGGCTGAACGAGGTGAACGTGGCCGTCAACCAGATGGACCAGTTCACCCAGCAGAATGCGGCCATGGTCGAGCAGGCCACCGCCGCCGTGGGCAGTCTGAAGGTCGAGGCCGCGGCGCTGGCCCAGCAGGTCAGCCGGTTCCGCACCTCGGCGAGCGGCACGACCCGGCGATCGGTCGCCCCGTCGTCCGCAGCACCGTCCCGCCGGTCGGCCCCGGCCGCCCGCCCCTTGGGCCGGTCGGGAAACGCGGCCCTCGCGGTCCAGGCTGCACCGGTGGAGACCTGGGACGAGTTCTAGGACCGTCCCCGGTCCTCGGCGCACGCCCCTTCAGCGGATGACGAGGGCATAGCCCCGGGCCCGTGGGTCCGCGGCGGGAACCGGTGTGCGGCCGACGATCTGGATGGCCTCGATGTCGCCGTTCCAGCCCTGCTCCTGCACCTTGTATCCCCGGGCCTCGAGATCCTTCACCACGGGTGCGGGGAACTTCGCCCAGGGCTCGTTGAAGATCACGTTGTCCGGCAGCAGCTGGTGGTGGAAGCGAAACGACGTCTGCGCCTCGGCCAGGGACAGGTGGAAGTCATAGACATCCGCCAGCACCTGGAAGATCGAGGTGAAGATGCGCGAGGCGCCCGGCGTGCCAATCACCATGGACACCTGTCCGTCCCGGGTGAGGATGGTCGGGGTCATGGAGGACAGGGGCCGCTTGCCCGGCGCGATCGCGTTGGAATCGCCGCCCACGACGCCGGAGCCGTTGGGCGTGTTCGGCTTGGCGGAAAAGTCGTCCATCTCGTCGTTCATGACGAAGCCCGCGCCTTCCACCACCACGCCGGACCCGAACCAGCCGTTCAGGGTGTAGGTGTTGGACACGGCATTGCCCCAGCGGTCGACCACGGAGAAATGCGTGGTCTGGGGCTTTTCGAGTCCCGGTTTCACCGCCGCCAGAACCGACGGGCGGTCAGGGCTGATCTCCCGGGCCCGGCGGGCGCTGTAGGCGGGGTCGATCAGCCGGGCCACCGGGACCTTCACGAAGCCGGGGTCCCCCATGTATTCGGCCCGGTCGGCGAAGACCCGCTTCTCGATCTCCGCCACCAGATGGATGTACTGGGGGGAGTTCAGGGGGACGCCGGCGAACAGGGGGGCGGCGTCCTCCTTCATCTGCAGCATCTGCATCAGGGCCACGCCGCCGGAGCTGGGAGGCGGGGCGGTGATCGCCTGGAAGCCTCGCCAGCCCACCACCAGCGGGTCGCGCCAGACCGCCTGGTAACCCGCCAGATCCGCCCGGGTGATCAGCCCCTTCACCTTGCCCCGGCCCATCTGCGCCACCAGAAGGTCGGCCGTGCGGCCCCGGTAGAACTCGTCCGGTCCCCGCCGGGCGATCCGCTTCAGGGTGGCGGCCAGCTCGGGCTGGCGAAACACCTGTCCCACCGTCACCTGGCCGAAGTATCGCGGGAAGTTGGTGGTGTCCTTGAAGGCGGCCACGTCCTCCCCGTGGAGCTGGGCGACCAGGGTCTTGTCCACCCGGAAGCCGGTGCGGGCGAGGTGTATGGCGGGAGCCAGGTCCCTGGACCAGGACAGTTTCGCGAAGCGGTGGTGCAGGTCGGCCATGCCGCGCACCGTGCCCGGCACGCCGGAGGACAGGTTGCCCACCAGGCTGAGATCCGGGATCACGTTGCCGGCCTTGTCGAGATACATGGCCGGACCGGCGGCAGCGGGGGCCGTTTCCCGATAATCGAGGAAATAGGGCTTGCCCTCGAACCAGATCGTGGCGAAGCCACCGCCGCCGATGTTTCCGGCCTCCGGATAGGTCACGGCCTCGACGAAGGCGAGGGCGACGGCCGCGTCCACGGCATTGCCGCCGGCCTTCAGGATCTCGGCGGCGGCCCGGGCACCATAGACATCGGACGTCGCCACGGCGGCGGCATCCAGCGGAGCCTTGACCGGGGACGGTGCAGCGGCGAATGCCGGTGGCGTGGCGAGTCCGGCGGCGAGGGCCGCGGCGGCCAGCCCCATCAACAGTCTTTTCATGGTCGTCTTCCGGTCGTTTCGGGATCAGGCGGCGTCCGCCCGTTGCCGACACCATAGCCGCCGCCGCCGGGACCGCGCCAGCCGTGGACGGGGATCTCTTTCCGCGTCCGGATTTGTCACGGCCGAGGATTCCATGTCACACTCGACAAGCATCGGAATTCATTGAAGTTGTAGAAAACTTACCGTCCCGTTTCCCCGGAGCGGTTAACATTCAATGAATTGTCATGAAATTGAATCCAAACCGTGAAGATTCCCCCGGGGCCGAAGGTCTAAGCACCGCGAATGTCAAGTCTTGCCGGGACAGATGCCTGTCCGGCGAGTCGAGCTATTGCGATTGTTCCGGGGGACAGAATGAACATCAGGTCTACACAAAGGATCATGGCCGCCGCCTCGGTCCTGGCCATGGCCGCCAGCCTCGCGGCAGCGGGCAGCGCCGCGGCCGCGGATGCCGCCGCCGGTCACAAGCCGAACGTGGAAGAAGGCGATGTGGAGGCGGTGATCATCATCGCCCCGAAGACCGCCGCCGCCGACGTGGCCCCGGTCAAGTCGACCCTGAAGGCCACCTCGCCGGTTGCCATCATCGACCGCGCCTTCATCGAGCAGAACACCCCATCGGTGGGCGACTACACCACCACGAGCTCGCTCGCCCCCTCCATGGTGTCCGCCGGCAACGCCAACGGCCCGGGTGCCACGGACGGTGCCAAGCTGTCCCTGCGCGGCGTGGCCGACGGCGCGTTCAACATCACCTATGACGGCGTGACCTGGGGCGACACCAACGGCCCCTCGCACCACGCCAACTCGTTCTTCCCGAACTCCACCATCGGCGGCGTGATCATCGACCGCAGCCCGGGCAAGGCCACGGACATCGGCCAGGCCAGCTTCGGCGGCTCGGTGAACCTCTTCTCCCTGCCGGTGGAAGACCGGATGGGCCTGCGCCAGAAGACGACCTTCGGCAGCTGGGGCACCTGGCAGTCGGTCACCACCCTGACCAGCGGCCCGATCGCACAGCTGCATGGCCTGAACGCCATCGTGAACTTCCAAGAATACCACACCGATGGTTACCTGACGAACAGCCCGTCGAACGGCGGCAACCAGTATGTGAAGCTCGTCCTGCCGCTGACCTCCAAGATCAATGTCACGGCGCTCTACACCCGCAACGACGACAACTACTATCAGTCCGACATCTCCAACGGCACCGTCGCCGAAGTGGAGAAGACCGGCCTGAAGAACTTCGCCCTGTGCAACGATCCGCTCTACGCCTGCTACAAGGGCTACAACTACACCAAGAAAGAGACGGACTTCGAGTACATCAAGGAAGCCGGCGAGATCATGCCGGGCCTGACCTTCGACAACACGTCCTACAGCTACTGGTACTCGAACAAGACCCTGTCGGCGAACACCCAGGACTATTCCAAGGCTGGCGACACCACGGGCGGCAACCAGATCGCCCTGGCCCCTCCGGCCGTCTATCCGGCGGCGGGTGCGGCGGCGGCGGCCACCAGCCCCGGCCTTGCGGGTTACTGGAAGCGCAACGAATACCGGGTGTCGGGCGATACCCTGACCCTGAAGAAGGACTTCGAGGTCGGCACCCTGACCCTCGGCGGCATGTATGAAGTCGCCAAGACCAAGCGCTTCATCTACGACATCGCCCTGCCGGTTCCCGGCACCGGGGTCTCCCTCTTCCAGACCCCGATCTACAACATCGAAAAGACCGCCAAGACCCCGGTGGTCGGCAGCACGGGCGGATGCGCCGGCTACCCGGTCATCGTGGCGGCGGGCAAGTCCAACAACGGCGCCTGCCAGGTTCCGCTGAACGTCCGCTACAACGAATATTCGGGCTGGCACTACTACCAGACCTTCGGCCAGTTCGAATACAAGATTGCGGACAACTGGACGATCACGCCCGGCGTGAAGTACATGAACTTCAAGCTGTACGTGCATGCGCCCGTGGAATCCGGCGTGGTTCAGCCGCTGTTCCTGGAAAAGACCTACCAGAAGACCCTGGGCTTCCTGTCCACCAACTATCGCGCGTCGCCGGAACTGGCCTTCTACGGCCAGATCGCCCAGGGCTTCCTGGTGCCGGCCATCAACTCGTTCTACGTGGTCAACCAGAACTTCAGCGCGATCAAGCCTCAGGAATCGATGGCCTATCAGGCCGGTGCCGTCTACGCCAAGGGCCCGCTGACCTTTGACGCCGACATCTACTCCATCGTCTTCAGCCACAAGCTGCAGTCGAACACCGATCCGGTGTCCGGCCAGACCTACTACACCAACTCCGGCGGGGCCGATTACAAGGGCTTCGAAGGTCAGGCCACCTATCTGTGGACCCGCAACTTCTCCACCTTCGCCAACTACAGCGCCAATGTCACCGAGGGCACGAACGAT
>CAIQUG010000031.1 GCA_903874895.1 uncultured Caulobacterales bacterium | reverse complement strand
GTGACCACCCTGCCCAAGGCCAAGGAGCTTCGCCCCTTCGTCGAGAAGCTGGTGACCCTGGCGAAGCGCGGCGATCTGCACGCCCGTCGTCAGGCCATCAGCCATGTGCGGGACATCGAGCAGGTGGGCAAGCTGTTCGCCACCCTCGGACCGCGCTACCAGGCGCGTCAGGGCGGTTACATCCGGGTTCTCAAGGCGGGCTACCGCTTCGGTGACAACGCCCCGATGGCGGTCATCGAATTCGTGGACCGGGATGTGAGCGAAAAGGGCAAGGACAGTGGTCCGGTCCTGGAACAATCCTACGAGGATTGATCAAGACTTCTGAAAACCCCCGGCCTCGTCCGGGGGTTTTCTTTTGGGGGCGGACCGGTTTCGCCCGATCGGAGCGGCCGGGTTCAGTCACGGTCAGGGGGAGCAGCGGTCTTGAGCGGGGAGATTTCGAGCCGGCGACGCAAGGCCGCAGTCGGGTTCATCTTCGCCACGGCCCTGATGGACATCGTGTCCATGGGCATCATGATTCCGGTGCTGCCCAATCTCGTGAAGTCCTTTGTCGGCGGGGACACGGCCCGTGCCGCCGACTACAGCATGGTCTTCGCCATCACCTGGGGACTGATGCAGTTCCTCTGCAGCCCGGTTCAGGGAATGCTGTCGGACCGCTTCGGCCGTCGTCCGATTCTGCTGATGTCCGTGTTCGGCCTGGGTGTGGACTATGTGTTCATGGCGCTCGCCCCGACGCTGGCCTGGCTGTTTGTCGGTCGCGTGATCAACGGGATCACCTCGGCCAGCTTTTCCACCGCGAATGCCTATATCGCCGACGTCACCGAGCCCCAGAACCGCGCCAAGGCCTATGGCCTGATCGGGGCGGCGTTCGGCGTCGGCTTCATCCTCGGCCCGATCGTGGGAGGATGGCTGGGATCCTATAACCTGCGCTGGCCGTTCTACCTGTCCGCCGCCCTGGCCCTGGTGAACTGGCTCTACGGCTTTTTCGTATTGCCGGAGTCGCTGCCGCCGGAACGGCGAAGCCGCACCCTCGACTGGCGGTCCGCCAATCCTCTGGGCTCGCTGAACCTCTTGGCGTCAAAGCCCGGTCTGCTTCTGCTGGCGGCTGTCTATTTCCTGTATCAGCTGGCCCACAATGTCTTCCCCAGCATCTTTGTCCTGTTTGTCGGCCATAGGTTCGGATGGGGACCGAAGGAGGCCTCGTTCATGCTGGTGGCCACCGGTGTGGCCAGCATCATCGTCCAGGCGACCCTCGTCGGCCCGGCCGTGAAGCGGCTGGGTGAGCGGCGCGCCATGCTGGTGGGGTTGGCGTCCGAGGCCCTGGGCCTTGCCATCTATGCTTTCGCACCCACGCCGTTGACCTTCTATGCCGGTGTGGTGTTCGGCGCGCTGAGCGGGCTGATCGGTCCCGGGCTGCAGGGGCTGATGACCCGACGGGTGGACGGATCTGAGCAGGGCCGGCTCCAGGGTGCCAATTCCGCCATGGTCGGGATCGCGGCCATCATCGGCCCGGGGCTCTACCTGTCCCTGCTGGCCTTCGCGGTCCGCCAGGAAGGCACGCTCGGGCTCCCCGGCCTGCCGATCCTGGTGGCCTGCTTCCTCTGCCTGATCTCGCTGGCGGTGGCCTGGCGGTTTGCCCGTCCGGTGCCTGTGGTCCGAGACACCACGACCGCCGCGTGATCCGGCGCGCGCCGGGGCGTGGCGCCATGATTGCGCCCCAGTTCGTGCATGTTATCTAAGGCCTTGCCCGTTCACTTTGATGATCGTCATGTCGCGCCTCAGCCGTCTCTGCATTCCTGTTCTGGCCCTGCTTGCCGCCTGTTCAGATCCGTCGTCCCGCACCACCGCCGGTCCCACGGCTGTACCCGGGTCGGCGGACCTTGTGGCTCCCAACCGGGCCCCGCCGACCGACTTCATCACGATGAAGATGAGCTTCAGCCCCGTGGTGAAGCGGGCAGCCCCTGCGGTCGTCAGCGTGTTCAGCCAGAGAACGGTGCGCCAGATCGACCCGTTCTTCGAGTTCTTTGGCGGCGGGGTGCCCCGTAACCGGCTGGAAGGCTCCCTCGGCTCCGGCGCGATCGTCCGGGGGGACGGGATCATCGTCACGAACAACCACGTGATCGCCGGATCGGATGAGGTGATGGTCCAGCTGGCGGATCGCCGCCAGTTCCCGGCCAAGGTCCTGCTGGCGGACGAGCGGACGGATCTGGCGGTGCTGAAGATCGACGCGGCGGGAGAAAAGCTGCCGGTCCTGCCCCTTGCGTCGCGGGAAGCCCTTGAGGTCGGTGACCTGGTCCTGGCCATCGGCAATCCGTTCGGGGTCGGGCAGACCGTGACCAACGGGATCATCTCCGCCCTGGCGCGGACAGAGGTCGGATCCGGCGTCAGCCAGTACATCCAGACCGACGCCGCCGTGAACCCGGGCAACAGCGGCGGGCCGCTGGTGGACATGTCGGGGAACATCATCGGTATCAACACCTTCATCGTGTCACGATCGGGGTCCAGTGCGGGGGTCGGCTTCGCCATTCCGGCGGCGCTGGTGCAGCGGGTGGTGGAGTCCGCCGTGGGCGGTGCCAAGTCCATCCAGCGGGCGTGGCTCGGTCTGAAGACCAAGGCCGTGGACTCCGAGATTGCCGCCAGTCTCGGCCTGGCGCGGCCCGAAGGCTGCGTGGTGACGGGGGTCTATCCGGGGTCTCCGGCGGAACAGGCCGGTATCAGTGCCGGAGATCTCGTCCTGTCCGTGGACAATGCCCCTGTCAGCGACGATGCGGGGATCGGCTATGCCGCGCAGACCCGCCGGATCGGGGACACGCTTTCGGTGCGCCTGCGCCGGGCCGGTGTGGACCGTACCGTCCAGCTGAAGCTGCAAACCGCGCCGGCGTCGCCGCCCAGGGACGAGAAGACCCTGACCGGGCGGGAGCCGCTGCAGGGGGCCACCGTGGTCAATCTGTCCCCCGCCGCAGCCGACGAGTACGGCCTAGACCCCTTCCTGCACGGCGTGCTGGTCATCAAGACCGGGGCGGGGATCGCTGCCCGGCTGGGCTTCCAGCCCGGAGACATCATCCGCAAGGTCGATGGCCGGCCGGTGGGTACGGTGAGCGAACTGGTCTCGGCCCTTTCGAAGCCGTCGATCTTCAGCCTGACGCTGGAGCGTGGGGGCCAGGAGATCAACGTCCGCTTCTGAGGCGGGTGTCGAACCGGACGTGACGCGGGCGGCATCAGCGGCTAGGTTCGCGCCATGGCAGACCTTTTCGAAGCTGCGGGCCTACCCGCGCAACCTGACCGGGGCCGGGACGGGGCCCGCCCCCTTGCGGAGCGCCTGCGGCCGACCGGCCTGATCGAGGTCGTGGGTCAGCAGCACCTTCTGGGACCGGACGGACCGATCGGGCGCATGGCTGCGGCCGGTCGCCTGTCCTCCATGGTGCTCTGGGGACCGCCGGGCGTCGGCAAGACGACGATTGCCCGTCTTCTCGCCCGGACGGCGGGCTATGAATTCCAGCAGCTTTCAGCGGTGTTCTCGGGCGTCGCCGACCTCAAGAAGGCCTTTGATCAGGCCCGGACCCGGCGGCAGATGGGCCAGTCGACCCTGATGTTCGTGGACGAGATCCACCGCTTCAACCGCGCCCAGCAGGACGGCTTCCTTCCCTATGTGGAGGAGGGCATCGTGACCCTCGTGGGGGCCACGACGGAGAACCCGTCCTTCGAGCTGAACGGGGCCCTTCTGTCCCGGTGCCAGGTGTTCGTCCTGAACCGGCTGGAGGACGGGGATCTGGACGCCCTGCTGATCCGGGCGGAGGAGATGGAGGGGCGCAGCCTGCCCCTGATGCCCACCGCCCGGGCGGCCCTGGTCGCCATGGCCGACGGGGACGGGCGGCACGTCCTGACCCTTGCGGAGACGCTGTTCGCCATCGGCGGGTCCGTGCCCCTGGACGTCCCGCAACTGGACGCCATGCTGTCCCGTCGCAGCCCCGCCTATGACAAGTCCCGGGAGGAGCACTACAATCTGGTCAGTGCGTTGCACAAGTCCATCCGCGGCTCCGACCCGGATGCGGCGCTCTACTGGCTGGCGCGGATGCTGCAGGGGGGCGAGCAGCCCCTGTTCATTGCCAGGCGCCTGGTTCGGATGGCGTCGGAGGATATCGGGGCGGCGGATCCGACCGCCCTGCTGGTGGCTTCTGCGGCCAAGGATGCCTACGACTTCCTCGGCAGTCCGGAGGGCGAACTCGCCCTTGCCCATGTGGTGGTGCACCTGGCCTGCGCGCCCAAGTCCAACGCCGTTTACATGGCGTTCAAGGGCGCCATGTCGGCAGCGCGGGAGACCGGCTCCCTGCCGCCACCGGCCCATATTCGCAACGCCCCGACCCGCCTGATGAAGGATCTCGGCTACGGCAAGGGCTATGCCTATGACCCCGACACGCCGGAGGGATTTTCCGGTCAGACCTATTTTCCCGACGGCATGGCCCGTCGGCGCTTCTACCAGCCGAAGGGGGAGGGTGCCGAGGCGCGGATCAACGAGCGGCTCCATCGCTGGGCGAGCCTTCGGGCCGAGAAGGGCAACCCGTGACCCCCAAATCGGCCCCGACCGATGCCGAGATTGCGCTCGTCCGTGGTTGCGTGATCTATGAGGACGATCAGGTGATCGCCCTGAACAAGCCGGCGGGCCTGTCCAGCCAGGGGGCACGGGGCGGCGTGAATTCCCTGGAGGACCTGCTGGCGGTGTTCGCCCGGTCCAACGGCAAGCGCCCGCATCTGGTGCATCGTCTCGACCGGGACACCTCCGGGGTCATCCTTGCGGCGCGCACCAAGCCCGCGGCGGCGTTTCTGGGCAAGCGGATCGCCGCGCGGCAGATCCGGAAGTCGTATCTGGCCATCGTGACGCCCGGTGCCCCCGATCCCGCCGCCGGGACCATCGAGGTGCCCCTGCGCCGGGTGGAGCGGGGCCGGGAGGTGTTCATGCAGGTCTGCCCGCCGGAGCATCCGGATGCGGAGACCGCGCTCAGCCGCTACCGGACCCTGTCCCGATCGGCGCAGGCGGCCCTGTTGTCCGTTTCGCCGCATACGGGGCGCATGCACCAGATCCGGGTGCATCTGGCGCATCTGGGCCATCCGATCGCCGGGGACCCCCGGTATGGCGGAGCCCTGGTCCTGGGCGGTGCCGGCGTCCCGCGGCTGATGCTGCACGCCCAGTCCCTGACCTTTGCCCATCCGTCCGGCGGGGAACGAAGGATCACGGCGGAGCCGCCGGCGGACTTCATCGGGGTCGCCAGCGCGGCCGAGCTTGATATAACCCCCCGATGACTCCGATCCTGATCATCTTCCTGGGCGGCGGAACCGGCTCTGTGGTCCGTTATCTGGCCGGGGTCCTCTGGGGCCGTCTCGGCGGGCACGGGGCATCGTGGGGCGCGACCCTGGTCATCAACGTCCTCGGCGGCCTTCTGATGGGGCTTCTCATCTCGACCCTCGCCCTGAAGGGTGGAGCCGACCAGGAGCGCTGGCGGTTGCTGCTCGGCGTCGGCGTGCTGGGGGGCTTCACCACCTTTTCCACCTTCTCCCTCGAGACCGTGCTGCTTCTGCAGCGAAAAGCCTGGCTGACGGCCGCCGGCTATGTGTCGGGTTCGGTCGTCCTCAGCGTGCTCGGCGTCATGGCCGGGCTCTATCTTGCCCGGAAGGTCCTTGCATGAGCGGTCACGAAGCCCGGGAGGTGCGGACCCTGTTCGTCGGGGCCGCCGAGGATGGCGTACGGCTGGACCGCTTCTTCAAGCGTCGCTGGCCTCATCTGAACCATATCCAGATCCAGAAACTGGTCCGCTCCGGTCAGATCCGGGTGGATGGTGCCCGGGCCAAGGCGGACACCCGTCTGGCCGCGGGGCAGCAGGTGCGGGTACCGCCCCTGCCATCGGCCCCGGATCCGGAGGAAAAGGGCCGGCTGAGCGACCGTGACGTGGCCTACGCCCGGTCTCTGGTGCTGTACGAGGACGAGGAGGTGCTGGCCCTGAACAAGCCCTCCGGTCTGGCCGTGCAGGGGGGCACCAAGACCACCAAGCATATCGACCGGCTGCTCTCGGCCTGGGGAGAGGGGATGGACCGCCCGCGGCTTGTGCATCGCCTCGACCGCGACACCTCCGGCGTCCTGTTGCTGGGAAAGACCCCGGCGGCGGCGGCGCGCCTCGCGGGATCCTTTGCCCGTCGCAAGGCGCAGAAGACCTACTGGGCCATCGTCGTCGGCAATCCCAAGCCCGCCGAGGGCGTGATCGAGATCCCGCTGATCAAGAAGGGGCTCAACGACCGCGAACTGGTGATGCCGGCAGACCCCAAGGAGCCGGGTGCCGATCCGGCGGAAACCGAATACGTGACGATCACCCGGGCCGCCCATCGCGCCGCCTGGATGGCCCTTCGGCCCCATACGGGACGGACCCACCAGCTGCGGGCCCACATGCTGGCCATCGGTCATCCGATCCTCGGCGATCCCAAATACTCCAACGAGGGTGCCGCCGAGCTCAGCTTCGGTCTCAAGCTGCTGCTGCACGCCCGCCGGGTCAGCCTGCCACATCCGTCATCGGGCCAGCTGATCCTGGAAGCCCCGGTCTCCGCCGAATTCAAGGCCGGCATGGACCGGTTCGGCTTTGACGAGCATGAGGCGGATCCTGAACCGTTCGAGCACCGTCGGGGGCGGCGATGAGGCTGAAGCCGGACGTTCGCCTGGTCGTGTTCGATGTGGATGGCACGCTGGTGGACAGCCGCCGGTCGATCCAGGCCTCGTCCGACGCGGCCTTCCGGCATCTGGGTCGGACCCCGCCGCCCTATGACGCCGTGCGCCAGACCATAGGCCTGTCCCTGGCCGAGGGTCTTGGCCAACTGGCTCCGGACCTGTCGGCGGCGGAGCTGGAGTCACTGCTCGGCTTCTACAAGAGCTATTTCAGCGAACTTCATCAGGACCCGGCCTGGCGTGACCCCCTCTATGAGGGCGCAGCCGAACTGCTGGATCGTTTGAAGGCGGACGGATGGAAGATCGCCATGGCGACCGGCCAGTCCCGTCGCGGGGTGGAGCGCGCCCTGCGGGTGCATGCCTGGGCCGACATATTCGACAGCACCCACTGTGCCGATGACGGGCCGGGCAAGCCACATCCGTCGATGTTGCTCGAGGCCATGCGGGCGCTGGGGGCCGCAGCGGACCGGACGATCATGATCGGGGACACCGCGCACGACATCCGGATGGCACGGGCGGCACAGGTTCGCTCCGTCGGCGTGACCTGGGGCTTTCACACCCGGGAGGAGATCGAGGACGCCGTTGCCGATGACATTTGCGATTCCTTCGCCGAACTGGCGCAAATCGTCGAAAAATTCGGCCGGAATTCGCCTGCCGCCTGATTTGACTCCCGTTCGATGACGGTCTGTGATGTATTCCCCTGAAAGTTTATGGAGTTCAGGTGCTTACCTCCCGGAAGCTCGCGAATGGCGTTTATCGTCGCCCGAACAGGAAGTCTGCCCCGCAGCAGTACTATCTCCTCATGTGTGGCGCGGTGTCTGGCCTGTCGATCTATGGCGCGGTGCGGACGGTGCTGGCTCAGCCCTGGACCGCGCCGCCGGTGTCCCAGGGGGTCGCAGCCGCGGGCGTGGTCCTGGCGGTGGCCTGGTTCAGTGTGTTGATGGCCCAGACCGTACTGGTGCAGCTTCAGCGGAGCTTCGATCACCGGCGTCTGGGGGCGTTCGGCGCGATGGTGGGACTGGCCAGCCCCTGCGTCGCTGTGGCCGGTGCCGTCCTGCGCGCCCAGGAGCGGGCAAATCTCTCACCCGAGCTCTATGCTCAGGCCGAGGTGATGGTCGTCGTGCATCTGCTCAACGCCGTGATCTTCATGATCTGCCTCAGTCTGGCGGTCGCGCGGCGGGAGACGTCGGATTTCCATCGTCGCTGGATGGTGATGGCCATGCTTGCGCTCGTTCCAGAGGCTGTCATGGGGCGTGATCCGACGGCATTGGGACTGCTGACGATCTATGGGGTGACGGACAGCCTGCTGCTGGTCAGCCTGGGCCGGGATCGCTTTCGGCTCGGGCGGGTTCACCGGGCCTACAGAACCGGCGTGTGGCCTCTGATCCTCGTCCAGGCCATGGCCCTTGGTCTCTACATCGGGCGCTGGCCCGCCCTCCTGGCCGTGATCGACAGTGGGCTCTCCGGACGGATCTGAGGGGGGCATCACACCAGCCCGCTGATCAGCCCCGCGTCATGGCTTTCCGGAAACACCCGGGTGTCGGCGAGGTGCCGGTCGACGCCCAGATGCTCGACGATCAGGGTCTTGAACACGCGACGCATGTCCAGGGTCGGGGCCGTGTCCCGGTTCTCGAACAGTTGCCCCGAACCCAGACCCGGCCAGTCACCGATGATGCCTCCGCCCTTGATGGCCCCTCCCGCCAGGATCAGGGTCGAGGCTGTTCCATGATCGGTACCGCCGGTGCCGTTGACATGGGCGGTGCGCCCGAACTCGGTGGCGACGACCACCGCCGTCTGGGCCCAGTCGGAACCCAGCCCCTTCTCCAGTCCCGCCAGCACATCGTCGAGGCCCGCGAGCCGGTTGGCGAGCTGCCCCTCGGCGGCCCCCTGGTTGGCATGGGTGTCGAAGCCGTCGAGGCTGATCACCGCAATGGCGGGGCCACCGGGCGCGGCCAGGAATCGCGCCGCCGCCGTGGCAAAGTCCCGGGCGTCGTTGGCCTTCAGGGCCGGGGCATTGGCGTTCAGCGCCATGGCCTCGTGCTCCACGGCCAGCCCGGAGGCGAAGGCGGGGCCGAGGACCGGATCGGGCTGATAGAGATCCTGCAGGATGCTCGCAAGCCGGGAGCCCGCCGGGTTGAACGGCGCGCCGGGAGACCAGGTGTCATATGCGGCCGGCCCCTGCAGGATCAGAGGGGCCTGGGGGGCGACGGCGATGGCTCTGGCAGATCGGTCCTCGCTGAGTGCCTGGA
The DNA here is from genome assembly GCA_903874895.1 of uncultured Caulobacterales bacterium. Lineage (GTDB taxonomy): Bacteria > Pseudomonadota > Alphaproteobacteria > Caulobacterales > Caulobacteraceae > CAIMFV01. The sequence goes on along the minus strand of CAIQUG010000031.1, from coordinate 2,045 downwards.
CCGCGCGATTGAGCCAGCCGGTCTGCACCCCGTAGAGCTTGTCGGCCCCGGTCTCCAGCAGGTCCTGCGCCTCGAAATGGGAGCGGATGTGGAGCGGCCAGGCCACGGCAGGCGCGATCCGGGCCTGACCCGCGAGGGCCAGCCTCTGGATCGTGGCGAGCTTGGGATGGAGGCCGAAGTCGCTGTCCAGGGCGAGGGCCTTGTCCGGCGGGATCGCAATGGCGCCGCGCAGGTCGAGATAGGCCGGGTCGTGGGAGGGCGGGGACACCGAAAGGCCGTCCATGGCCCCCCGGCAGATGATGACGACCAGCTTGGGCGACCGACGGTCAGCGGCCATCGCCTCCGTGCCCAGAAAGCTGACGGTGAGGCCGAGCCCGAGGCTCATGCGCAGGGCGGTCCGGCGGGACAGGGGATGGGTCATCGGCGTTGGAACTCCGGAGACATCAACAGCACGGCCAGCGCTTCCTTGCGGCTTTCGGCGCGCTGGAGGGTGGCCAGGGTGAGGGGACGAAGGCGGGTGCCCAGGGCATCGGTGGCCAGCTGGACCGGGTCCACCTGGTTGGCATAGCTGGCAGCAAAGCCCTGGGCCCACTGGAGCCGTTTGACCAGGGCGTCCGGCGCCGCCCAGTCCGCCGCCCGGTCGCTCCAGCCATTGGGCTGGGGGGCGGAGAGGGGGCGCTGCCCCAGGAGGTTCAGCGGGCCATTGACCTCGCGCCCATAGTCACGCGGGGCCTGGTCGACGGCACGATAGGCCGAGACCAGAAGCTCGTACGGGGTCTTCACCTTGGCCGCCGTTTCGATCCAGGCTTCCGGGGCCTCGATCAGGGTGTGGGCCAGAACGGCCAGATCACCGCGGCTGTCGCGGTAGGCTTCGGCCAGGCGGCGCACAAGCCGGGGATCCGGCGTGTCGGAGACGAAATGCGTCGCGAGCTTGGTGGCGAGGTGGGTGGCGGTCTTGCCGCTGGCGGCCAGGTCCGCGAGGACACGCAGGGCCTGGTCCTCGTCCCCGGCGGGGTAGGCGTGTCCGAAGACGGTCCGCGCCCCCGGCTCGTGCAGATTGGGCCGATACATGAACCCACCGGCGATTTCCGCCGGTTGATCCCGGCGACCCACGGACCAGCCGGTCAGCACCCGGGCAAACTCGGTCACGTCCGCCTGGGTGTAGCCCGCGTTCACCCCCAGGGTATGAAGTTCCATGATCTCCCGGGCCAGGTTCTCGTTCAGGCCCGCGGTCCGGCGAAGACCGGCCCGGCTGTTGGGACCCAGCGAGCTTGGCTGGTCGAGGTAGAGGAGCATGGCCGGGTGGTGGCAGGAGGCTATCAAGAGGGTCTCGAACCGACCGAACACATGGGGCCGGATCGCCTCCCGTTCGAAGCTGGCGGCCACGGCGTCCAGTTCCTGGCTCTTGCGGGTGCTGACGGTGAAATGGTTGCTCCAGAACAGGACCCACCGCTCGGCGAACGGCGCGTCGGTCGTGGTTGCCACGCTGATGCGGCCGAGCATTTCAGCAGCAATTCCCTGGCGGAACATCTCGCCCGATGAGCGTCGCCGGTCCAGATCGGCACCGGCAGCCTTTTCCGCCGCCCTGTAGGTCGCGAAGTCCGCCAGCCGGGCGCGGCTGTCCGGGAAGGGCAGACCGACAGGATTGAGGGGCACGGGTGCCGCCTCCGCTCGGACCTGCGCCTTCAGCCAGCCCTGAGGATCGGCGGCAACGCGCGCGATCTCTCCGGGTCGGGCCCCGAGGCCGAAGCGGGTGACGGCCATGGCGGCCAGACTGTCCTTTGGGGGCAAGCTCATCAGCCAAGTGTCCGCATGGTCTGTCTCCTGACGACGTTGCCGGGAACTTCCTGTAGAACCGCCGCCAGCCGCTGGTTCGGCGAGAACAGAGTTCGAGGCTCGAGGACCCTTATGACAGGTCAAGATGAACCGTCCCTGACAAAGCCCCGCCGGTTCTATCGCACGGTGGATGTGGCGCAGGTCGAGGGCGGATATGCCCTTCGCCTCGACGGCCGCATGCCGAAGTCACCGCAGAAAGCGCCCCTCGT
>CAIQUG010000030.1 GCA_903874895.1 uncultured Caulobacterales bacterium | reverse complement strand
TGGTCGCCGCGGGAGCGACACACCTCCGGATGACCTCTCTGGTCCGGCGGGCCGACCGGCGGCACCTCGGAAGTGACGCCGCCCGGCGGCAGGGGCAATTCGGGAGTCAGGAAGAACCGTGCGGACGGCGAATCGCGGTGGCCGCTGCCGAGAGGCGGCGAAGCTGGCCGGGCGGCGAGCGTCCAATCCACACGCGAGCCTCGATCGTCGGGAGGTGAAGCAATCACAACGACGCGGCGGATCGCGCGCGGAGTTCAATTTCGTTCCGCGCGCCGCCACCGCGTGTTATTACATCAGTGGGAACAGACTGCGGCGGGAGGCCGGCATGATTGAACTCAAGGTCCGCAAGATCGGCAACTCACTGGGCGTCGTACTGCCGAAGGACGTGATTGCGCGCCTTCAGACGCAGGACGGCGCCCCGCTGTTTCTGTCGGAAACGCCGGAAGGGGGCTACCGCCTGACGCCGTACGATCCGGAGTTCGAGAAGAAAATGGCGAAGGCTGAGGACGTGATGCGGCGGTACCGAGACACGCTGCACGTCCTCGCGAAGTGACTGCAGTCGTCTGGATCGAGGAGCCGGAGACGCTCCTGTTCCACGAACGGCTCCTGCTGCTCCACGGAGGCGCGCCTGGCTTGCGGGATGCAGGACTACTCAAGTCCGCACTCGCTCGCCCAAAACAACACGCCGCCTACGGCGACGCGCCAGACCTGACTGCGCTCGCCGCAATCTACACGGCAGGGATCGTGAGGAGCCACCCATTCGTGGACGGCAACAAGCGCACCGGCTTCCTCGTTGGCGTCATCTTTCTGGAATTGAATGGCCGGCAGTTCACGGCCGGACAGGAGGCGGCGGCAGCCGCCGTCATCCTGCTGGCGTCGGGGCAACTGGATGAGGCTGGCTACGCCGCGTTTTTGGCCGAGAATTCCGTGGCGGTACCGCCCCCCTGACCCCGATATCAGCGTGTCAATCTCGCCTCAGGCTGGGCGATCGCCAACTGGCGAGGAATGACAGATCTGGAAGACGCGGCGCAGGTGCGGCGGCTCAATCTCGCCGGCACCCGCGCGGAGATTGGTAGCCTCACTAAGCCGCAGTCAGAGGTCGTCGTCGTTGCGGAAGGGCACCCGCCAGGCCCGCTGCGGGCGGAGCTTGTCGAGGGGCGGAGGCTCATAGCGTGCGGGGCCGATCACCGCCGGCTCACTGCGGCGGCGGGCTTTCGCCGCCCACAGGCCGAGCGTGACGACGACGAGGCTAGCGAGGAGGCCGCCCGCCCCGAGGACCCGCGTCGTGAAGGTGACGACCAGGACACCGGCAAAGCCACTGAGGACCTTGATGATGGACGACATCAGTCCGGACAATTCGCCCAAAGGGACGCTCCCCGTCTACGCCTGCAACATGGACCGGCAGGAACAGACACGGGCGGTTGTCGGGCGGATAGCGCAAACAACGGACAGGCGCGGCACTGGACGTCTCTGGTGACAACTCCGCCTCCAGATTGAATATTCCGTCGCGCAGCAGGTGATGACCGGCGAAACGGGAATATTCACCGGACGCGGCGCTGGATCATCGGGATCGCGCGGGACACCGTCCGGGCCGACCCGCCAGCCGGACGGGCGGCCGTATTGACCTCCTGAGGCGCGGCCACCCTTTGAGCAGACCACTCCACGAAGACCAGCCGGCGGTGGATCCGGGAGCGGCTCTCCCGCTCGGGGCGGCCACGAATTATGTGTCCTTTACACTTTCTCCCGTCAAGGGAACTCCGTTGAAAATCTAGAATATCGAGCGAATTTAAGGCAGGCAAGGAAGCCTTGACCCATGCTCAAGTCTACAACTCTGGCAATCACTGCTGCCTTGGTACTCTCGGCAAGTGCGATGCCGGCCTTCGCTTTTGAACGGGGCGACGGACATGGTGGCGGCAAGCACCACAACGACGACAGCGAAGATAATTCCGGGAACGGCATCCCGTTCACCAGGGACAGAGAAGGTGGCGCCGGCGTGCCCGGCCCAGTCGAGGGCGTCGGGCTTCCGTTTCTCCTCGCCGGCGGTGCCGTGGCTTTAGCTATCGCGATGCGCAAGCGAGACGATAGCGCGGCCGCGTCGGACGACCGGGCCTCCTAGCCTCCCCGACAGTCCCGCGTGGGCCGCGCCTTAACCGGGCGGCAGACACAATTCGGCTCCGTCGCTGGGCTAGCCTGGCGATATGTTCCGAGGCTCTGTTCGCTTTCTTTCGTTGAAGGGTGCCGCGTGGGGCGTAGCCCTGGCTATCGCGTATGTCACGCTCTGCCCCCTCTCCCTCCGGCCCTCCCTCGGACCGCCCGATCTGGAGCGGTGCGCGGCGTTTGCCGTCGCGGGCTTCCTCGCCGCCGCCGCCTATCCCCGGCGTCGCATCCTCGCCACCCTCGCGCTCGTGGGCTTCGCCGTCCTCCTCGAACTTGGCCAATACCTGGACCCGAGCCGGGACCCGCGTGTGGCTGACGCCTTGATCAAGTCGGCCGGCGCGGTGTCCGGCGCATTGGCTGCGTGGGGGTCGTCCCGGATCCTGCTGGCCTGGAGGGCGGGCCTCGACGGCGCGGGAAAGCCGTAAGCCGGCACACCCCGCCGGAGGCTGAGCCGGCCGGTTCGGGCACCCCGCTCAGCGCGCGTCGATTTCGACCCAGTTGAGGTCATCCATCCGGCAGCCCGGCGGCGTGAGGATCGCGGTGACCGCCCCGACTGGGACACGGGCCCCGAACAGTCCCGCCGCCTTCCGCCAGAAGTCGTAGGAGTAGGTGGCCCACCGGGGCTGGCGCGCATAATTTCGCCCCCGGAACTCGACGCTAAAGTCATCGCCTTCGGTCCCCGCGAGTTGACGCAGCAATGCCTCGTGCACGCCCTGGGGAGACATGTTGGAGACCAGGGAGGTACATGTCCCCCGGCGCACCCTGAGGATCGGAACCTGATCGCTGCCAACGACCTGGATAACGGAGACGCCCGACCGCTCCAGGAAGCGTCTCAACGTGGCGTCCCGGAGGCTGTGATCATCGAACGAGCTCACCGTCAGGGACCGGGCGCCGATCAGTCTCGGCGTCAGGGTGACGAGGACGAGGACGCAACCCAGGGCCAGTCTACGCGAGATCGCCATGCCGGGTCCCGAAGTGGCAGACCGCGAGGGTCACGGCGGTCGACAGGGCGCTGGCGACGGTCGCGCCAACCTCGCCGTGGATCAGGTCGTAGCGTTCAGGGTGGAGCGCGATCAGGCTCATGCGCGTCACATTGATCGCCACCATCGCCAGCGACATGCCGGCGCACCAGGCGAGGTCGATCGGCCGGGCCGCTCGGCTACGGTACTGGTTGAACAGAAACCAGCAGAACAGGGACATGGAGATGTTCGCCACAGAGGAACACCCCGGGGCGACGAAGATCTGACCCCCGCCGCGCAGCAGGATGGCATTGCCCGTGTGGGTCAGTCCCGTGACTGTAGCGACAATCACTGCGTCGATCGGCAGGATCTTGTCGCTGAGCAGCCAGAAGATCTGCTTGCTCCAGAACATCGGGTAGGTGATGGCCGTCAGCAGGGCCGCCCCCCTCCTCGCGTCCGTGCCCCGGACCGACGTAAGGGTCGCGTAGAGCCCGAGCCCGGTGAGGCCGACCCAGCTCGGCTTGCTGAAGGGCAGGAAGAAGGTCAGGAGCGCCGCGCCACAGACCGCGGCGTCCAGCCGGGTGGCGGGGCGCGTATCGCCGCGCGCCAGCCAGTACATCCCGAGGAAGAACGCCGCCCAGACGATCACGCTGATCGCCAAGCCATTCAACAGGGTCGCCGTCAGCCCGTCCGCGACGACGTGCCACGCGATCTCGGCGAAGGCCGCGTTGCAGAAGCCGGCAAATAGGACCGGCGGGAGGAGATCGGATCGCCGCCACCCGCGAACCAGGCGGGTGGGGCGGAGAGACTCAGCTATCTGATGCGCTGTCATTGGCTGCGCCAGCGGGACCACGGCGGCGGCGGCTCCAGGTGACCGCGGCCCCCGCCGCACCCATCAGGATAAACGGCAGGCCCACGCCCTCCAACGGGCCGGGAACGCCCAGCGACTGCAGGTCGAGGGCGAATTGGAGCTTGGCCGTCGCGAGCGCGATCCGCGCTTCCTGCCGCGCCGCGGAGCCCTTCGGGTCACCCTTCAGGATCAATTTGTCCGCCGCGATGGTCGCCTTGTCCTGAGCGATCACACTCGGGTCTACCGGATTGTGCGGCGTCACGGTGACGGGAGCCGTCGCCGCGGCGGGAAGGGCGGGGGCAAGGGCCACCGCGCATAGGATAGCCAAGACCCGGAGGCGCATTCGTTCAACTCCCAAAAACTGCGCCACGACGGCGAGGCGCACTTAAAAACTCGACTGCGACAGTGTGGCCACTGCCGCTGCTCCAACCCGCCCCTAGTGGGGCCCGGTAAATGGAGCCTTAATGCTCACCCGGGAACCCTAAACTGGCCACAGCCTCCGACGGCGAGCCCGGATGCCGGCCCAGCAAGTCGCCGGAACCGTCTGGACGCTCAGAATACCTAGAAGGCACCGGGATCAACGGGGGCCCGGACGAATGTCTTGGCGATCAGCATAACATCAATGCCGACCGACCACGTCTTTATATATTCTACATCCAGCCGGACGCGTTCGGTCATATCCGCGGTGCTGCGGATCTCCCCCCGCAGGCCGGAGACCTGCGCGAGGCCGGTCAGCCCGGGCCGGACCATGCTCCGGATCGTGTAGTCACTGACCTGGGTGGCGTAGAAGTGATCGTGGGCGACGGCGTGGGGCCGGGGCCCCACGAGGGACATATCCCCCCGCAGGACGTTGATAAGCTGCGGCAGCTCGTCGAGGCTTGTGCGCCGCAGAAATCCACCTACGGGTGTGATCCGGCCATCGAACCGCGACGCGTGCCGGACCGGCTCACCCGGCGGCGAGATGCGCATCGTCCGGAACTTCAGGATTTCAAACGGACGCCCGCCGAGCCCGCCGCGCACTTGCCGGAAGAGAACCGGCCCCCCACCCCCGAGGTGGATGACCGCGGCGATTGTCAGCATCAGCGGCGAGGCCATCAGCAGGAACCCGGCGGACAGGCAGATGTCCACGGCGCGCTTGGCGCGGCTGGAAACCACGCGCTGGGCTCGGTCGGAGAGACGCGCCAACTCCGCCGCCCGCTCGCACGCCACACCCTCGAGCACGGGGCGCGGGGCCGCGTCACCCAATTCCCTGATGCCGGGAGCGGGGTGGGTCAAAGCGAAATTGACGGCGGTCTGTGGACGGCTCACACGCGGGTCTCTGCGGTCGAATCAGTGTCACCAGGATATCCACTACGTCACCAGGATCTCCACTACAGTAGCAAGCGCATCTCGGCGACGAATGCATTTCCCCCATGAGACGAATATCTTTGCGCCCGGAATGGAGCGGAACATAGGTCAAATTGTGCGGCGCACCAAAAATCTGCCGCAGCGCAACCATCTTGTCCAAATCGAGGCGCCGGGCCCGGTTCGGGCAACCGGGTTTCGCGTCGTTAACCATAAAATTCGGATGTGCCCGGACGGCTGCTGTGATATCTCGAGACACTAAAGTCACCGAAATTTCAGGAGTTTTTGGGTGGTGAGACCGGCACTCAAGGCTTCCCTGGTCTCGACGCCCCCCAACCGGGTTGCGGCGGCGGTACCGGATTGCCCGGTCAGTGACACGGCGGACTGCCCGGAAATCCTGGCATTCTGCGGCGCGCTGCGCTCCTCGGCGGCGAGCCACGAGTACGGCGCGGCGATCATGTTTTCGTCGGCCTTGCGGGGCGAAGGCAAGACCATGGTGGGGGTCGCGGCGGCGGTGGCCCTGCGCAAGACCTTCGCCCGCTCCGTGCTCTATATCGACGCGAGCGATGACGGCAACGTCATCAGCCGGTGGCCGCCCGGGTCGCACCTCACCTGGGCGCAGGTGGAGGACAGCCCGCCGGCGAAGACGTTCCGGGCCGCGGGGCCGGAACTCAAGATCCTGTCCCTGCCCGCCGATCGCCTCGACATGCTCTTCGAAGCCGGCACCGGGCAGGTCCCCCTGCGGCTGGAGGCCGCCGTCCGGCAGAGGTTCGACATCATCCTGATCGATGCGCCGTCGATCAGCGAGCTTCCGCTGGTGACCAGTGTCGGGCGCTTCATCGACGGCGTAGTACTGATCGTGGAGGCCGAGCGGACCCGGTGGCCCGTCGTGCAGCACGCGAAAGAAGAATTCGAGCGGCGGGACGCCACGGTCCTGGGCGTCTTCCTGAACCGTCGCCGGCGTTATATTCCGTCTGCCGTCTACAAGCTCCTCTGACAGCGCCGTGAGAGGCTTCGTCATGCCAAATCGATTACCCCCCGGGGCTGCCGCCCTTCGCCGCCCGTGCCGCCTGGTGAGCGCCCTGCTGCTGGCCGCGAGCCTTTCGGCCTGCGCGTCCCTGCCCAGCCGGCTGCCGCCGGCCCCCCGGTCCACCGCGGGGGGCATCGCGCCCTACCTGCTGCAGCCGGGGGACATCGTGGAGTTGCACACCCCGCTCGCGCCCGATCTCGATGAGCAGGTCGCCGTCGGACCAGATGGAACGCTCACCTTCCACTACAGCGACCCGATCCAGGCCAGCGGCCGGACGCTGCCCGATGTCACCACCCAGGTCCGCGACAAGTACTGCAAGGATGTCCTGGAGTGCCGCTCCAAGACATCGGACGTGAAGGTCACCCTGCGCAATTTCGTCGGCACGCGGGTCTATGTCTTCGGCGAGGTCGCGGCCCCCTCGGAGATCGTCAGCACGGGGCAGATCTCCGCCGTCCAGGCCATCTCCCGGGCCGGCGGGCTGAAGATCACCGCGCAGTCGAGCCAGGCGCTGCTCGTCCGCCGCGACGCCGAGAACCGTCCCCACGTCTACTCGATCGAGATTGCCGCCGCGCTCAACGGGCGCGATCCGGGCGCCGACGTCCTCCTCCAGCCCCTCGACATCGTCTACGTGCCGAGGGGTCGCCTTGGAAATGTCAGCATGGCGTTCGAGTTTATCCGCAACGCCCTGCCCTTCTCCATCGGCACCAGCTTCGGCCTGTCGAGCAAGCCGGTGTTCTGAGCCCACGCCGCCCGCCTGCTACGCCGCCAACCAAGGATCCCCGCCGTGCCGATCGAATTCAACCCATACGGATTGGCGTACCTGGTCTTCCGGCACATCCGGGTGATCCTAGCGTGCCTGCTCGTGGGCGTCGGCGCCACGGCGGCGGTCGTCCTGCTCTCGCCGCAGAAATTCGACGCGACCGAGTCGCTGGTCGTCAATTTCAGCATCGCCCCGAATGCGACGGCTCCGGGGCTGCGGGGCGGCAATGACGGCGGGACCTCCAGCGACCACCAGCAGGTCATCGCCTCCTACGTCCAGATCCTGCAGAGCCACATCCTAGCCGAGCAGGTCGTCGCCGAGGTTGGCGCGACCAACCTCTACCCCGCACACCGGCGCCGCGCGCCGGCCTCGGCGCAGGTCAATGCCGCCATTAATAAGGATCCAGAAGTCATAGACGCTGTGGCATTCCGCCTGCAGCGGGATATCAAGGTGACACCGGAC
>CAIQUG010000029.1 GCA_903874895.1 uncultured Caulobacterales bacterium | reverse complement strand
GCCGGGTCGGCCGCTGCACCGACGTCCGCTGACCTGCCCGTCGCGCCACCGGCGCTTGCAGTGACACCGGCCCCCCTGCCGATCCCGCCGTCCGCGACGGCGGCCGCGCGTCCGGCCCGCCAGCGTCCGTCCCGGGCCCGCACGGCGGCGGCAACGGCCAAGGGGACGCCGAACGCCTGACGGGCGCGATGGTGCCGTCCGCCCTTGCTGAGCCTTGCCGCCCTGTTAAGGATAGGAAGGGCAGGGGCTCCGTCGGGGGATCCCGCGCCGTCTGGAGGGGGCCATGGCGAAGACGCTGGCGGATATCCACAATATCCGGCTGTCGATCGAGCGGATCGGCAACCTGTCCGATGACGTCATCCATCTGGGACCCGTCCGCTTCGGTCTGGACGGCTTCCTCGAGATGATCCCCTTTGCCGGGGAAATCTACAGTCTCAGCGCAGGCGCACTGCTGCTGATAGAGGGCATGCGCGCCCGGGTCCCGCTCACGACCCTCATCGGCGTGATCGTCCTCATCGGCCTGCGGACCCTGATCGGGTCGGTGGACGTGCTGGCCATTCCCGTCGCCGGACCGCTGGCGGTCCTTCTCGGGGCCCCGACCAACCTGATCGCCGCAGGCTTCCGGGCGCACCGGACCAGCGCCAACATGCTGATCCGGGCCATGGACGATACCTATTATTCGGAGCTGAGCCATGCGGAGGCCCGCCGCCAGCCGGACTACGAGTCCCTTGTGGCCAACATCCGCTCCGGCGCGGAACGGCGGCGGATCGTCTTCCTCGGCTGACGCCGGAACATCCTAGGCGGCAGGCTCCTGGGCATAGCCCAGCCGCACATTCAGCTTGGACAGGACGTCGATGGCCGCTTCGGCGACCACGGTACCGGGGGGATAGACCGCCGCGGCCCCGGCCTCCAGCAGGGGCTGCACGTCGTCCGGTGGAATGACGCCCCCCACCACGATCATGACGTTCGAGGCCCCGGCCCGGTCCAGCTCGGTCTTCAGCTCCGGGGTCAGGGTCAGATGGCCCGCCGCCAGGGAGGAGGCCCCGACCACATGGACCCCCTTGTCCACCGCGACACGGGCGGCTTCCTCCGGCGTCTGGAACAGCTCGCCCACCTCCACCTTGAAGCCGAGGTCGGTGAAGGCGGAGGCAATCACCTTCTGGCCCCGGTCATGTCCGTCCTGGCCCATCTTGGCGATGAAGATGTGCGGTGCGCGGCCGTCCGCGCGCTTGAAGGCCTCGACCATGGCCCGGGCCTGGGCGACCTTGGTATCGGATCCGGCTTCCCGGCCGTAGACCCCTTCGATGGCCTTGACCTCCGCCCGGTGGCGGCCGAACACCTCTTCCAGCGCCAGGCTGATCTCGCCCACCGTGGCCTTGGCCCGGGCGGCGGCAACGGCCAGCTCCAGCAGATTGGCCTGTCCGCGGGCCCCGTCGGTCAGGGCCTTCAGGGCAGCGGCCACCGCCGCAGGGTCCCGCTCGGCCTTCAGCCGCGCCAGCTTCTCGAGCTGCTGCTGGCGGACGGAGGAGTTGTCCACCTTCAGGACCGGAATGACTTCCTGCGTTTCAGGCCGGTAGCGGTTGACGCCGACCACGGCCTGCCGGTTCGCATCGATCCGGGCCTGGGTGCGGGCAGCAGCCTCTTCGATCCGCAGCTTTGGCACCCCCGCGTCGATGGCCTGCGCCATGCCGCCCAGGGTGTCGATCTCGGCGATGTGGGCCAGGGCCCGGTCCGCCAGATCGGCGGTCAGGCGCTCCACGTAATAGCTGCCCCCCCAGCTGTCGATGGTCTGGGTCAGGCCGGTCTCGGTCTGCAGGAACAGCTGGGTGTTGCGGGCGATCCGGGCGGAGAAGTCCGTGGGAAGGGCGAGCGCCTCGTCCAGGGAATTGGTGTGCAGGCTCTGGGTCTGTCCCCCGGCGGCGGCCATGGCCTCCACTGCGGTGCGAGCCACGTTGTTGAACACGTCCTGTGCCGCCAGGCTCCAGCCGGAGGTCTGGCTATGGGTGCGCAGGGACAGGGACTTGGCGTCCTTCGGGTGGAACTGCCGCATCAGGCCGGCCCAGATCAGGCGGGCCGCGCGCATCTTCGCCACTTCCATGAAGTAGTTCATGCCAATGGCCCAGAAGAAGCTGAGCCGGGGGGCGAAGCTGTCCACGTCCATGCCGGCGGCGACGCCCGCGCGGACATATTCGATCCCGTCGGCAAGGGTGTAGGCCAGTTCCAGGTCTGCCGTCGCACCGGCTTCCTGCATGTGATAGCCGGAGATGGAGATGGAGTTGAATTTCGGCATGTTCTTCGAGGTATAGGCGAAGATGTCTGAGATGATCCGCATGGAGGGGGCCGGAGGGTAGATATAGGTGTTCCGGACCATGAACTCCTTCAGGATATCGTTCTGGATGGTCCCGGACAGCTTCTCCGGCGGTACGCCCTGTTCCTCGGCGGCGACGATGTAGAGGGCCAGCACCGGCAGCACCGCGCCGTTCATGGTCATGGACACGCTCATGCGGTCGAGCGGGATGCCCGAAAACAGGGTGCGCATGTCGAGGATGGAATCGATGGCCACGCCGGCCATGCCGACATCCCCCTTCACCCGGGGATGGTCGCTGTCATAGCCCCGGTGGGTGGCCAGGTCGAAGGCCACGGACAGTCCCATCTGTCCCGCTGCGAGGTTGCGGCGATAGAAGGCGTTGGACTCCTCCGCGGTGGAAAAGCCCGCATATTGCCGGATGGTCCACGGATTGGTGGCGTACATGGTGGGGTAGGGACCCCGGACGAAGGGTGCCAGACCCGGATAGCCGCCCAGGTGGGCCAGTCCGGCCACGTCCCGGGACTCATAGACCGGCTTCACCGTCAGGCCCTCGGGGGTCTCCCATCCCTCGGCACCCTCCTTTGCGGTCGGGACCGGCGCATCATGCGCGGCGTCGAAGTCGAGCTTCGCGAAATCGGGGAAGGTGGCGCTCATGCGTCGTCTCCGTCGTCATCGTCGTCGAAGGCCTCGACCAGAGCGACCCAGAACGGATCGGTGGCGTCCACTTCGTCCACGTCGTCGGCAAAGGCCACGACCGTCTCGCCATTGGGCAGGACCAGGCCGAGCACCTCGAGGGTCTCACCGTCCTCGGTATCATGCGTCTCCGCCTGGACGATCAGGGCCCCGTACTCATCGTCCTCATCGTACCAGATCACCGGCTGGGGAAACTGACCATCCACGGCCTGTCCGTTGAAGGTGTCGCTCAGGGCATAGACGGCCTGACCGGCGGTCACGTCGTCCTGGGTCGCGACCCGTCCGGCGAAGGTCGGCACGGCGTGCCAGTCCTTGGTGGTGAAGGGCGTGGTCATGCGCAGGCCTCCAGGCATTGAGCGAGGATCTGAACGAGGTCAGCGCCCGCATAGATGAAACCGTCGACGCCGCTGGCGCGAAGGGCGTCCTGATTGGACGGGCGACCGGCCACCAGCAGGCGGCGAACCCCGGCCGCCTTGAGGGCCCGGGCCGCGGCCTCGCCCTCGGCGACGTAGGCCTCGTCCGTGCCGCACAGGACCGCCACAGGCTGCTCCGCCGTGGTGATGGCCGCTGCGGGCTGTACCGCGACGGACAGGCCGCCGGCCGCGAGGGCATTCTGGCTGAAGCCGACCCGGGCGGCATGGTCCCGGGGCGTGCCCAGCGTCGCCAGCAAAGCGACCGGTGGAGTGGACTGGGTGCGGGCACGATCCCGCAGGTCCTCGAAGGCTTCCGCCGCGCGCCACGGGGGCAGGGGCTCCGCCCGACCGGCGGGGCCGGGGAGCTGGACCCGTGGGCTCGGCCGGGCAAAGGCGGAGACGTCGACGCCGTCGAGTTCCACCGGCGCGTCGGTCAGGATCGGGAACTCGGTGACACCGATCAGACCTGTCTTGCGGGTCGCCGTGTCCTGCTGCCGTTGCTGACGGACCTCTGCGACGGACTTCTGGAGCTGTCCCTGCTGCAGGGCGGGGATGATCCCCCCCGTGGCTTCGATCGCCTGGAAGGCCGCCCAGCCCGCCCGGGCCATCTGGTCGGTCAGGGTCTCCAGGTACCAGGCCCCGGCCGCAGGGTCCGCGACCCGGCCGAGATTGGCTTCTTCCATGAGCACCAGCTGGGTGTTTCGTGCCTGGCGCCGGGCAAAGTCCGTCGGTCGTCCGAGGGGCTCGGTGAACGGGGCCAGCACGACGGCATCCGCGCCGCCGACACCGGCGGCAAAGCCCGCCGCCGTCAGCCGCAGCAGGTTCACCCAGGGGTCGAGGGTGGACAGCATGCGGGCGGACGAGCGGGCCTCGATGCGGGCCGTTGCCGTCACGCCGCAGGCGGTGGTCAGCTTGCCCCACAACAGGCGCAGGGCCCGGAGCTTGGCGATGCCGTTGAAATAGGTGGCGTCCACGCTGACGCCGAGCACGATGCGCTGGAAAGCCTCCGAAACGGGCAGGCCGGCGCGGACGAGGGCCTTGGCATAGGCGACGGTGGCGGCAAGGGCGAAGCCCAGCTCCTGCCCCTCCGACCCACCTGCTTCATGCACGACCCGCCCGGTGGCCAGGAACAGGCTGGCCCGGGCATAGGGCGCGGTCCAGCGCACGCCGGTTTCCGCCGCGAGGATCATGTGACTTTCGATGGGGCCGGGGCTCGTCCCGGTTTCCGCGAAGGCGGACAGGGGATCCATGTGGAAGGCCAGGGGGGCCTGGGGCGAGCGTTTGCCGAGCTCCCCCAGCCAGTCAGCGGCGTGGGGACCGAGAAAACCGGCGTCCAGGGCGACCGGTGCCAGATCCAGCAGGACACCGGAGAGGGTTGCGGCGAGATCGGATCGATCCGCCATGGCCACGCCCCGGACGCCGGTCGGATCGATGCGGACCAGCAAGGAGGCGGCCCCGTTCTCAAGATCCTGCAGGGCCTGGCGTGCCGCCTCGGTGGGAGAGGGATGCGCGATGGCGGCACGCAGATCCCAGGGACGATCAATGTCCCGGGCGCCGATCAGGGGACCGACGGCGGGGCCGGCATTGTCCGCGGTGTAGAGCGGTTGGACGGGAATGCCGTCCGCCGTGGCGCGGACCAGCCGACGGTCGAAGGACTGTCCCTTGAGGACGCCCTCCACCAGTGCCAGCCAGTCCTGGCGGGTCACGGGGGGGAATTCGTTGGCCAGGCGATCCGCCGTCTGTGTCACAGACCACTCCCGAAGCAATTCCGTTCAAGGGTCCGGACTTGCCCCCGGAAGCCCGTGGGCGTCAAGCAGGTGACCTTCCGTCACGTGATCTTGCGCCGCCGCTTTGTGGCCCTAGGATGCGCCGGACCGTCGCCCCGACCGGGGAACACGCCATCTTGCCAGCACCGGGGATCCCATGGCTCTACCTCCCATCCTTCGCGATCGCCTTCGCCTGCCGGTGATCGGCTCGCCCTTGTTCATCATTTCCGGACCGGACCTCGTCATCGCCCAGTGCAAGGCCGGCATCGTCGGATCGTTCCCGTCCCTGAACGCCCGCCCGATCTCGCAGCTGGATGAATGGCTGCACCGGATCACCGAGGAGCTGGCCGCCTGGGACCGGGACCATCCGGACCAGCTGTCTGCGCCGTTTGCCGTCAACCAGATCGTCCACAGGACCAACAACCGTCTCGATGAGGACATCGAGATGTGCATCAAGTACAAGGTCCCCGTGATCATCACCTCCCTGGGGGCCCGGGTGGAAGTGAACGACGCGATCCACAGCTACGGCGGCATCGTGATGCACGACGTGATCACCAACAGCTTTGCCCGCAAGGCGGTGGAGAAGGGGGCCGACGGCCTTATCCCCGTGGCCGCGGGGGCCGGCGGTCATGCCGGGACCCTGTCGCCCTTCGCCCTGGTGCAGGAAATCCGGGAGTGGTTCGACGGGCCGGTGGCCCTGTCCGGCTCCATCGCCACGGGTCGCGCCATCCTCGGGGCCCAGGCCATGGGCGCCGACCTCGCCTACATGGGCTCGGCCTTCATCGCGACGGCAGAGGCCAATGCGGTGTCCGGCTACAAGGACATGATCGTCGAGAGCAGCGCGGAGGACATCATCTATTCCAACCTGTTCACCGGGGTTCATGGCAACTATCTGGCGCCGTCCGTCATCCGGGCCGGTCTCGATCCCAATGACC
This sequence comes from uncultured Caulobacterales bacterium, assembly GCA_903874895.1. Lineage (GTDB taxonomy): Bacteria > Pseudomonadota > Alphaproteobacteria > Caulobacterales > Caulobacteraceae > CAIMFV01. Next base: position 7,270 of record CAIQUG010000029.1, on the reverse strand, counting down.
TGCCGCAGAGCGATCCGTCGAAGATGAACTTCGGGTCCGGCGGCAATCAGGAGGCCAAGGCCTGGCGGGACATCTGGGGCTGCGGCCAGGGAATCGGCGCGATCCGGTCGGCGCCGCCCGCGGGCGAATTCATCGCCCGGCTGATCTCCGAATATGAGCAGGCCCAGGCCGAACTGGCGGTGAAGACCGGCTATGTGCGGCAGGCCAGCGGACTCGTCACCGGTTAGGGGATACGGCGGACTTATCCCCCCCGGCCGGGGCTGAGGGACACTGAGGGGCGCATCTTTCGCCCCGCAGGAGCCCTCCCATGTCCGATTCCAACACACCGCGCCTTGGTCTGCCCTATCTGGCGGCCGGTCAGGCCCAGAAGCACGTGACCCTCAACGGGGCGCTCGCCACCCTCGACGGTCTGGTCCAGACCGCGGTGGAGAGCCGCACCCTGCTGACCCCGCCGACCTCGCCCATGGACGGGCAGATCTGGCTGGTTCCGCCGTCTCCCACCAGCGCCGACTGGATGGGCCTGACCGACAAGCTGGCACGCTACGAGGGCGGCAACTGGAGCACCCTGCCCGTCGTCGAGGGGCATCTGATCTATGTGAAGGACGAGAAGGCCCTCCTCGTGCTCGGGGCCGGGGGATGGTACAACATGTTCCCGCAGGAGCGGTCCGGCGCACGGAACCGGCTGATCAACGGCCGGTTCGAGATCTGGCAGCGTGGAACGACCATCCTCTGTCCGACGGACCAGACGAGCTTTGCCGCGGACCGCTGGCAGGTCTGGTCGGCCGGTGCCCCGTCCACGGCCTCGATGATCACCAGCGGGCTGCCCAAGGGCGTCATCTCGGCGATGTGCCTGACCGCCGGGGGGGCGGTGACCAGCGCCGCGGTCAGCCAGACGCTGGAGCAGTTCGTGGTCGCCGACCTGGCGGGGGAGCGGGTCACCCTGTCCGGCTGGGTCAAGGCCTCCCGATCCTTCGGGCTGGGTGTCAATCTCTATGCCTATGCCGTGGCAGACCAGTCCTCCAGCCGGACGAACGTGGGCTGGATGTCCCTCGGCACGGTCGGGCCGGGATGGACCTGGGTGCAGCAGAGCTTCGTCCTGCCGATGGGCTTCGCGTTCGGCGGGCAGGTGGAGTTCAGCCTCGGCGCGCTGGCCCCGGGGGACATTGTGGGTCTCGCGGCCTTCCAGCTCGAGGCCGGCGGTCAGGCAACGCCGCGCCAGGTCCGCCTGCCGGGGGCCGAACTCGAGCTCTGCCGCCGCTATTACCAGCTGACGCCGGCGCTCTACGGCCTGGCAGGGACCTGGAGTTCCTCCACCACGGCCGTCCTGTCGGCTCAGCTCCAGCCTCCCATGCGCGCGACGCCGAACTGCCAGCCGGTGACGCCGGGTTCAGTCTCGGTGGACTGCGGGGACGTGGGGGTGTCGTCCACCGCAAGCTTCGCGATCCTTGCGAGCCCGACCAATCTGGTCATGCACGCCAACAGCCTGTCCCCGGCCCGGACAGCGGGCGGGGCCGCCGGATGCAATACCCAGATGGCCTGCAATGCCGAACTCTAGCGATCGGCTCACCGACGACATCGCGCAGGGCAGGGGCGATGGGCGGGGACTTCACGTCCCCGTCCGTTGCGACATGATTGCCAATCCCGTCCGTCACGTCTAACTCGCAGGGGAGGAATGGCGCGCCCGGATCTGCGGCGGTCGGACCACGGAGGATCATTCGCCCATGTTTTCCAAGATTCTGATCGCCAACCGCGGCGAAATCGCTGTCCGCATCATCAAGACGGCCCGCCGTCTCGGAGTGAAGACGGTGGTGGTCTATTCCGAAGCGGATGCGGACAGCCTGGCCGTCGAGATGGCCGACGAGAGCGTGTTGATCGGCCCGCCGGCAGCGTCGGAAAGCTACCTCGTCGCGGACAAGATCATCGCGGCCGCCAAGGCGACCGGGGCGGAAGCCATCCACCCCGGCTTCGGCTTCCTGTCGGAAAAGGCCTCCTTTGCCCGCCAGTGTGCGGAAGCCGGGATCGTGTTCATCGGCCCGAACCCCCACGCCATCGACGCCATGGGCGACAAGATCGAATCCAAGAAGTTCGCCAATGCGGCCAACGTCTCCACCGTGCCGGGCTATATCGGCGTGATCGAAGGCGTGCCCCACGCCATCACGATCGCCGAGGAGATCGGCTATCCGGTGATGATGAAGGCGTCAGCCGGCGGCGGCGGCAAGGGCATGCGCATTGCCTGGAACCGCAAGGACGTGGAGGAGGGCTTCCCCGCCGCCCAGTCCGAGGCCCGCAGCAGCTTCGGCGACGACCGGGTGTTCATCGAGAAGTTCGTGACCGAGCCCCGGCACATCGAGATCCAGGTGCTGGGCGACAAGCACGGCACCGTGATCTATCTCAACGAGCGGGAATGCTCGATCCAGCGGCGGAACCAGAAGGTGATCGAGGAAGCGCCGTCGCCGTTCCTTGATGAAGCGACCCGCAAGGCCATGGGCGAGCAGGCCGTGGCCCTGTCGAAGGCCGTCCAGTACGACAGCGCCGGGACGGTGGAGTTCATCGTCGACAAGGACCGCAAGTTCTACTTCCTCGAGATGAACACCCGCCTGCAGGTGGAGCATCCGGTGACGGAGCTGATCACCGGCATCGATCTTGTGGAGCAGATGCTGCGCTCTGCCTACGGCGACAAGCTCAACATCGCCCAGAAGGACGTGGGCATCCGCGGCTGGGCCATCGAGAGCCGCATCTACGCCGAAGACCCGTACCGCAAGTTCCTGCCGTCCATCGGCCGTCTGGTGCGCTATTCGCCGCCGGAAGAGGGCGACCACGGCGACTACATCGTCCGCAACGACGCCGGCGTGCGGGAAGGAGACGAGATCTCCATGTTCTACGACCCGATGATCTCGAAGCTCTGTACCTGGGGCGAGACCCGGGCCGACGCCATCACCGGCATGGCCCGTGCGCTGGAGGATTTCCACATCGAGGGGCTGGGTCACAACATCCCGTTTCTCTCGGCGGTGATGGACCAGGCCCGGTTCCAGTCCGGGAAGATCACCACCGGCTACATTGCCGAGGAATTCCCCGAGGGCTTCAAGGGGGCGGATCTGAACGCCGGACAAGCGGACCTCTTCGCGGCCGTCGCCGCCTTCGTCCAGCGCCTGCAGTCCACCCGTCACGAGGGCCATGCAGCCCCCCGGTCCGAATGGGTGGTGGTGATCGGCAAGTCCTCCCGTCGGGTGCGAGTGGCATCGCAGTCCGATGCGATGACGGTGACCTTCGAGGACGAGGGACGGATGGTGACCCTCTCGCATGTGGACTGGCGTCCGGGCCTGCCGCTGTTCAAGGCGCGGCTGGATGGCGTTCCGTTCTCGGCCCATGTCATGCCGGCACTGGAGGGTCTGGTGATCCGTCACCGGGCCGCCAAGGCACGGGTGCTGGTGCTGACCCCGAACTCGGCGGAGCTGCACGCCCGCCTGCCGGAGAAGCAGGCCGCCGATACCTCCCGGCTGATCGTGTCCCCCATGCCGGGGCTGGTCGTTTCGATGGACGTCCACCTCGGGCAGGAGGTCAAGGAAGGCGAAACCGTCGCGGTCATCGAAGCCATGAAGATGCAGAACATCATCCGGGCCGAGCGGGACGGCGTGGTGAAGATGGTCGGCGCCAAGGCCGGCGACAGTGTCGCGGCCGATGAGGTGTTGGTGGAATTCGGCTGATCGCCCCCTGTCACCGGTGACGGGGCTGGCGCCGACTCTGCGCAGACGGCTATAGGAAGACGATGCCACCCGGCGCGTTGGGCGGGGACGGGCAGACAGGGCCAAAGACGATGGGCGGAATGCGATGAACGGCGCACAGATTGACTGGGGGCTGCTGTTTCTGTCCTCCAGCGGACGGATGTCGCGGTCGCCGTTCCTCGTGGGACTGGCGGTCATCATGGCCGTGCTGCTGCTGTACGACAACGCCGTGCCGCTGATCCTGCAGGGACTGACGGCCATCGTCGTCTACCCGGCCCTGTTGTTCTCGTCTGCCTGCCTGTTGTCGAAGCGCCTGCACGACCGCGGTCGGTCCGGCTGGTGGGCCGCGCTGGTGCTGCTGGCCTTTGCCCTGGTCTGGCCGAATGCGTCGGGACCACGGGCCCTGTTCCTGATCGTGGTCATCTGGGCGGTGATCGAACTCGGCATCATGCCGGGGGAGGAGGGCAGCAACCGTTTCGGTGCCAATCCCCTGCGGCCGGCGCCGCCGGAACCGGTGGCCTAGACCGGCGGCGGTCCCGGTGTCACGGGGCCGAAGATCTCTCCAAAGCCTTGCCGCAGGGCCTCATCCGCCTCGTCCAGGGTGACTGGATGACCGAGGTCGACCAGGCTGGTGACCCCGTGGTCCTGGATGCCGCAGGGCACGATGCCGGAGAAATGATCGAGGTCCGGCTCCACGTTCAGGCTGATCCCGTGGAACGAGACCCATTTGCGGATCTTCACGCCGATAGCGGCGATCTTGTCCTCCCGGACGGGCTCGCCCGCTTCGCGGCGCTCCACCCAGACCCCCACCCGGCCGGGGCGGATTTCTCCCCGGACGCCGAACTGGTCCAGGGCGAGGATCACCCAATCCTCCAGGCCGGTGACGAAGGCGTGGACGTCGCGCCGGCGGGCCCGCAGGTCCAGCATCACATAGGCCACCCGCTGGCCGGGACCGTGATAGGTGAACTGGCCGCCCCGGCCACTGCGATGCACGGGAAAGCGCTCCGCCTGCAAGAGGTCCGTGTCCCGTGCCGACACACCGGCAGTGTAGATCGGCGGATGCTCGATCAGCCAGACCAGTTCCTCGGCCTCTCCCGCGGCGATGGCGGCGGCCCGGGCCTCCATGGCGGCGACGGCTTCGGGATAGTCCACGCGCCCGGGACTGACGGCCCATTGAACCGGGCGATCGTCCAGGCGCCTCAGGCCGGAGGGGGCAGGGTGTGTTAACGATGGATCAAGCATCTTGGTCCGAATGTGGGGTTGCCAGCCCGCCATGGAAACGGGCGCTGAGTCGGTGAGGTTGGCACTCTGTCAGGTCCGGAAGGCAACGTCCCGCTGTGAGTCAGGTCAACGCCGTCAATGTCGAGATCTCCATCCTTCTGGGACGGAGCATCCTGCCCATGCAGCAGTTGCTGCGGATGGGGCGGGGGGCCGTGATCCCGCTGGATGCCGCCGAGCATGACGAGGTCTGGATCCTCGCCAACAACCATCCCGTCGCCCGCGGGGAAATCCAGATCAATGACGACCGGATCTCCATCTGCGTGACCGGCCCCGCCAACGTCTATGATTTCATGGCCGGCGGCATTCGCTGACGATATCGGCGTTACGCTCTTCACAAGGCAGGCGGCGTTTGCTACGCACCCACCCTCTGGCGCGAGCGGTCGTGGCGGAATTGGTAGACGCGCAGCGTTGAGGTCGCTGTGGGGCAACCCGTGGAAGTTCGAGTCTTCTCGACCGCACCATCACGTTTCAGGCAATGAGGTCCGGGTCGCGTTGCGCCCGGACTTTTTTGTTTTCGGCGGCTCGTCATCCGGCCTCTGGGCCCTTAGATCATCGGAACGGTGCCGGTCGCGATCTTGCAGGGATGCGCGGACGGTGAGTGCCTCGTTTCACGATGGATCAAATGAATCTCAATGCGCGGGTCACGCCCGCCACCCTCGACCTTGTCAGGCCTTACGAGCCCCTGCGCCTGCAAGCCGAACTGCAGGCTGACGGGCGCTGGCTGGTCGGCTATGGCCACACCCGCTTCGCGCGGGCGGGGGCGACGATCACGGCGGACGATGCAGACGCCCTGCTGCGCTATGATCTCAGCGAGACGGCGAACGCCCTGGACAGCCTTGTCACGCGCCCTCTGTCCCAGCACCAGTTCGAGGCGATCAACGCCTTTGCCCTGCATATCGGCCTGGATAACTTCCGGCGCTCCACCGTCCTGCGCAGCCTGAACGCCGGAGCCTTCGAACCCGCGGCTTCGGCCATGGATCTTTGGCGGAGCGCAGGTGCCAGCCCCCGGAATCCCGCCACGGACCTGCTGGCCCAGCGCCGCGCGGCGGAACGGGCCCATTTCCTCGGTCGGGCCGTGACGGTCAGCGAACCGGTGGGTCTCCCGCAAGCCGGGCCTGAAACCCGACCCGAACCTCAGCCTGAACCTCCCGCCGTCCTGGCTCCCTCGCCGGAACCCGAGCCCATCGCGGTGGTCAGCACTCCGCAGGCGGCACCGGCTGCGGCCGAGGTCGTCCCGCCGGCCCGCTGGACGCCCCCCCCGCGGCCCAGCCGATATCTCAGGGAGGCGGCCCCCCGACGGTCGGAGCCGGCTCCGGTTCCGTTGCCAGCGGTCGTGCCCGAGCCACAACCCGAGCTCCCAGTGGGGCCCTCAGCCGAGGTGTCAAGGGCGGAGACGTCAGAGCCGATGTCCGGGCCACCGCCCGAACCGATGCCCGAGCTCGCACCAGACGGGCCGCAGGAACTCCCCGTGGCGCCGGAGCCCCCTGCGTCCTCACGCCAGACCCCCGGGATCGCCGACCCGATTGCCCAACCCGAAGGGTCGCCGAAGGTGGACCCCCCCTCGGATCAGCGATCGCCTGTCGAGACACTGGTTCCGCCCCTGTCCGGCGGGGGAGCAGAGCGTGAGCCCGCGCCGCAGCCTGCGGGCGTCACGGTGGACCTTCCGCCACCGCGCCCCTTGGCGCCTGCACCCGGCCCGACCACCCGGTTGACCTATGCCCTGGTGGGACTGCTCGGGGTCATGCTGTTCGCCGGGGCGCTGGTGTCCATGTTCCGGCAGGCGAATGTCGCCAATCTGGTGGCCGGGCTTGTCGGGGTAGCCTTCATGGCCCCCGCGGCCGGGCATTTCCTGTTCAATGCGCTGTCGGATCGGCCTTCGCACTCCGCCTATCCGCGGGCCTGACGGGCGTCTCTTCAGCACCGGGCATGAAAAAGGCCGCCTCCCCGAGGGGAAGCGGCCTTCCATCGTCGCGTCCGCGGACGCGATCAGCAAACCTGCCTGTTGGCGACGGGCGCGTTCAGGCGTGATCCTCGGTCATGAGGCTCCAGGTCGCTTGCGACCGCGGCTGATGACAATGAGACACTGGATCACCTCCTTTCTGCTGTTCAACAGGGATCTGCAAATTACGCTGCGACTCGCAGATTCAAAAGACCTAATTGAGAGGGTGCGGGCAGGGGGCGCGGGGAAGACGTGGCAGTCAGGGACGAGACGGACTTCGACGCCGCCGCCACGGGGTGGATCGGTCAGGGGCGGGTGCGGGTGCGGG
>CAIQUG010000028.1 GCA_903874895.1 uncultured Caulobacterales bacterium | reverse complement strand
GGATATTCATAGACCCGCGCGCCGAGGAAGACGAAATGGTCCTCGCCCAGCCAGCGCAGGAAGTGGAGATACTCATCCACGGTTTCCGTCGGCACGCCCGGTGCCCGGGCCCCGCGGGCCTTGAGCCAGCGTGGCAAGGCCGCACCGTCGGCCGTCAGGGCCTGCTTCAGTTCCTGGGTGGTCTGCCGGAGCAGATCGCGCATGGGCTCGAAATCGGCGACGGCCTGGCGGACGTCCGAAAGCGTCGCGGCGACGCCGGCGACCACGGCGTCCCGGCGATCCTCGCCCACGGGGGCCACGGCGACGATGATGACGGATTCCCGGCGGCTCTGGCCCTCCGAAGACCGGCGACCGGCGCTGTCCCGTCGCGCGGCGACCACAGGGTGGAACATCGCCCGGACGTCAAGACCGCCGTCGGACAGCTCACCCATCACGCTGTCCACGAGGAAGGGCGCGTCGGGCTGGGCGACCACGAGGAGGTCAAGCCCGAGCGGCTGTCCCGCCGCCCCCACAGCCGGGGTCAGGCGGATCACCGGTTCGCCATTCAGATGGTCGGCCGCGGACCAGGCCTGCACCAGCCATGCCGCCAGATCGGCCATTGTGACCCCCGGCAGTTCATCGGCACGGGCGTCGTCGAAGGCCTGGCCTACAAAGTCCTGCTGCGCCGGTGAAGGCGCCCCGAAATCTCCGGTTTTGCAGAACGCTTCCAGGAGGTTTTCCCGGGAAAAGGGGGTTGGCTTTTCGGAAAACATGGGAATCCCGCAATTGTCGACCCTCTGAACGGGATCGGTTCACGCGAATTTACCCTAAACCTCCTTAGCGAAGCTTCAACAAGGGGTTCGGTGAAAAAGCCGTGTCATGACCGGTGAAAACGCAAGCGCCGCCGGACGAGGGGGCGTCCGGCGGCGCGGGTTCCGTGGCAGGCGCCAGGGAACATCTGCGACAGTCCGTGACCGCGAAGGGCCGCGGGCTGTGCGATGAGTCAGGCGAGGGGGGATGCGCCCGACGCTCATAAGATAGGCAGCCAGACCCGCGATGGGAGGGGGTTTGTCACAAAAACCGTTCAAGCCCCCGTGATCTTCCCGCGATGGCGGGTCAGGCGGGTCCGGGATGGCGCGCCGCCGAACCGGCTTCGGGGTGACCATCACCGGAGAGAAGGACGGCGATCCAGCGGGCATTGGGGAACTGGGCCAGGATGATGATCGCCGTCACCGTCAGCGGCGTGGACAGGAACATGCCTGGAATGCCCCAGATGGCTCCCCAGACGGCCAGGCTCAGCAGCACGACCACCGGGTCGATGTTCAGCCCGTCCCGTTGCATCCGTGGCAGCAGGATGCTGCCCACGACGAACAGGATCGCCTGCAGGCCGCAGAACAGGGCGACGGACTCCCACAGGGTCGGGAACTGGACCAGGGCGAACAGCGGCGGCAGGACCGCGGCGATCAGTCCGCCGATCACGGGAACGAACACGATGATGAAGATCAGGAAGGCCCAGAACGTGGCATTCTGCAGGCCCAGCGCCGCCATCAGGGCCCAGGACAGGAGCGCGATCAGCGACCCGGTCACCGTCTGGATCCAGAGATAGCGCTCCACCCCGTCGCGGATCCGGCTGAAGACAAGGATCGCCTGCTCACGCTCCTCGAGGACCGGCCACAGGGCGTCGACCTTGCTGCGAAGGCCCGCCCGCGCGGCGATCAGGAAGCCGGTATAGATGAAGACATAGACCGCTCCCGCCGCGAAGGACTGGAGGGCGTGGGCCACGTCGCCGAAATAGCGGGCCGGGTTGATCTGGTTGATCAGCGCGCCGACCGTGGGCGGGGCCGTGACCCCGGCGATGGCCGACACCTGCATCAATGCCTGGTTCAGTCGCGGGGCGTCGGACACCAGCTTGGTGGAAAAGGCGGCGGCATTGTCGACGACGACCCAGACCGTCACGCCGAATCCGATGGTGGAGATCAGCAGCGCCAGGGGCAGGTCGGCCCATTCGGGAATGAACGGTGCCCGCCGCTGGAGGAACCGGGCAAAGCTGTCGATCAGGACGGTGAGGAACAGGGCCAGCACCAGGGGGGTAAGGATCGCCGCCGCCCAGTTCATCGCAGCCCCGGCGGCGATCACGGCCAGAACGATCAGAGCCACCCGTGACACGCTCGATTGCTGCATCCGATTTATGGCCACCCATCCGATCCGGCGGCCGTTCGGGCCGGCCCGCCGATTGCGTGACGCAAAGCCTGCCGCCGGTCAACCGGCAGGGGCGACCTTCCGGGCTGTCACGGCCAGGGACGCCGGCGCGACCCGGCCTTCCAGATGGCGGATGATCAGATCCGCGACATCCTTGCCGGAGGCCCGTTCCACCCCCTGCAGGCCCGGTGAGGCGTTCACCTCGATCACCTTGGGGCCGTCATGGGCCCGCAGGATGTCCACACCCGCGACCTGCAGGCCGAGGGCGCGAACCGCCCGCACCGCCAGGTCACGCTCGGCGGTGGTGATCTTCACCGGCAGCGCCTCACCGCCCTGATGCAGGTTGGAGCGGAAATCCCCCAGCTTGGCCTGGCGTTTCATCGCCGCCACCACCCGGCCACCGATGACGAAGCAACGGATGTCCGCACCCCCCGCCTCGGCGACGAATTCCTGCACCAGGATGTCAGCCTCCAGATCCCGGAAGGCGGAGATCACCGATTCCGCCGCCTGGGCGGTTTCGGCCAGGACCACGCCGCGACCCTGGCTGCCCTGCAGCAACTTGACCACCAGGGGCGCGCCGCCGACCAGGCCCAGCACATGGCGGGTGTCCTTGGGGGACCGGGCAAAGGCCGTGGTCGGCATGGCCACGCCCTTTCGGGCCAGTACCTGGAGGGCGTGCAGCTTGTCCCGCGCCGCGCCGATGGCAGCGGCCCGGTTGAGACAGAAGGCGCCGGTCATCTCGAACTGCCGGACCACCGCAAGCCCGTAGTCCGTCAGGGGCGATCCGATCCGGGGGATCACGGCGTCATACCGCTCCAGCACCTCGCCGTCATAGAGCACGGCAGGGGCGAGGACATTGATGTTCATGTAGCAGCGGGTGGTGTCGATGGCATCGATCCGGTGGCCGCGAGCCGTCGCCGCCTCGATCAGCCGTCGGCTGGAATAGTTCTGGGCATTGACCGTCAGCAGGGCGATCCGCAGGGTCGAGGGCGGCGTCGCCCCGTCCGGGCGCGCGAGATACACGGCATAGTCCAGGGCGGGCTGGGCCTCGGCCAGGGTTGGATCCACCACCGCGCCCATGGCCTCCAGGGCCTGTCGTCCCAGCAGCATCCGGCTGCTCATGCCGTCGCGATTGGTCAGGGACACCTCGGCGGACACCGAACGCCCGGCGATGACAAGGTCCGCCCGAACCACGTAGCGGACCTCCGTCTCTCCGTTGGAGCTGGTGACGGCGCGTCGGTCGACGATCTCGGCGGCACAGTCGATGTCCACATCGGCCCGCCCCGGGATCGGCTGGACCCGGAACCGTACCCATGGTGCCTCGGCAGGCCCGAAGGTCTGCAGGCCATAGGCGTGGAGGGCCGACGTCCGCGCGCCGGTGTCCACCTTGGCCCGGATCGCCGGCAGGCCGAGGTCCGGCAGGGCGACCCATTCGTCCCGGCCGAGGACGATCTGGCCCGTCGCGCCGGGGACGGGATCGGTGGGGGAATTGGAGCCGGACATGTCGGCAGTCCCGAAGTCAGGGTGAGGGGCCGGCGGCCCGCATTGCTCCTCGATAGGCCGATGCGGCGGGAGGGCGCCAGTGACGATTTGGCGACGTCGATCATCATCCGGGAAACCGCGCCGTCAGAATGACTTGCACATATAAAGATATCTTTATAGGTTCCGGTCCAACCTCGCCTGACCCTCGCCCTTGCCGGAGCTCGCCGTGATCCGTCCCGCCTATATCTTCACCAGCGAAAGCGTCTCCGAAGGCCACCCGGACAAGGTCGCCGACCGGATCTCGGATACGGTGGTCGATGCTTTCCTCAGCGCCGATCCCTATGCCCGCGTGGCCTGCGAGACCCTGGTGACCACCAATCGCATCGTGCTAGCCGGGGAAGTGCGCGGCCCCGACGGCCTCGTCGAGGACCTCGAGGACAAGGTTCGCGCGGCGGTGAAGGACATCGGCTACGAGCAGGCCGGGTTCCACTGGAAGACAGCGGACTTCGCCTGCCACCTGCATCCCCAGTCCGCAGACATCGCCATGGGGGTGGACGCCGCGGGCAACAAGGACGAGGGTGCCGGCGACCAGGGCATCATGTTCGGCTACGCCACCTCCGAGACGCCGGAGCTGATGCCCGCCACCCTCCAGTACAGCCACAACATCCTGAAGGTTCTGGCCGCTGCCCGGCACTCCGGCGAGCGGTCGGAGCTGGAGCCCGACGCGAAGAGCCAGGTGACCCTGGCCTACGAGAACGGCCGCCCGGTGCGTGCCACTTCCATCGTCCTGTCCACCCAGCACAAGCCGGGCTTCACCCCCGCCGATATCGGCGACCTGGTCCGGCCCTACATCCTGTCGGTGTTTCCGGACGGGTTCGTGACTGACGAGACCGAGTGGCACATCAACCCGACGGGCAAGTTCGAGATCGGCGGCCCGGACGGGGATGCCGGCCTGACGGGGCGCAAGATCATCGTCGACACCTACGGCGGCGCGGCACCCCATGGGGGCGGTGCCTTCTCGGGCAAGGACCCGACCAAGGTGGACCGCTCGGCAGCCTATGTCTGCCGCTACCTGGCCAAGAACGTCGTGGCCGCCGGTCTCGCCGACAAGTGCACCCTGCAGATCAGCTATGCCATCGGCGTCTCGAAGCCACTGAGCTTCTATGTGGACCTGCATGACACCGGACGCATCGATCCTGCCAGGCTCGAGAAGATCCTGCCGGACCTGGTGGGGGGCTGCACCCCGCGCGGGATCCGAGAGCATCTGAAGCTGAACCGGCCGATCTATGCCCGCACGGCCGCCTACGGCCACTTTGGCCGGACGCCGGACGCCGACGGTGGGTTCTCATGGGAGAAGACCGATCTGGTGGATGCCCTGAAAGGCCTCGCCTGAGCGGTCCGGTGATGGCCAACCGCCACTGACCGGGCTATGCCCCTGCGCATGAGCCCGTCCGACCCCCATCCTCCCCTGCGCACCTTCGGCCGGGTGAAGTCCCGCACGATCAAGGCGGCCCAGGGCGTGCTGCTGGAAACCCTGCTGCCGCAGATCGCTGTTCCCCTGGACGTCGCCATGACCCGGGACGGCCTGCGGGCCGGTCGGGACGAGCTGTGGCTCGAGATCGGTTTCGGCGGAGGAGAGCACCTGGCTGGCCAGGCAAGCCGGCACCCCCAGGCCACACTGATCGGGGCAGAGCCGTTCCTCAACGGTGCCGCCAGCGCCCTGCGGCACATCGCCGAGGCCGGACTGACGAACGTCCGGCTGCATGTGGGCGATGCCCGCGACATCCTCGACCGACTGCCCGACGCCAGCCTGGACCGGGTGTTCATCCTGTTTCCCGACCCATGGCCCAAGGCCCGGCACCACAAGCGCCGGCTGATCCAGCAGGCCTTTGTCGCGGATCTCGTCCGGGTTCTTGTCCCGGGGGGACGGCTGCGGTTCGCCACAGACTGGGCGGACTATGCCGACTGGGCGTTGCAGCGGATGATCGCCCATCCCGAGCTGACCTGGACCGCGGACCGGGCGGACGACTGGCGGGTTCCCCCGGCGGACCACGTGACCACGCGCTATCAGGAAAAGGGCCTGGGCGACATTGCGCCGGTCTATCTGGACTTGATCAAGCGCTGACGCGACTTCAACGAAAAAAGGGGGCGCCACTCCGGCACCCCCTCGATCTCGGTGACGCGACAAATCCCCCGGCGATCAGGCCGGGGAGAGGAGCTTCCGCGGCGTTTCATCCGCAGCCGACGCCCGCTCGATGGATTCGCGGATCAGGTGACCGGCCTCCTCGGCATCGCCCCATCCGGCGATGAAGGTTTCCTTGCCCTTTTCCAGATCCTTGTAGTGCTGGAAGAAGTGGGCGATCTGCTCGGTCAGGATGGTCGGCAGGCCGCGCCAGCTGTCCACACCCGTATAGAAGGGATGCAGGGCGTCCACGGGAACGGCCAGGATCTTCTCGTCGCCGCCCTTCTCGTCGCGCATCTTCAGGACGCCGATGGGGCGGCAGCGGATGATGGCACCCGGTACCACCGGGGTCGGTCCGACCACCATGATGTCCATCGGGTCGCCGTCATCCGCGAGGGTGTGCGGGATGAAGCCGTAGTTGCCGGGATAGAACATGGCGGTGTGGAGGAACCGATCAACGAAGATCGCGCCGGATTCCTTGTCGATCTCGTACTTCACGGGCTCGCCGCCCTGGGGGATTTCGATGACGGCGTTCACATCGTAGGGAGGGTTCACGCCGGTCGGGATCTTGGAAAGGTCCATGGAGCACACACAGGTCAGTTGGGGAGGCGCTCCCTATGCGCCGAAACCACCGTCTGCGGAAGGGGTCTCTTGGTCCGCGGCCGGTGCCCCAAGCCGTCGAAGCGCCCATTCTGCCGCATCGCGCACAGTCTCGTCGGCATCGTGGCACAAGGTCGTCAGCACCGGGACGGCCAAGGTGTCGGCGCTGTTGCCGAGGGCATAGGCCACATTGCGCACGAACCGGTCGCGGCCGATGCGCTTCACCGGGCTGCCGGCGAACAGACTCCGGAACGCCGCATCATCCAGCGTCGCCAGCTCCGTCAGACGGGGCGCGGTCAGGGCCTCCCGGGAATGGAAGGCCTGCTCGGCCGCCACCTGCGCGAACTTGTTCCACGGGCAGACGGCGAGGCAATCGTCGCAGCCATAGATCCGGTTGCCCAGCGCCGGACGCAGCGTCTGCGGCACCGGCCCCCGGTGTTCGATGGTCAGGTAGGAGATGCAGCGCCGGGCATCCAGCTGGTAGGGAGCCGGGAAGGCCTGCGTCGGGCAGATGTCGAGGCAGGCGCGGCAGACGCCGCAGTGATCGGCCTCCGGCGGGTCCGGCGGCAGGTCCAGGGTCGTCAGGATCACCCCTAGGAACAGCCACGAACCGTGGGTCCGGCTGACCAGATTGGTGTGCTTGCCCTGCCAGCCGAGACCGGCCTGCGCAGCCAGGGGCTTTTCCATCAGGGGTGCCGTATCGACGAACACCTTCAGTTCGCCTCCGAGGGCGTTGGCCATCCACCCCCCCAGCGCCTTCAGCCGCTTCTTGACCACGTCGTGATAGTCACGGCCCTGGGCATAGACGCTGATCACGCCCCGGTCCCGATGGGCCAGCGCCGCCATCGGATCATGGTCCGGGCCGTAGTTCAGGCCGAGCACCACGGCGGACCGCGCGTCGGCCCACAGGGCCCTGGGATGTCGTCGTCGTTCCGCCGTTTCGGCCATCCAGCCCATCTGCCCGTGATGGCCCAGGGCCAGGAACTGGTCCAGGCGCTCCCCGCGCAGGTCGTCGGCGGGCAGGGTCGTCAGGCGCACGGTATCGAAACCTTCGACCAGGGCCCGGGACTTGATCGCCGTTGCCGCGTTCATGGGTGTCAGAGGCTGGCGGGTTCGGGTCGGCATGGCCTCCTCATATACCGCCCGCGCCGCGCCGTCACAGCGCCTTGACCCGTCGCGCAAGTTGAGAGCATAGGCGGGGGATGACGCCCCCCCGCAAATCCGCAGCCCCCGCCGGCGCGACCGCCGCCGCCCACCGGCGGCCGGGTGCCAGCGTGATGCGGTCCTCCGCCATCTATTCCGGCCTGACCATGATCAGCCGGGTCATGGGCTTCCTGCGGGACCTGGTCATCACCTACCGGATGGGGGCGTCGTCCACCATCGCCGCCGACTGCTACAACACGGCGCTCGCCTTCCCGAACCTGTTCCGGCGGATCTTCGCGGAAGGGGCCTTCGCCACGGCCTTCGTCCCGGCCTACGCCCGCAGCCTCGCCACCGACGGGGAGGAGATCGCCGATGTCCTGGCCGCCGATGCCATGGCCACCCTGGCCGCGGCTACCATCGTCATCACCGTGGCAGCGCAGCTGGCCATGCCGTGGCTGATGTACGTGATCAACCCCGGCTATGCCCATGACCCTGTGAAGTTCAAGCTGGCGGTCACCCTGACCCAGATCGCCATGCCCTACCTGCCCTGCATGGCCATCTACGCGCACCTGTCCGGGGTCCTGCAGGCCCGCGGACGCTTCATCGTATCCGCCCTCGCCCCGACCCTGCTGAATCTCGTGATGCTGGTGGCGGTCTGGCCGCAGACCGACGCCGTCTCGGCAGCCTATGCCGCCTCGTTCGGGGTGATCGTGGCCGGCGTCCTCCAGGCCGGTCTCTTGTGGTGGGGCGTGCGCAAGTCCGGGGCCCGGGTGGATGTCCGCCTGCCGCGCCTGACACCGGAGATCAAGGCGCTGATCGGGCTTGCCATTCCCGGCGCCATCGCCGCCAGCGCGACCCAGATCAATATTTTCATCAGCGGCAATCTCGCGAGCCTGGTGCCCGGAGGCCGATCCTGGCTGGCGGCGGCGGACCGGCTCTACCAGCTGCCCCTGGGGCTGGTCGGCGTGGCCATCGGGGTCGCCCTGCTGCCCCGCCTGTCCACCACCGTCCAGTCCGGTGATCACGGGGGAGCACAGTCCGCCATGGATGAAGCGATGGCCCTGTCCCTGGCCTTTTCCCTGCCCGCCGCCGCAGCCCTGGTGGGCATGCCCTTCTTCCTGATCGACGCCCTCTTCACCCGGGGAGAGTTCTCCCTCTTCGACGCCCACCAGACGGCCAATGCCCTGTTCTGGTATGGCCTCGGAACGCCGGCCTTCGTGCTGACCCGGATCCTGAACCAGGCCTTCTTTGCCCGGCAGGACACCCGGAGCCCCATGCGTTTTGCCCTGGTGAGCGTGGCGGTGAACGTCGTGGCGGGCGTGGCCCTGTTCTTCCTGATGCACGGCGTCGCCGGCATTGCCGCGGCGACGGCCCTGGCCGCATGGCTGAACGTGGGCCAGATGCTCCGCGCCCTGCTGCAGCGGGGCTACTACGCCCCGTCCGCCGCCGCCGTGTCCCGGCTGGTCCGGATCATGATCGCCAGCGGCCTGCTGACGGGTCTGCTCTACCTGGCCGGCGAGACCCGCTCCCTGTATGAGCCATGGCTGCTGCACCGCAAGGAGATTGCCGTCATCCTGGCGGTCGGTGTGGGGGCCGTGATCTATCTCGTCCTGTTGTTCGCCCTGCGGGCGCTGACCCTGCAGGAAATCCGTGCGGCCCTGCGCCGCTCGCCGCGATCGGCGGATGCAATCAGCGACAATTCCCTTTAAGAGCCCCGAGATGAGCGACACCGCACCCCCCGTCTATGCCGGTCCCACCCGCGTCCTGTCCGGCATCCAGCCCTCGGGCGAGCTGCACCTGGGCAACTATCTCGGCGCACTGAAGAAGTTCGTGGATCTGCAGGACCAGCGGCCCTTCCTTTTCGTCGCCGACCAGCACGCCATCACCGTCTGGCAGGACCCGCAGAAGCTGGCCTCCCAGACCCGGGAAATCGCCGCGGCCTACATGGCGGCAGGCCTCGACACCACGAAGGCGACCATCTTTCCCCAGTCCGCAGTGCGTGCACATACCGAACTCGCCTGGATCTTCAACTGCGTGGCCCGCCTCGGCTGGCTCGACCGAATGACCCAGTTCAAGGAGAAGTCGGGCAAGCACAAGGAGCGCTCGTCGGTGGGGCTCTACACCTATCCGGTCCTGCAGGCGGCGGACATCCTGCTCTACAAGGCGACCCACGTTCCCGTGGGCGAGGACCAGAAACAGCATCTGGAGCTGACCCGCGACGTGGCGGCGAAGTTCAATCACGACTTTGCCGTCCCCGGGTTCTTTCCCCTGCCGGACCCCCTGATCGAGGGGCCGGGCGCCCGGGTGATGAGCCTGCGGGATGGCACCTCCAAGATGTCCAAGTCCGATCCGTCGGACTACAGCCGGATCAACCTGACCGACGACGCCGACGCCATCGCGCAGAAGATCCGCAAGGCGAAGACGGACCCCGAGCCGCTGCCGGATACCCTGGAGGCCCTGAAGGCCCGGCCGGAAGCGGACAACCTGGTGGGCATCTACGCCGCCCTCACGGGGGAGACCAAGCTGGACGTCCTCGGCCGCTTCGCCGGTCAGGGTTTCGGGGCCTTCAAGCCCGCCCTGGTGGAGGTGGCCGTATCGGCCATCGCCCCGATCGGCGAGCGCATGCGCTGCCTTCTGGCCGATCCCGCCGAGATCGATCGCGTGCTGGCGGCGGCGGCGGAAACGGCCAGCGCCGTGGCCGAGCCGACGCTGGACGAGGTTCGCCGGATCGTCGGCTTCTGGTCGCCCCGCGGGCGATAGACCCGTCAACCCGGATCGGAGAGCTGCGATGCGCCTCAGGGTCGCCACCTGGAACATCAATTCCGTCCGCCTGCGCATAGATCAGGTGGCCCGGTTCGTCACCGAGGCTGCGATCGATGTCCTGTGCCTCCAGGAGACCAAGTGTCATGACGGGGAGTTTCCCGTCGGCGCCTTCGAGGCGATGGGCCTGCCCCATCTGGCGCTCCGGGGGCAGAAGGGCTGGCACGGGGTGGCCATCGCGTCCCGCCTGCCGATCACACCGGCCCCGGTGCTGGACCTCTGCCGGGAGGGCCACGCCCGCAGTGTCGGCGTGATCGTCGAAGGCATCGAGATCCAGACCCTTTACATTCCCGCTGGCGGGGACACCCCCGACCCGGTGGAGAATCCGAAGTTCGCGCACAAGCTCGACTTCCTGAGGCGCGCGACCGACGAGATGGCCGCCCGCGATCCCAGGGCCCCCCTGCTGCTCACCGGCGACTTCAACGTCGCGCCGGGCGAGAATGACGTCTGGAGTCACCGGCAGATGCTGAAGGTCGTCAGTCACACGCCGGTGGAACTGGAGGCCATTGCCCGGATGCAGGCGTCCCTCGGCTTCGTCGACCTGCCGCGGGAGGCGGTACCGGAGCCGACGAAGCTCTACAGCTGGTGGAGTTATCGCGCCCAGGACTTCCGAAAGTCCAACCGGGGGCTGCGACTGGACCATCTGTGGGCCAGTCCGGGCCTCGCCCCGGCGGCCCGCGACCGCGGTCGCGCCGACGCCCGCGTGCACGATACGGTGCGGGAGTGGGAGCGCCCGTCCGATCATGCGCCGGTGTCAGTCGACATTCGCATCGACGGGTGACTCGCCGGCCAGGACCCGGGCCATTTCGAGGACCAGACGGCGGTGCTTCCGCTCGATCCGGGGGAACAGGGCGGCGAGCTCCAGCCCCTCCGGGGTCATGACCAGATCGTAGAGAAACTCTGCCGAGTCGGGCTCGGAGACGTCGGACCGGTGCGCGGTCTCCGGGCTGGCCAGTCCCTCGAAGAAATAGGGGATCGCCGTGCGTAGCGTTCGGGCGATGTCGTACAGCTTGGAGGCGCTGACGCGGTTCAGCCCCCGCTCGTATTTCTGCACCTGCTGGAAGGTCAGGCCGAGCGCCTCGGCGAGCTTGTCCTGGCTCAGACCCATGGCTTTCCGGCGCAATCGGATTCGCATGCCCACATGCAGGTCGACCATGTTCGGGGCGCGTTCTGTGTCGTGGACTGACGTCATGGGCCTCTCGACGGGGCAGGGGGATCGCATGCGAACCGCCCGCGGTGCCAGGCAGATTCAGGCGTCGCCTGACAGAGTTGGGTTGGGCGGAGCGACCGTCCGGCTCGTACAGGACGACACCGCGGCACGATCCCCTCGCCCTCCCGACACAAATAATGCCATAGCGTGCAAAAACATAGTGATAATTACAACCCAGAAAATCAGGTCGCCGAACCGGTGATAGGGCGTCTCGGGCGCTGCGGCCGGCAGGGGAAGATCGATGAAGCCCTCCTGTCCCTGACCGAGTTGCCGGAGGGAGCGGCCATAGGCATCGATCATGGCCGACACGCCCGTGGGGGTCGACCGGGCCATGGGCAGCCCGGTCTCGATGGCCCGGTAGCTGGCGAGGTTCAGATGCTGGATCGGCCCGCTCGTGCGCCCGAACCAGGCGTCGTTCGAGACATTGACGATCCAGGCGGCGCGTCGACCTTCGTCCGCGATGGCGCCGGGAAACAGGCTCTCGTAGCAGATCATCGGCGCGAAGCCGGGGACCCCCTTGGCTTGCACGACCCGGGACGGCGGCCCGGCGTCAAAGCCGTCGCCCACATGGACGAGCTTCTTCAGGCCCGTGGCCTCGGCAAGGCTGTCCACCGGGAAATACTCGCCGAACGGCACCAGATGATGCTTGTCGTAGACCGCCAGGCGGTCGAAGCCGACGGCGGTGCGGCGCAGGACGAACAGGCTGTTGTAGTAGCGCGTCCGGCTGGCCGTCGGCTCGGCCCGGTCGGCCCCCAGGATCAGGGTCTGGCCAGTCTGCAGACTTGCCTGAACGGTCGCCGCGGTCCAGGTGCCCTCTGCCAGATAGTCGTCCAGAAGGGCAGGAATGGCAGTCTCGGACCAGATCACATAGGTCGGCTTCGGGCCCGACGCGGGGGCCGCGGTCAGGCGGGTGTAGCGCTCCAGGATCTCGGTGAAGGTCCGCGCATCCCATTTGTCCGTCTGGGGCACATTGGCCTGGATGATGCGAACCACCGGTCCTGGCGGCCCGTGAGGTGCCATGGCCAGACGGCTCGCGCCGAAACCCCAGACGAGCACCAGGGCACACACGGCCGCGAGCACCGGCGGCGCCCTGTGCCGCTGATCAGGCACGGCCGCCAGACCAACCAGGGATGTGAGAATGAGGGTGAACAGCGTCAGGCCGTAAATGCCCACAACGGAGGCCAGCTGGCTGACCGCGCTCCCTGCGGCCCAGGCGGCGCCGGGCGGGTTCCACGGCAGGCCCGTGAGGATGTGGCCCCGCAGCCATTCCGTGACAGCCAGGATGCCGGCAAAGGCCAGCGCACCGGCCAGCCCGGGAGGGGTGACGATACGCCACACCCCGGCAGCCAGGCCCCACATCAGCGCGAGGCCTCCGGCGAGGCCTGCGACAGCGAAGGGGGCCTGCCAGCCGTGGGCGGCGACGTCGACCATGAAGGCTTCGGAGATCCACCAGAGGCTCACGGCGAAATAGGCCAGCCCGAACAGCCAACCCCGCCAGAAGGCGGATCGAAACGGCCGCTCCGGTGCGGTCCGCAACAGCAGCAGATAGAGGACGGAAAAGCCCAGGAGACCGGGCAGGAACCCGAAGGGCGGATGTGCCAGCGCCGCCGCAAGGCCCGCAAGGACAGCGGCCGGACCGCCCTTGCGGACACGCAGAAGGGCGTTCATCGCGGCGTGTCCTCCGGGGCCGGACTGTCGCTGGGCGGGCGGATGCGGAGCCGCCGGATCCTGCGGGGATCGGCGTCGATGATCTCGAACTCGTAACCGTCGGGATGAACGATGACCTCGCCGCGCTGCGGAACACGACCGGCCAGGGTGGCCACCAGTCCGGCCACCGTGTCGATCTCCTCCTCCTCGTCCGGGGGCTGGAGGGAGCGCCCCAGTGCCGCCTCGAGATCCTCCAGCGAGGCCCGGGCATCCGCCTCGATCACACCGCCGGGCCGGGTCACAAGATCCGGCGTCTCGTCGTCGTCGTGCTCGTCGTCGATTTCCCCGACAACCGCCTCCAGCAGGTCCTCGAGGGTCACAAGGCCGTCCACGCCCCCGAACTCGTCGATCACCAGGCCCATGTGGATCCGCGCCACCCGCATCCGCAGCAGAAGATCGGAGCACAACATCGATGCGGGGACATACAGCGCGTCCCGGCGCAGGCGATGCAGGACCGGTTCCTTCCAGGGGATCGGGGCCGGCGTGGCCGCCGGATCCTCGGGCGGCGCGAGCAAGAGGACGATGTCCTTGATGTGGACGACGCCCACGGGGTCATCGAGGGTTTCCCGATAGATCGGCATCCGGGTCAGTTCGCTCCTGGCGAAGCGCCGCACCACCTCGTCGAGCGGCAGCGAGATCTCCAGGGCGACGATATCGGCCCGGGGGGTCATCACATCCCGGATCCGCAGGGTCTGGAACGCCTCCGCCTGATCTATGAGATCGACGGCCTCCTCTTCCGCGGCCGTCGGCTGAGGGCAGGGGTCCGGCTTCCGGCGGTTTCCAAACCATCGCATCCACGGAGGGGAGGCGGTGCCGGATCGGGGGTCTGAGGTCGCCATGGGGTCGGTCGCCTAGGGCTCCGTATGGGCCGGTGACGGATCATCCGGCACGGCATAGGGGTCCGCGATGCCGAGGCTGGCCAGGATGCGGCGTTCCCGCGCCTCCATGATCTCGGCCTCCCCGTCGGACTGATGATCAAAGCCTACTAGATGAAGCACCCCATGCGCCACCAGATGTTGCAGATGGTGCGCCAGCGGCTTCCCCTGGGCCCGGGCTTCCGCCTCGCAGACCCCCAGGGCGAGGGCCAGGTCGCCCAGGTGCGGGCGGGCGCTGGCCGCGGCCGGAAAGCTCAGCACATTGGTCGCGCCGTCGCGACCCCGGAACTGCAGGTTGAGTTCGGCGACGGCTGCGTTGTCCGTCAGGAGCACGGTGACAGCCCCCGACTGGTCCGGATCAAGGGCGGCCCTCGCCACGGCGACCACCAGCGCTTCCACATCCGGGAGGCGATCGGTCCAGCCCGCATCCTCGATTTCCACATCGATCTCGACCGCCGCAGACGTCCGCGGCATCAGCGGCCGCCCCCGGTCTGGGCGGCGTCGGCGTCGTAAGCCCGGACAATCCGCTCCACCAACGGATGGCGAACCACGTCCGCGGCGGAAAAACGGGCGACCGCGACGCCCTCGACCCCGTCGAGGATGGAGACGGCGTGGGCGAGGCCACTGTCCCGAAGGTTGGGCAGGTCGATCTGGCTGGGGTCACCGGTCACCGCCATCCGGGCGCCCTCGCCGAGGCGGGTCAGGATCATCTTCATCTGCAACCGGGTGGCATTCTGGGCCTCGTCGACGATGACATAGGCGTGGGCCAGGGTCCGGCCGCGCATGAAGGCAATGGGCGCGACCTCCACCTCTCCCCGGTCCCGGCGTCGGTCCAGGGCCTCGCGACCCATCAGGTCCGAAAGGGCCTCCCAGATGGGGGCCAGATAGGGGTCGACCTTCTCCTTCAGATCCCCCGGCAGGAAGCCGAGGCGCTCCCCCGCCTCCACGGCGGGACGGGTGATGACCAACCGGTCGACCTCGCCCCGGGAGAGCATCGACACCCCGTGGGCCACGGCCAGGAAGGTCTTTCCTGTTCCGGCCGGGCCGATGCCGAACACAAGGTCATGGTGGGCCAGGAGATCCAGATACCGTGCCTGGGCCTCGGTCTTGGGGGCCACTGCGCCGCGCCGACCCACCGGCATGGCCGGCCGCACGCCACGGACCGCCCCGGTCCGGGCCTGGAGGATGGCTGTGCGCACGTCCCCCTCCGTGACCTCGAGGCCCTGCAGCGCCCGCTCCGCCAGAGTTTCCACAGTCCGGCGGGCTCGGGCCCGTCCGGGACCGTCGCCGGTGAATCGCACACCGCCCCCCGGCGTTTCGACCATGACCTGGAAGGCATCCTCGATCAGGGCGGCGTGCCGGCCGCGGGGGCCGGCCACGGCGCGGGCGGCGACATCGGCGAGGGGCAGGAAGTCTTCGGCGGCCGTCTTCATGCGGCCGCACCGGACCGGGGGCTGGCCCCCAGCCGCCGGCCCACCAGGCTGTTGGGGCCGACGTCGGTGATCTCGACCTCCGCGATCTGCCCCATCAGGGTCTCCGGTGCCTCGGTCCAGACAGACTGGAGCCAGGGACTGCGACCAATCAGCTGGCCGGCGTGACGGCCCTGCCGTTCAAACAGAATCGGCATCACGGTCCCGATCTTGGAGCGGTTGAAGGCCTGACGCTGATCCTCCAGCAGGGCATTGAGCCGGGCCAGGCGTTCGGCCTTCACTGCCTCCGGGACCTGCTGATCGGCCCCCGCGGCGGGGGTACCCGGTCGCCGGGAATATTTGAAGGTGAAGGCCCCGGCATAGGTCACCTGCCGGACGAGCGCCAGCGTCGCCTCGAAATCCGCCTCGGTCTCCCCGGGGAAGCCGACGATGAAGTCTCCGGACAGGGCCAGATCAGGTCTGGCCGCCCGCAGGCGCTCCACCAGCCGGACGTAGCTCGCCGCGGTATGCCGGCGGTTCATGGCCTTCAGGATGCGGTCCGACCCGGACTGCACCGGCAGGTGAAGATAGGGCATCACCGCCGGAATCTCCGCGTGGGCGGCGATCAGCGCGTCCGTCATGTCGTTGGGGTGGCTGGTGGTGTAGCGCAGCCGCGCCACCCCCGGGATCTCGGCGAGCCGCCGCATGAGGTCCGCCAGCGCCACAGGACCGGCGGTTTCCTCCGCGTGATAGGCGTTGACGTTCTGGCCCAGCAGGGTGATCTCGCGCACGCCGGCTTCGGTGAGCCGCCGGGCCTCGGCGATGATATCGGCGGCCGGACGGGAGAATTCCGCCCCACGGGTATAGGGCACGACGCAGAAGGCGCAGAACTTGTCGCACCCCTCCTGGACCGTCAGGAAGGCCGTGGGACCGGAAGACCGCCGCAGCTTGGGCAGCAGGTCGAACTTGGCCTGCGGCTCGAAATCCGCAGCCAGTTGACCATCCCCCACGGGGGGCGTGGTCGAACGGGACCGGGCCACGAGCTCCGGCAGGCGATGGTACGACTGGGGCCCGACCACCAGGTCCACCACCGGGGCGCGCCGGATGATCTCCGTTCCCTCAGCCTGGGCGACACAGCCGGCCACGGCGATCGTGACGGTGGCACCGTCCTCCCGCTCGGCCTTCATGTCCCGCAGGCGGCCCAGGTCCGAATACAGCTTCTCCGACGCCTTTTCCCGAATATGGCAGGTGTTGATCAGCACCAGATCGGCCGTCGCCGCATCGTCGGTCGGATCATAGCCTTCCGGGGCCAGGGCGTCGGCCATGCGTTCGCTGTCATAGACATTCATCTGACAGCCATAGGTCTTGATGTGGACGCGCTTGCGCGGCGTCGAAGGGGGGGTGTCCATTCCGGGATCAGGTCTCGCCTGGCTCGAGGGGCACGGCATAGAGCTCCAGCCGGTGATCGATCAGCCGGAATCCGAGCCGCGCGGCAATCATATGCTGCAGCCGCTCGATCTCTTCGTCGATGAATTCGATCACCTGTCCGGACTTCATGTCGATCAGGTGGTCGTGGTGCTCCTCCCCCGCCTGCTCATACCGCGACCGCCCGTCGCGGAAGTCGTGGCGGGCGATGATTCCAGCCTCCTCGAAGAGGCGGACCGTGCGATAGACGGTGGCGATGGAGATGTTCGGG
The DNA here is from genome assembly GCA_903874895.1 of uncultured Caulobacterales bacterium. GTDB lineage: Bacteria > Pseudomonadota > Alphaproteobacteria > Caulobacterales > Caulobacteraceae > CAIMFV01. The sequence continues at coordinate 31,139 of CAIQUG010000028.1, read as the reverse complement.
TCCACGGCGGAGGACCGGCGGTAGAGCTCTTCCACATCCGGATGGTCCTGAGCCTGCGACAGGACGCGGGCGATCACCTTGCGCTGATCGGTCATGCGCATGCCCTTCTCGAGGCAGAGTTTCTCGATGCGATCCACGGGTCGGCCGGTTGCTGCGGGTTCAGGGGCGGAACATAGGCGCAATGCAGCGCCCTGTTAAGCGTCGTGGCGAAAGGTCATGCACCATTGCGCGCCTCAAGGGTCCGGGCGAGCACATGGGCGTCCACCGCGCCTTCGGGTCGGGGATAATAGGCCCGACGACGGCCGATCTCGTGAAACCCCGATCGGGCGTAGAGCGCCCGCGCCGGGGCGTTGTCGGCGGCCACCTCCAGCGTCATCCTCCGAACACCCCGGGCGGCGAGATTGTCCATTGCGAGGTCGAGCACCGCGCGGGCCAGGCCGCGACCGCGAAGGGCGGGACCGGTGGCAAGGGTCAACACCTCCGCCTCGTCGACGACGGCGCGAAACAGTCCCATGGCCACGGCGGTGCCCTCGATGCGGGCCAGATAGGCAACGGCCCCGGTCTCCAGGAAACCGACGAAGTCCGCCGGGCTCCAGACCCGGTCGAAGGCCTGCGCGTGCAGTCGGCTCAGCGCTTCGGCATCGGTCAGCGAGGCCTCGGCCAGGCGCGCAGCCGGGTCACTCGCCTCAGGCACCGGCACCCCGCTCCGCGAGGGTCCGGGCGTCGGGAGCCCTCAGGTAAAGGGCCCTGGGCGGCGGTCCGCCGGTCGGCGCGGCGGCCACCTGCCGGGCGAGGGCCTCGGCGGAGGGAAAGCTGATATCGCGCACGGTTGCCGCCGGGGCGAGATGGGCCAGCGCGCGGGCACCGGGCCCGACCAGGGTCAGGTGCCCCCCGGTCCAGATCTCGGCGAGCCGGGCTGCGATCTCCGTCAGACCCAGCTGGTCCGGGGCCATCACCGGCGCACCGTCCACATGGAAGGCCACGAACATCAGGTCCTGGCGGGACGGTATGGCCGACAGGGTGGTGCCGCGCGACGGGGCCGTGGCCGCAAGGGCGTCGAGGCTCGACAGCCCGACACACTCGCAGCCGAGGGTCATGGCCAGCGTCCGGGCAAAGGCGAGACCCACCCGAAGACCGGTGAACGACCCCGGGCCGGTGGTCACGCCGATCCGGCGAAGGCGTTGAAGGCTGATCCCGGCCTCGGCGAAGACCTCCTGGACCAGCGGGGCGATGCGTTCCTGGTGCCCGCGATCCATGGGCTGTTCCCGCAGGGCCACAAGCCCCCGTCCGTCAAGCTCGAGGGCGACCACACAGGCACCAAGGCAGAGGTCGAGGGACAGGATCGCATCCCCCCCGGCGGGACGGTCCGCCGTCCGGGTCAGACGATCTGGCACGCCGACTCGAATGCCAGGCGGGGCAGGCGCGGGAAGGAGTCGTCGATCCCGTGGCCGAGGCTGCAGATGAAGTTGGACTTCCAGGTGGTTCCGGCGAAGAAGGCCTGGTCGACCCCGGCATTGTCGAAGCCGGACATGGGACCGGCGTCGAGCCCCAGCGCCCGCGCCGCCAGGATCAGATAGGCTCCCTGCAGCGATCCGTTGCGCAGGGCCGTGACCTCGGCCACTGCCGGCGCGGCAAACCAGGCGGCCACCCCCGGATTGATCGGGAACAGTTCGGCGGCCTTGTCGGCAAAGGCAAGGTCGTGGGCAATGATGACAATGGCCGGGGCATCGAGGCTCTTGGCCCGGTTGGACTCGGAGAGATGCGGCGCCAGACGCGCCTTGCCCTCCGGCGTCGTGACGAAGACGAACCGCGCCGGGGACAGGTTGGCGGAGGTCGGGCCGAACTTGAGCACGTCATAGAGGTCCCGCCAGGTGCTGTCCGGCAGGGTTTCCTTGCGCCATGCATTGCGCGACCGCGCCTGGGTGAAGAGTTGTTCGAGGGCGGCCTGGGAAAGGGGAGACGTCATGGGCTGGGAATCCGGTGGGGTCGCAGGGGGCTAGAGGGTCTGCTCGACCCGGTTCACTTCCGGGACATAGTGCTTGAGCATGTTCTCGACACCGGATTTCAGCGTGGCGGACGAGGACGGGCACCCGGCGCAGGCCCCGCGCATGTGCAGCCAGACCACGCCGTTTTCCGCGTCGAACCGGTCGAAGAGGATATCGCCGCCGTCCTGGGCGACCGCTGGACGGATCCGGGTGTCCAGCAGGTCCTTGATCTCGGCGACCACCTGCGCGGAATCGCCTTCGTAGGCGGTGTCGTCATGCTGACCGGAGGCAGCCTGGAGACTGTCCGCGAACAGGGGCTCGGCGGCCGTGTAGTGGTCCATCACCGCGGCCAGGATCGGCGCCTTCAAGTGCTTCCAGTCGTGATCCGGGCCGTCCTTGGTGATGGTCAGGAAGTCGGATCCGAAATAGACGCGGACGACGCCTTCGATCTCGAACAGTGCGCGCACGAGGGCCGAGCCCGGATCCGCGTCACCCTTGCGAAACTCACGGGGACCCTCGGGGGAGACCGGCTCGCCGGGAAGAAACTTCAGGGTCTCTGGATTTGGGGTGTGCTCGGTCTGGATGAACATTCGGGGGCCTGCGGAACGGGTCGTCCTACAAGGACGGGCAGCACAGACATGGCGCGGACGACGTCGCGACGCAAGGCGGACGAAGCGGATCGATGCCTCGGCGGCCGGCATCGCATCCCCAAAAAGTAACCCGGCCGCGAGAGGGGGGGACTCGCGGCCGGGCATAGGGATCATAGTTGTGTCGCGCCGGGAGGGGATGGTGTCCGGCGGGACGATCAGGCGACACCGTTGAGGGCCCCGCTCTGAAGCGTGTTCAAATTGCCACGCTCAACCGGTTAAGTCAACGTCGAATCGTAATTTTCTTCGTTGTTGTAAATTGAGCACGGTCCCGGAAGGGCGTCGGCCCCAGTCCTGTCAGTTCTTGCCCCGACGGGGGTTGGGGTCACGCAGGACGAAAAGCTGCGGGTCCGGATCGGTGATCCCGTGAAGGGCACCGATGGTGATCTCGGTCCGCTGCCCCTGACCATCGGTCACGATCCAGCCGGTCAGGGCCACGGGCTGTGCCGCAAAGTGGAGGGAGATCGATCCTTCGGTCTGCTTGCGACCGTCCCGGGCCGTGATGGTGAAGCCATCGGCCGTCTCGGTCACCGCGGTGACGTCCACGCCCTTGTCGAGGCGCACCTGCTTGGCCAGCAGAAGCCCCAGCGGCGTCGCCCAGAGCGGGTACTGGTCGAAGGTCTTCAGTCGCCGGTCATTCACCATCACATTGGCGCCATCCGAAACCACCAGCAGATCTGCAGGCGCGTCGTACTGGAACCGCGCTTTTCCGGGACGCTTGAGCCAGAGGGTCCCGGAGGTCTCGACCCCCTGGGCGTCCACCTGGTTGAAGCGTCCCTGCACGGACTTGAGGTCGGTCAGATAGGCATTGGCCGCCTGAAGCCTGCCGGACTGCTGCGGCGTCAGCTTCAGAGCGCGCGCATCAGCGGGCCCGACCGACAGCATGGCGGAGCCGAGGGCCAGAGAGGCAGCGAGACCGAGCGACTGACGACGACTGAGCATGGGCGAGCTTCCGAAGACTGAGCCGCCTGTGAACACGGATGTTGCGTCAATTCAAGGGCACCCGCACGAGACCGTGACGTGGACCGCCGTCAGACCGGCGGCGGAGGTCCCGCAAGGATGTCCCGCTTGCCCGCATGGTTGGCCGGCCCGACCAGCCCCTCCTTCTCCATCCGCTCGATCAGGGAGGCGGCCCGGTTGTAGCCGATCTGCAGGCGCCGCTGGATGTAGGAGGTCGACGCCTTCCGGTCCCGGGTCACAACGGCCACGGCCTGGTCGTAGAGATCGTCGCCGCTGGACCCGTTGCCCGGCATGTCACCGCCGCCGCCCTCCTCGTCGTCACCGCCTTCGGTCACGTCGTCGAGATACTGGGGCTCACCCTGCTGGCGAAGGAAGCTCGCCACGGCCTCGACCTCGTCATCTGCGACAAAGGGCCCGTGCAGACGGGTCACGCGGCCGCCGCCCGCCATGTAGAGCATGTCTCCCTGGCCCAGCAGTTGTTCGGCACCCTGCTCGCCCAGGATGGTTCGCGCATCGATCTTGGAGGTGACCTGGAAGCTGATCCGGGTGGGGAAGTTGGCCTTGATGGTGCCGGTGATCACGTCGACCGACGGACGCTGGGTAGCCATGATCAGATGAATTCCGGCGGCCCGGGCCATCTGCGCCAGGCGCTGAACCGCACCTTCGATGTCCTTACCCGCGACCATCATCAGGTCGGCCACTTCGTCGATGACCACCACCAGATAGGGCATGGGCTCCGGGCGGACCGTCTCGGTCTCGTAGATCGGGCGGCCGGCATCGTCGAAGCCCGTCTGGACGGTCCGCTCGAAATGCTCGCCCCGGGCCAGCGCCTCGCGGGCCTTTTCGTTGAAGCCGCCGATGTTGCGCACACCGATCTTGGACATGCGGCGATAGCGGTCCTCCATCTCCTTCACGGTCCATTTGAGGGCGACGATCGCCTTCTTCGGGTCGGTGACCACCGGGGCCAGCAGATGGGGAATTCCGTCATAGACCGACAGTTCCAGCATCTTGGGATCGATCATGATGAACCGGCACTGGTCCGGGGTCAGACGGTAGAGCACCGACAGGATCATGGCGTTGACCCCCACGGACTTGCCCGAGCCAGTGGTGCCCGCGATCAGCAGGTGCGGCATGCGCGCGAGGTCGGCCACATAGGGTTCGCCGCCGATGGATTCTCCCAGTGCGAGGGGCAGGGCGGCGGTGGACTTCTCGTAGTCCGCCGAGGCCAGTAGATCCCGCAGATAGACCGTGTCTCGTCTGGGGTTGGGAAGCTCCACGCCGATGGCGTTCCGGCCGGGCACCACGGCGACCCGGCAGGCCCTGGCACTCATGGATCGGGCGATATCGTCGGACAGGGCGACGACCCGGCTGTGCTTAACCCCCGGCGCTGGCACCATCTCGTAGAGAGTGACCACCGGACCGGGTCGGATCTGGTCGATGTGTCCCTTGACGCCGAACTCGGATAGGACCGTCTCCAGGAGCTTCGCGTTCTGCCGGAGCGCACCCTCATCAATGCTGCTCATCCGGGGCTTGGCCTTGGACAGCATCGCCAGCTCCGGCAGGCGGAACCCCCCGGGCTGGACGAAGTCGAAGGCCACCTGCTTTTCCCGCTGCTCCCGGGCCGACAGTTTCGGCGACTTGGGGCTCGCCACCTTGGCACCTCCGGCCGCGGGGGCCAGGTCGAAGGGGGGTACGTCGTCATCATCGTCATCGTCGTCGTCGATCCCCGAGGGGACAGCGCGGCCGGCAATGTCCACCGGCGAGCTCGCGATGGACGATGGAGGCGTCTCCGCCGTTGCCCGGCGGGTGCGGGCGGGAACGGGGACCGGTTCGGCATCTTCGGTCGCTGCCACATCCCGGCGGCGGACCAACAGTCGCTCTCCCAGGGACAGGGCCTGGGCGCCTCCGTCGGCCAGTCGTGCCCGGGCGGTGATCAGATCGGCGGCCCCCACGCCGGCGGCCCGGGCCAGAAGCCCCACTGCCGCAAGACCCATGAGGGCGGCGGCAATGATGCGGGCACCGGGCAGGCCCGTCATGCGCAACAACGTGGCGAGACCGGACAGGCAGCCGTCGCCCCAGAATCCTCCGAGACCCGACGACAGGGGCCAGATCACCGGCGGGCGGGGTCCCGCCAGGGCCACGGACAGGAGCACGGCCCCGACAAGGGCGGTCAGAAGCCGCAGGCGATAGGCCGGGCCGGTGGCCACGAGATCCCGCGCACCGGCTCGGGCAATCCCGGCGCAGATCAGGATCAGGGCCAGAATCCAGGCCGACAGACCCAGACTCTGGACCGCGGCATCGGCCAGGATCGCCCCGGAATGGCCGAGCAGGTTTCGGACCGTGTCCGCCGATGCCACGTTCCAGCTGGGGTCCGCGGGATTGTAGGACATCAGCGAGATCAGCAGGGCCAGCCCGAACAGGGCCGTCGCACCCCCCCGCAGGCGCGTCGTCCAGGAGGCACGCCAGACCAGACGCAGGCTGGACCAGGTCTGGAGCAGCAGATGCGCCGGTTGCTCGGCAGCCGTATTGGCCATACTCAGATCTCCGATTGCGCAGTCCGGGGAAGCGGCGAAGCCGCAACCCTGAGCCAACAGCCGTTAATGTCGCGTTTACCAGGCGCGGAGGTTCGGGACGGGACCCCGGATTGTAAGGCCGGGTGATCTGGACCTGACGGGTCGGAAGGGCCAGATAGGACCCATGCACATCGAGACCGAATTTGATGTCGCCATCGCAGGCGGCGGGTTGACCGGAGCCACCCTGGCCCTGGCCTTGGACCAGGCGGGCTTCTCCGTCGCCCTGGTAGACGCCAACCTGCCGGTCGCCATGGAGGCCACGGCGTTTGACGGCCGCGCCTCGGCGATCGCCTTCACCGCGATGCGACAATGGCGCAACCTTGGCCTTGATGCCCGACTTCAGGCTGCGGCCCAGCCCATGGAACGGATCGTGGTGACCGATGGGCCGGCACCGGGTGCCGGCGCGGGCGCAACCCTGCCCGTGCGCCTCAGCATCTCTGCGAAGGACCTCGGGGACTCCGAGGCGGGCGAGCCTCTGGGCTGGTTGATTGAGAACACTCAGGTCCTGTCCGCCCTTCTGGCCGCCCTGGCCCGGTCCGGCGTCACGGTCCTGAGACCCGCCGGAGTGACGGGTGCCGACATCGCGGCCAATGGCGGACGTCTCCGGCTCGACACGGGCCAAACGGTCAGCGCGAAGCTTCTGGTCAGTTCCGAAGGTCGGCGATCCGTCCTGCGCCAGACTGCCGGCATCAGGGCGGAAACGTCCGGATACGGCCAGACCGGTGTCGTGGCGACGGTGGCCCTGGCGAAGCGCCACGACGGCACCGCCTGGCAGCACTTCATGCCCGCTGGCCCCCTGGCGATCCTTCCCCTGACCGGAGACCGCGCGTCCCTCGTCTGGACGGAGAGGAACGATCGCGCCCGGGCACTCCAGTCCATGCCGGAAGCGGCATTCACCGCATTGCTCGCCCGACGCTTCGGCGATGACCTCGGCCGGCCGACCCTGATCGGCCCGCGGTTCGCCTATCCGTTGTCCCTTCAGCGGGTCAGCGCCGTGACCGGTGATCGATTGGCCCTGGTGGGGGATGCGGCTCACGGGCTGCATCCGATCTCCGGTCAGGGCCTCAATCTCGGTCTCAAGGATGTGGCGGCCTTGACGGAGGTGCTGTCTGACGCGCGGGACCTGGGCGAAGACATCGGCGGCAGCCTGGTCCTGGATCGCTATGCCCGGTGGCGGCGGCTGGACGTGGCGGGCGCCGTCACTGCGGCCGATCTCATCGCCCGCGTCTTCTCGAACGACCATGACAGTCTGCGCTGGATACGTGGCCTGGCCCTCAGCGTCGCGGATCGCTCCCCGGCGATCCGGCGCGTCCTGGCACGCGAGGCGGGTGCCGCCGCCGGGGATCTGCCGCGATCACTGGCGCTGGGCTGAGGCCGACGGCCGGACAGGACGACCGGACCGGGCCTCCCGTCCCGCTCCGGGGCGCGATGGTCAGCGGCCGACGCTGGCCCGGGCCTTCTGCCGCTTCGGCCGCGCCGACGCACTGGCCGGATCCGGTTCACCCTCCTGCAGGACGGTCATGAGGCTTTCCCGCAGCGGGCTGATACGGCGTGGATCCTCGAGCTTTCCACCATCCAGGGTCGCCACATAGAAGGCGTCGACCGCACGTTCCCCATAGCAGTCGATATGCGCGGACTGGATGGTGAGTTCCGCCGTGGCGAAGGTGCGGGCCAGGGCTTCCAGCAGACCGGGCCGGTCCCGGCCGGACACTTCGATCACCGTCGCACTTTCCGAAGCGTTGTTGTCCACCGAGACAGTGGAGGCCACGGAGAACGCCGCCGCGCGGCCCGGGTCGGACCAGCGCACCGCCTCGATCCGGGCCGGCTCCCCGCGCCCGGCCGCCTCGAGGGCCTCGACCAGACGCGCCGTTCCCTGCGGATGGTCGCAGCCGAACGGTCCTCCGGCCATGTCCTGGACCAGAAAGATATCGAGAGCCTGACCTGCGCTGGAGGTATAGACCCGGGCCCCGACGACATTGGCGCCCATCCCGGCCATGACGCCGGCCAGATCGGCGAACAGCCCGCGCCGGTCAAGGGCCGCCACGGAGACTTCCGCCACTGGCGAATCCCGGCGGATTTCCGATGACGCAGCGGCCCCGCCCTGGGTCGCGGCCCGCCCGATCAGGGCATAGTGCCGCATCTGTTCCTCGGGGGAGAAGGCCATGAAATAGGCGTCCTCCATCTGCTGAGCCCAGACCCGCAATTCCGGCGTCGGGTCGCCGGTCCAACTGACCAGGGCGGCGCGGGCAGCATCGGCCTGGGCCCGGCGGGCCTGCTCGGCCGCAGCGTCCGAGCGCCCGCCCCGGAACGTGGCCTCGCTGGCGGCATAGAGATCCCGCAGCAACTGGCCCTTCCAGCCGTTCCACACACCCGGGCCGACGGCGCGGATGTCACAGACGGTCAGGATCAGCAGGGCCCGAAGCCGCTCCGGGTCCTGCACGATACGCACGAAATCGGCGACGGTTCTCGGGTCCGTCACATCCCGCTTCTGCGCAAAGTCCGACATGACCAGGTGATGCTCGACGAGCCAGGCCACCGCTTCAACCCGGGTCGGGGACAGCCCGAGGCGTTCGCAAGCAGACCGGGCCGCCCGGGCACCCGCCAGCTCCTGGCCCCCCTCCCCGCCCTTGCCGGTATCGTGCAGCAGCATGGCCAGGAACAGGACCTCGACGTCTTCCACCATCGGCGCGATGGACACGGCCAGCGGATGATCCTCCACCAGCCGGCCAGCCATGATGTCCGCCATCACGCCGACGGCGCGCAGCGTGTGCTCGTCGACCGTGTAGGAGTGGTACATGTTGAACTGCATCTGGGCCACGACCCGCCCGAACTCCGGCAGATAACGCCCCAGCAAGCCCGCTTCGTTCATCAGTTCGAGGGTCTTGAAGGTGTGTCGGCCCCGGCTCAGGATGTCGAGGAACACCTCCGCCGCCACCGGATCCCGTCTCAGCCGCGGGGTTATCAGGCTCAGCGATCGGCTGACCGCGGAAAAGGCGTCCGGGTGCAGGTCGTGGTTCGTCTTGTCCGCCAGCCGGAACAGCGACAGCATCTTGATGGGGTCGCTGGCCAGCACGCCGGGATCGGCGATGCTCAGCCGCCCGGACTCCTCGAGAAAGCCGGGCGCCACCACCTTGCGACCGTTTCGGAACCGCTGCGGAAGGAAGCGGGACAGCCCCTGCGGGCTGCGCTTGGCCTGGTCGGCCTCGAGTTTGGCGCAGAACACCCGGGTCAGGGAGCCAACCTCCCGCGCAATCAGGAAATAGCGGCGCATGAAGCGCTCGACCCCTGTCTCGAGGGGCTCTGACCCGCCATCTCGCGTCGGACGGTCGAGATAGCCCATGCGCCGCGCGATCTCCGGCTGCAGGTCGAAGGACAGGCGTTCCTCGGCCCGCCCGGTGGCATAATGCAGGTGGGCGCGCACCGCCCACAGGAAGTCGAAGGCCCGGATGAAGGCCTTGAGTTCCCGGGTGGTGAATTCCTCCAGGCGAATGAATTCGGCCGGACGGTCGGACGGGTGGAGGTACTGGGCGATCCAGAACAGGGTGTTGAGGTCGCGTAACCCGCCCTTGCCCTCCTTCACATTGGGCTCGACCATGTAGCGGGATGCACCGGCACGGGCATGACGATCATCCCGCTCCTTGAGCTTGGCCGCGACGAACTCCGCTCCGGTGCCGTCAGCCACGTCCCTGCGAAAGCGGCGGCGCAGGTCGTCGCTCAGCGTCTCGTCACCGGTCAGATGGCGGGCCTCCAGCAGCGCGGTGCGGATGGTGTAATCCTCCCGCGCCAGGCGGACGCACTCCTCCACTGTCCGGGATGCGTGGCCGACCTTGAAGCCGAGGTCCCACAAGGCGTAGAGCATGTACTCGATCACGCTCTCCGCATGGGGTGTCTGCTTGTAGGGCCGCAGGAACAGGAGATCGACATCGGAAAAGGGCGCCAGGGCGCCACGGCCGTAGCCCCCCACCGCGAGCAGGGCGAGGCGTTCGCCCTCCGTCGGGTTCCGCGCCCGGAAGATGTGCACCGTCGTGAAGTCGTAGAGGGCGGTGATCACCTCGTCGACCACGTGGCTGAGGAGCTGGGCCGTCTCGATGCCGCCGGCCCCCGCCTCCAGCCGCTCCTTGGTGATCATCCGGCCGCGGAACAGCGCGGCCCGCAGGACGTCCAGGGCCCGCCGCCGCTGCTCGGCCTCGTCTCCAAGGGCGTCGAGCGCGGCGGTCGTCAGCTGGGCGCGCAGACGGTGACCGTCGACGACGTGTTCGATGCGGGTGGGGCGAAGGCGACGGGCCATGGATGCACGTTAGGCCGGTTTGGCGTCGGCGCAATGGCCGAAGGGCCGTCCGGCGATTCAGGTTTCGGTCAGGAGGGAGCGGAGCCTGTAGAGGGCTTCGAGGGCCTCCCTCGGCGAGAGCGCGTCCGGCTCCAGGTCCCGCAGGGCCTGCTCAACCCGGGACGGCTGGACAACCACCGCGGGCGCCCGCTCCGCAAACAGGGGAAGGTCGTCCAGCCGTGCCGGAGAGCTCGGCGTGGCCTCGAGGCGTTGCAGGACCTCCCTCGCCCGGGCCACCACGGCGGGGGGTACGCCGGCCAGGCGGGCGACCTGCACGCCATAGGACCGATCCGCCGCCCCCTCCACCGCCTCGTGCAGGAAGACGAGGTCGCCGTTCCATTCCCGCGCCCGGAGGGACAGGTTGCTCACATGCCCCAGCCGGCCCTGAAGCTGGGCCAGCTCATGATAGTGGGTGGCAAAGAGGGTTCGGCAGCGATTGACGTCATGCAGCGCCTCGGCAGCGGCCCAGGCGATGGCGAGACCGTCATAGGTGGCGGTGCCGCGGCCGATCTCGTCCAGCACCACGAGGGAGCGATCGGTGGACTGGGTGAGGATCGCGGCGGTCTCCACCATCTCCATCATGAAGGTCGACCGGCCACGGGACAGGTCATCCCCCGCCCCGACCCGACTGAACAGGCGATCCACCAGACCGAGGCGGAACCGGCGGGCGGGCACGAAGGCCCCCGCCTGTGCGAGGACGGCCAGCAGGGCATTCTGGCGCAGGAAGGTGGATTTTCCGGCCATGTTCGGGCCCGTGACGATGGCGAGACGCGCCGCCGACTGACCCGATCCGTCCAACCGGCAGTCATTGGGAGTGTAGGGCTCGCCACTGCGCCGGACGGCCTGCTCGACCACCGGGTGGCGCGCGCCCTCGACCTCGAACGCCGTGGAGGTGTCGAGCTGGGGGCGGACCGCGTCTGCCTCATCGGCCCACTCCGCGAGCGCAGCCGCCACATCCAGAACCGAGAGTGCAAAGGCAGCCTGACGGATCGGGTCCGCCAGCTGTTCGACCTGGGCACGGAAGGCCTCGAAGGTCTCCAGTTCCATGGCCCGGGTGCGGTCCGCCGCCTGGGATATCCGGGCGTCCAGGTCTGCCAGTTCCGTGGTGGTGAAGCGCACCTGATTGGCGGTTGTCTGGCGGTGGATGAAGCTGGTGGTCCACGGGGGTTGGAACAGCGTCTCGGCCTGCTTGGCGGTCGTGTCGACGAAATATCCCAGCACCGCATTGTGCCGGATCTTCAGGCCGAGGCCCGTTTCCTTCTGCAGGCGCGCTTCGAGATGGGCGACGACCCGGCGGCTGTCATCCCGGAGCCCGCGGGTCTGGTCCAGATCAGGGCGATAGCCCCGGGCGACGAACCCCCCGTCCCGCGCCAGCAACGGCAGGTCCGCATCCAGGCCGAGGGCGAGCTCCTGCGCCAGATGCGCCAGTTCGGGCGACCGCGACAGGGTCAGGTCATCCAGGGCGGTGGCCAGTTCCGCCGGAAGGCTGTCCAGGGGCGAACGATCCCGTCCGAAGCGGGCACAGATCGCCTCCCCGGCGGCCAGGCCGGCCCGAAGGATTCCGAGGTCTCTCGGGCCGCCACGGCCCAGCGCGAGCCGCGACAGGCTACGGGCCATGTCGCCGGCGGCCTTGAGGTGCGTGCGCAGATCCTCTCGCAGTCGTCTGTCGGACTTGAGGAAGGCCACGGAGTCGAGGCGTGCATTGATGGCCTCGACCGACATCAGCGGCCGGGAGATCCGGTCGGCCAGCAGGCGGGCACCGGGCGCGGTGACCGTCCGGTCGATCACAGACAGCAGGGACCCCTCCCGGGCCCCTGTCGTCGTCCGGTCGATCTCGAGGCTCGTTCGGGTCGCCGGGTCGATGGCCATGGACTGGGCACCGGCGGCGCGGCGTGGCGCCGCCAGGGCCGGCAGGCGACCGGCCTGCGTCATTTCCAGGTGGGCGGCAATCAGGCCCAGCGCCACCACTTCGGCGGAACTCAGCCCGCCGAAGCCGTCCAGGGTGTCGACCCCGTAGAGGCGACGGACCCGGGCATCCGAAGCCGCCGGATCGGCCAGGGCACCCGGCATGGGCTGCAGAACGCCACCCCCGGCCTTCAGTGCTGCCACGAGGGCAGCATCCGCCAGCATCCGGTCCGGCACCAGCGTCTCCGTCGGACGAAGACTTGCCAGCATGGGGGCCAGCGCACTGACCTCCAGCTGGAAGGACCAGACTTCGCCGGTCGACAGCTCCGCGGTGGCGACCGCCGCCTGCCCCGCGCGAACCGCAACGGCGGCCAGGCGGTTCGCACCCCGGGCGTCCAGCAACGTATCCTCGGTGAGAGTGCCCGGCGTGACCACGCGGACCACGTCCCGCCGGACCACCGCCTTGGACCCGCGCTTGCGGGCCTCGGCGGGATCTTCCAGCTGCTCGCAGACTGCCACCCGAAACCCGGCCCGGATCAGCTTGGCCAGATAGGCATCAGCCGCATGGACCGGAACGCCGGCCATGGGAATGTCCTCGCCGGCGTGCTTGCCCCGGTAGGTCAGAGTGATGCCGAGGGCCTCTGCCGCCTTCCGCGCATCATCGAAGAACAGTTCGTAGAAGTCGCCCATGCGGAAGAAGATCAGGGCTTCGGGATGCCGCTGCTTGACGTCGAAGAACTGCTGCATCACCGGGGTGGCGCCTGCAGCGTTCAGCGGTGGCGCGGCCGGAAGGGTCTCCGTCATCGCTGCCTCAGCGCGCGGCCCGGAGGGCCTCGATCCGGTCCCACATGATGGCGGTGGCGTCGATCCCGGTGAAACGCTTCAGCTGCTGGGCCCCTGTGGGTGAGGTCACGTTGATTTCCGTCAGATAGTCGCCGATCACGTCCACGCCGACGAACATCAGACCTTGCGCCTTCAGGGTCGGGCCGATGATCCCGCACAGCTCCCGGTCGCGGGCGGTCAGGTCCACAGCCTCTGCCGATCCGCCGACCCGCAGGTTGGAGCGGATCTGGCCCTCGGCGGGCACGCGGTTGATGGCTCCCACGGGCTCCCCGTCCACGATCAGGATGCGCTTGTCGCCCTTGGTGACCGCGGGGAGGAAGGCCTGGCAGATCACCGGGTCGCGACTGATGGCGAAGTGAAGCTCCAGCATCGCATCGAGATTGCTGTCGTCCGGTTTCAGTCGCGCGACCCCGGACCCGCCGCCGCCATACAGGGGCTTCAGGATCATGTCCGGGTACCGCCCACGGAAATCGAGGATCGCATCCATGTCCCGGGTCACCAGGGTCGGGGGCTGAACCCCGGGGAAGTGCGTGACCAGCAGTTTTTCAGGCGCATTGCGGACCGATGCGGGATCGTTGACCACGAGGGTCGAAGGATGGATGTGCTCCAGAATGTGGGTCGCGGTGATGTAGGCGAGGTCGAAGGGCGGGTCCTGACGCATGAGCACGACGTCGAACTCGGCCAGCTCCAGAATCTCGATTTCGCCTTCCCCCACGGCCGGGGTCTGGCCGTCCCGGACCTCGAGGCTGCGGCCGCGCGCGGTGACCCGGTTGCCCTCGAGGGCCAGGCGGTCCGGCTGGTAGGTCCACAGACGGTGCCCGCGGGCCTGGGCGTTCAGGGCCATCAGATAGCTGGTGTCGGTCAGCGGATTGACCGCGCCCACCGGGTCCATCTGGATCGCGACCTTCAGAGACATGCGGAATCCTTCAATATTTCGAGGCCCATCTACGGGCATTCCCCCCCGGTTGGGAACTCCCGGGCCGGAGAAATTTGCGGACGGTGCAATCCCTGGCCTCCTACCCGTCCATTCGCCAGGCGTCCGGCACGTGCACGGGCCACTTCCGCGGTGCCAGGGCGATGAGGTCGAGGCGGATCGCCAGATTGCGCCAGCGGACCCGCTGTGCACAGACCGCCGCCGCCGCCTTCGCCAGTCGCCGTTGCTGGACGTGACCGACAGCGGCCAACGCCTCGTCGACCGTTCGCCGGTGCTTCACCTCCACCACCGCAAGAACGCGGCCCCGGCGCGCAAGAAGGTCGATTTCTCCCTGTGGAGTCCGGACGCGGAAACCGACGATCCGCCAGCCGTGGAGCAGCAACCAGGCGGCCGCCAGCCATTCGCCCGAGTGTCCCCGGCGATGCGCTTCCCGACCCCGGTCGTGGCGGTTCGGGGTCATGACCGATCGGGATCCCCCTTCAGGTCGAGTGCCCGTCGGTAGAGAAGCCGGCGATTGAGGCCCAGTGCCTTCGCCACCTGGGTCGCGGCTTCCGCGGGTCCGGCGCGGGTCAGGGCATCGATCAGGGCCGCATCCGCATCCGCTTCGGTGGCGGCCGTCGCTTCGCCCGGCGCAATCAGAACCACGATCTCGCCCCGTGGCGGACCTTCGGAGAACCGCTCGATCAGCTCTGACAGGCGCGCGCGGACCACCGTCTCGTGCAGCTTCGTCAGCTCCCTTGCCACCACCGCCTCCCGATCGCCGAGGACCTCCCGCATGTCCGCCAGGCTGTCCGACAGTCTCGGACCTGTCTCGTAGAGGATCAGCGTGGCGCGGATCGGGCCCAGCTCGGCCAGGAAGGCCCTTCGGGGCCCGGACTTCGGGGGCAGGAACCCGGCGAAGAGGAAGCGGTCCGTCGGCAAACCCGACACGGCCAAGGCCGCGAGCGCCGCCGACGGCCCCGGCGCAGCAAAGACATCCACGCCGGCCTCGGCGCAGGCGCGGACGAGGCGATAGCCCGGATCCGAAACCAGGGGCGTACCGGCGTCGGACACCAGCGCGACCCGCGCCCCGGCCAGCAGTTTTTCGAGGATCTGGGGGCGACGCCGCGCATCCGTGTGATCGTCGTAGCGCTCGACCCTTGCCTTGAGGTCGTAGGCGGACAGGAGCTTGGCTGCGACGCGGGTGTCCTCGGCCAGCACGAGATCCGCACCGGCCAGGATGTCGATGGCCCGCAGGGTCATGTCCCGCAGGTTCCCGATCGGCGTGGCCACGATGTACAGCCCGGGCGCGAGGGGGGCCGTCGAGGGTTGCGGTGGGGGCGGTCTCATGGGTCGATATGACCGCTTTGGCGGCCAGCGCCAAGCGTTCACAGCGTCGCAGGCCGGGCGGACAGGGAGGTCGCCAAGGTCAGACGGGGTGCCGCTCGCTCCTCGCCCGCTGGATCGCCGCTTCCAGCTCTCCTGCCAGCAGGGTCCGGGTCTCGGGCCCCACATGCATCCCCACGTCCAGGAACTTCCCGGCGGAGGCGATTCGCAGGCGCGGCAGATCCGCGTCCGGGTCATCAAGCACGACCCGTGTGAAACCGGGCGCGGTGCTCCAGACGGCACCGACAATGTCTGCGCGGTGCACTTCGACACGATCGCTGGTCACGGTGACCCGCTCCGTCCGGGCGGTCCGGCGTCGGTCCATCACCCAGAAGGCCGCACTGACCGCGATCATGTCGGCCCCGAGAAAGATCGGCGCGGGGTAGGCCCCGATCACGATCATGAATCCCGCGGTAAACAGATTGAAGACGGCCAGAAGCCCCAGGACGACCAGCATCCCCCGCCGGGACAGGGACCGGTTAGGCTCGACCGACCGGTCCAGGTAGACCACCGGCGCAGAACGGGGGGCATCTGGCGAGAGATCGGCTTTTTCCATCGGCATGGCGCTGATATGGGTCGGTCAGCGGCTCCGCGCCACCCTGTGCCGGTGCTCGATCCACAATGGGAGCCCATCCTGACCCCGAGCAAGATCCGCAAGCTGTTCGAGCGGTTCGAAGCGGCAGACCCGTCTCCGAAGACCGAGCTCGACTATACCTCGCCCTATACCCTCGTTGTCGCCGTCGCTCTGTCGGCCCAGGCAACGGACGTCTCCGTCAACAAGGCGACCGCCCGATTGTTTTCCCTGGCCGACACGCCCACGGCCATGGTGGCGCTGGGTCTGGACCAGATCACGGACCTCATCCGCACGATCGGGCTGTTCCGGAACAAGGCGAAGAACGTCCTGGCCCTGTCCCGGATCCTGATCGACCAGCACGGCGGCGAGGTCCCCCTGAACCGCGAGGCGCTGCAGGCCCTGCCCGGTGTCGGTCGCAAGACAGCCAGCGTGGTGCTCAACGAGCTAGGGATCGAGCCCGCCGTGGCGGTGGATACCCACGTCTTCCGGGTCGCTCACCGGCTGGGCCTGGCCGACGGAAAGACACCGGACGCGGTAGAGCGGCAGCTGAAGGCTGCGATCCCGGCGCAGTGGCTTCAGCGGGCCCACCACTGGCTGATCCTGCACGGGCGCTATGTGTGCGTGGCGCGCAAGCCGCGGTGCGAGGTCTGCCCGGTGGCCGATCTCTGTCCCAGCCGTCCGGCGCCGAAGCGGCCCTCGAGGTCGACCGAGGCCTAGTGGCTGGTCAGGCGCTGGCAGATATCGTCGAGCTGGTCGAGGGTTTCGTACCGGATCCGCAGTTCACCCTTGCCATCGTTGTAGACCAACTGCACCGCCAGCCCGAGGGCATCGGCGAGATCATGTTCGATGGCGGCGACATCGGCATTGGCGGACGGCGCCGGCCGGGGCCCACGAGCCGACGCGCGCGTGGGACGGTCGGCGGCCTTGCGGGCGAGCTGCTCGGCCTGACGGACCGACAGTCCGTGCTTCACGATGGACTCCGCGAGGGCTGCCGGGTCGGGCGCCGAAGCAATGGCGCGGGCATGGCCGATGCTGATCCGCCCTTCCGCCAGATGCTCGCGGACGCCTTCCGGGAGATTGAGAAGGCGGAGCATGTTGGCCACGTGACTGCGGCTCTTCCCAACGGTCAGGGCCACGACATCTTGTGTCCGGCCGAACCGCTCGATCAAGGCCTTGTAGCCGTTGGCTTCTTCGAGGGGGTTGAGGTCTGCGCGCTGGACATTCTCGATGATGCCGATCTCGAGCACGTCCAGATCGTCGAACTCGCGCACCAAAATGGGCACATTATGGAGTCCGGCCCTTTGAGCAGCCCGCCAGCGACGTTCTCCCGCCACAATCTGGTATTCCCCGGGCGCACCCGGTGCGGGTCTGACCAGGATCGGCTGAAGGATGCCCTTCTCCCGGATCGATGCCGCCAGATCATCGAGATCCCCCTCGTCAAAAAAGCGCCGGGGTTGATCCGGATTGCGCCGAAGGAGTTCGATCGAGACCTCGTGGGACCCCAGGGTGTCCGTTGCGACGGCCCCGTCGGATGACGAAAGCGCCGGATCGGTCTCGCCCAACAGGGCCGACAATCCCCGTCCCAGACCCCGGCGCCCTGCCTGTTGCTCTGCCATGTTCTGTTCCTCAGGCCGCTACGCGCCGCGCGCGTTCGCGGCCGACCACTTCCCGCGCCAGCCGCAGATAGGCCTGGCTGCCTGCGCATTTGAGATCGTAGATCAGCACCGGCTTCCCGAAGGACGGGGCCTCCGACACCCGGACATTCCGGGGAATGACGGAGTTGTAGACCTTGTCGCCGAAATGGCTGCGCACATCGGCTGCCACCTGTTCCGACAGGCTGTTGCGACGATCATACATGGTCAGGACAACGCCCTGGATCTCCAGCCGGGGATTGAGGCTGCCCCGCACCAGATCCACCGTGCGCATCAGTTGCGTCAGGCCCTCGAGGGCGAAGAATTCGCACTGCAGGGGGACCAGAACGGCGTCCGCGGCCGTCATGGCGTTGACGGTCAGCAGATTGAGCGACGGCGGACAATCGATCAGGACATAGTCGTAGGCACCCGCGGCGGGCATGCCGTCGATGGCATCGCGCAGCCGGTAAGACCGGCGATTGGCCGTACCCAGTTCGATCTCTGCGCCGGACAGGTCTGCGTCCGACGGCATCAGGTCCAGGCCGGGGACGGTCGTGTGAACCACCGTGTCGGCGATGGCGGCACCCCCCACCAGAACGTCATAGATGGTGCGGGCCCGTTGCTCCCGCCGGACGCCGAGACCCGTCGACGCGTTGCCCTGGGGATCGATGTCGATGATGAGTACGCGCTCGCCCACCGCAGCCAGTGCCGTCCCGAGATTGATCGCCGTCGTGGTCTTTCCCACGCCGCCTTTTTGATTGGCGACGGCCAGGACCCGCGGCCGCGCGCCGGTTTCAGAAATTGCCTCAGACACGAGCGAGCCTTTCAAGTCTTACGATCCGGCCGTCTGCGCCACTGACGCTGGGCATCAGCGAGGCGGTGAAGCGCCAGGTCTTGCGAGCCTCTGCCAGCTCGGTCTCGGCATCCTTCCCCTTCAGGAAAAGAGCGACAGCCGAACCGCGGAGCAGAGGACGAGCATACTCCAAAAGTCGGGGCAGCGGGGCACACGCCCGCGCGGTCACCACATCGACTGGGGATAAGTCCAGCGATTCGGCCCGGGCGTTGTGGACTTGTGTGGGCAGATTGAGCGCGGTCGAGACGGCGCGGAGGAAGGCGCACCGCTTGGCCATACTTTCGATGAGATGAACCGTCACACCCGGTCGGTCCTTCAGAAGGATCGCCAGCACGAGACCGGGAAATCCGGCCCCCGCTCCGATGTCAGCCCAGATGCGGGCCTCGGGGGCATGGTCCAGAAGTTGTGCACTGTCCAGGGCATGACGGTCCCAGAACTCGGCGAGGGCCGACGGTCCCACCAGGTTCATTCGCGAATTCCAGTCCGTCAAAAGCCGGACGTACTCGTCCATGCCGTTCATGGCCTCCGCATTCGCGCCGGTCCGCCGCTGGAAGAGCTGCCGCGAAGACGTCGATTCCGGACTGACTTCAGGCGGCATCGGTTGCTCCACGTCGAACGTGACCCAGTAGGGCCGTCAGGGCACCGGGTGTCACCCCTTCGATCCGCGCGGCCTGCCCGAGGGTGACGGGACGGACGGCCGACAACTTCTCAACGGCCTCGTGGCTCAAGCCGCCGACCTGGCGATAGTCGAGGTCGGGATCCAGCCGCAGGTTCTCATCCTGGCGAAACGCCGCGACGTCCGCCGCCTGGCGGTCAAGATACCCGGCATAGAGTGCGTCGATCTCGATCTGCTCGCGAACCTCTGCGGTCCAGGATCGCAGCTCGGGCCAGATCTGCGACAGGCGATCCAGCGTGACGCCAGGGCATGTCAGAAGTTGGGATACGTCGCGCCGCTGACCATCCGCATTCACCAAAAGTCCATGTTCGCGGGCCTCCTTCGGTGTCAGGGAGCGTTCGGTGGCCATCCTCCGTGCCGCCGCCAGCGCCGCCGCCTTGACGGAAAAGTGCGCCGTCCGTTGCGAGGCCACGAGGCCGAGGTCGATGCCGCGCGGGGTCAGACGCTGGTCCGCATTGTCGGCCCGCAACAGCAGACGGAATTCCGCGCGGCTTGTGAACATTCGATACGGCTCGGATACGCCCCGGGTGACCAGGTCGTCGATCATCACACCGAGATAGGCCTCATCCCGGGCGAAGGTGACGGCGGGACGACCGGCGGCGTGACGCGCGGCGTTCAGTCCGGCCACCAGGCCCTGACCGGCGGCTTCCTCATACCCGGTGGTGCCGTTGATCTGACCGGCCAGATAGAGCCCGGGGACCCGCTTGCACTCCAGTGACGGCCTGAGCTCCCGCGGGTCCACATAATCGTACTCGATGGCATAGCCGTAGCGGATGACCTTCACCGCCTCCAGACCGATGATGGTCCGGAGAAATGCATCCTGGGTCGCCGGTGCCACGGAGGTCGATATGCCATTGGGATAGACCGTCGGATCGTCGAGGCCCTCCGGCTCCAGAAAGATCTGGTGGCTGCTCTTGTCGGCAAAGCGGACCACCTTGTCCTCGATGGATGGGCAGTACCGCGGACCCACCCCGTGAGCCTTGCCGCCATAGACCGCGGACTCTCCGAGGTTTTCTCCAATGATCCTGTGCGTCTCGGCGTTGGTCCAGGTGACACCGCAGTCCACCTGCTGACGGGTGATCCGATCCGTGAGGAACGAGAACGGGATCGGTTCCGGGTCGCCGGCCTGCATCTCGAGGCGGGACCAGGCAATCGTCCGGCCGTCAAGGCGAGCCGGTGTACCGGTCTTGAGCCGACCCATCTGGAGGCCGGTTGCATAGAGACGGTCGGCAAGGGCAATGGCCGGCGCCTCCCCGTGGCGGCCGGCGGGTATGCGCTCGTCTCCCCGAAGGATGACCCCCCGGAGGAAGGTTCCGGTGGTCAGCACGACGGCTTCCGCCTCGTAGGTCCGGCCGTCGGACAGGCGCACGCCCCCCACCTGTTCCACGTGGAACACCAGGTCATCCACGGCACCCTCGATGATGTCGAGGTTGGGGTAGTCAGCGAGAATGCCCTGCGCGGCTTTCCGATAGAGGGCGCGGTCGATCTGAGCCCTGGGGCCGCGCACCGCGGGTCCCTTGGACCGGTTCAGCATCCGGAACTGGATTCCAGCGGCGTCGGCCATCCGGCCCATGATGCCATCGAGGGCATCGATCTCCCGGACGATGTGTCCCTTGCCGAGACCCCCGATGGCCGGATTGCATGACATCTCCCCGAGAGTATCGGCCCGATGCGTGACCAGAAGCGTCGCGGCACCGACCCGTGCGGACGCGGTCGCGGCCTCGACACCCGCATGACCGCCGCCGATGACAATGACGTCCCAGCGCCTGGTCTTCAGGGTTTGATCGGTACGGTGGATCATGGAACGGACGGTCTCTTCGCGGTCTGCGGCGGGGCTGTGCTTTAGCCTGTCCCCGGCCTGAGGTCGAGGCCTCCCGCGGCTCAAGCCTGTTCCACGTGAAACACTACTTCCCGATACAGAACGACCGGAAGACCTCATCCAGCACGTCTTCGGACCCGATCCGTCCTGTCAACCGTTCGAGGGATCGCGCAGCCAGCCGCACATCTTCTCCAACGAGCTCAGGATCACGACCGAAGCCCTCGATTGCGCGGCGCACGGCAGCCCTCGCATCCGAGAGAATCTCTCGATGTCGTTGCCGAGTCACCGCCGGGAAATCTCCGCCCGACAGCACGGCCACCACATGCTCCGACAGAGCCCCGATCAGGTCCGCCAGGCTCCCGCGATGGCGCGCATCCACCGCGAAACAGTAAGGCTGGCCGATCGGCAAAAGTCCGTGATCTGCCAGGTCCGCATGCGTGAACACCCACCAGTCTTCGGGGCCGGATGGGGGCCGTTGTTCCACGTGTGACGTTGCGTCTGCCAACCAGAGTCGAAGACCGGCACCCGAGGCCCAATCCTGTGCCCGGCGGATGCCTTCGATCTCCACCAGATCATCCGTCTCCCGCAGGCCCGCCGTATCGGCGATCCGTACCAGATAGCCGCCCAGGATCAGGTCGGCCTCGATCACGTCCCGTGTCGTGCCTGCAACGGGGGTCACGATGGCCGCGTCTCGATCTATCAAACTATTGACTAAACTCGACTTTCCAGCATTTGGCGGGCCCGCCAAGGCCACCTTGAACCCTTCACGGACCTGTACACCCCGTTCGGAGCCGAACGCTGCGGCGAGGTCCTGATCCAGCGCTTCCAGCACCCGCAGAGCTCCGGACGTGACGTCCGTCGGCAGGTCCTCGTCGGGAAAGTCGATCGCCGCTTCCAGAAGTGCCAGCACCCCGATCAGGGACTGTCGCCAGTGCGCGAACCGATCGTCCAGCGCTCCACCGAGTTGGTCCAGTGCCTGTCGACGCTGCTGTGTGGTCTCGGCGTCTATGAGGTCAGCGACGCCTTCGGCTTCCGCGAGACTGAGACGCCCGTTCTCGAACGCCCGTCGCGTGAATTCTCCCGGCAGGGCCGCGCGACAACCCGCCGCCTCCAAGGCACCCGCAACACCGTTCACGACGGCGACGCCCCCATGAAGATGCAGCTCCACGATGTCCTCGCCCGTGAAACTCGCAGGACCCCGAAACCAGGCGACGAGGGCCTCGTCCAGAATGGTGCCGCTGTCATCCAGCAACCGCCGCACCTGCAAGGACCGGACTCGCGGCATTGGACGACGGGTCAGGCTTTCCAGCACACGGGTGCTGCCCGGCCCGGACACCCGCATCACCGCGAGGGCCGCCCGACCGGGGGCCGTGGCGAGAGCATAGATCGTATCATTCATCGCTTGGGAGACGAGGCTCCCGACATGCCAGCCGTCGCCGCAGCCGTCATCAGCTTGCGGAACTGTTCGGTCGCCTGGCCACCATAGGACATCCAGGTCTTCATGAGTTCGTCCGGCTGAAGCAGATTCATGTTGGAATCCATACGCTTCTTCATTTCCTCGATGAGGTGTGCGTTCAGCCCGCTGACATCCGGCAGACCCAGGAAAGCCCGGGCTTCCTCGGGTGAGCAATCAACTTCGATCTTGAGATTCATCCTGGGAGCTCCCTTACCGCCAACAGAGCACGCGATCAGCCCTCGACAAGTCCCCAAGGCTTACCCAAGTTCGAGGCCGAGGACGAGAGTCCATTCCGCAGCCGAGGAAGCCGATGCCCGCCAGCCGAGAGAAGATCACCGTCGCCGATGGCCAGTTTGACGCCTACGTCGCCCGTCCAACAGCGCCGAACGCGCCCGCAATCGTCGTGATCCAGGAAATCTTCGGCGTGAACCATGTCATGCGCGACGTTGCCGACTGGCTCGCGTCCCAAGGATTTCTCGCCATCGTCCCCGATCTCTTCTGGCGGATCGAACCGAACATCGAGCTGACGGACCACAGCGAGGCCGAATGGAAGCGCGCCTTCGAACTCTTCAACGCCTTTGACGTGAACAAGGGCGTCGCCGACATCGCCGCGACGGTGACGCATATCCGCCAGCATCCGGCTTCGACCGGCAAGGTCGGCTGCGTCGGCTTCTGCCTCGGGGGCCTCCTGGCCTACCTCACCGCCACCCGGACGGATGTCGACGCGTCTGTCGGCTATTATGGCGTGGGTCTCGACAAACACCTCGATGCCGCCGCCGATCTGAAAACCCCGCTTCTCCTGCATATCGCGGAGTTGGACGGGTTTTGCCCGCCGGCAGCCCGGGACGCCATTGTGGCCGCTTTGCGCGGCCGACCCCATGTCGATCTGATGATCTATCCCGGCCGTGACCATGCCTTCGCCCGGGTCGGCGGCGAGCACTATGACGCCGCAGACGCCGCGCGCGCCAACGCGGCAACCCTCGCCCTGTTTCACAAGGCCCTCGTCTGATGCGCGCGATCCGTGTTCACGCGACTGGCGGCCCGGACGTCCTGCGCCTGGAAGATGTCCCGACGCCGGCACCGGGCCCGGGGGAAATCCTCATCCGTCATGCCGCTGTGGGTCTCAATTTCATCGACATCTACCAGCGCGACGGCCTCTATCCAATTCCCCTGCCCGCCACGCTCGGTCTGGAAGCCGCCGGGGTGGTGGAAGCAGTCGGCGCGGATGTATCCCGCTTCCGGGCGGGAGATCGTGTGGCGTATAGCAGTTCCCTCGGCGCCTATGCCGATGCCAATGTCGTGAGGGCGGACCGGGCGGTCCGGGTTCCTGACGGCGTATCTCTCGATACCGCTGCGGCCAGCCTGCTGAAGGGTCTGACAGCCGAGTTCCTGGTCCGACGTCTCTGGCCCCTGGCAGCCGGGGACACAGCTCTGGTCCAGGCTGCCGCTGGTGGCGTGGGGTTGATCCTTTGCCAGTGGCTGAAAGCCGTCGGCGTGCGCGTGATCGGCTGCGTGGGTTCAGAGGCCAAGGCGACGCTGGCCCGCGCCCACGGATGCGACGAGGTCATCATCTCGGAGCAGGAAGACGTGGCTGCCAGGGTCCGCGCCCTCACCGGGAACGCGGGCGTCCGGATCGCCTATGACTCCGTGGGACGGACCAGTCTCGACGGTAGCCTTGCCAGTCTCGCGCGGCGGGGTCTGCTCGTCAGTTTCGGCAACGCGTCTGGACCACCGGCTCCGGTTGATCCCTTGCGCCTGTCCCGCGCCGGTTCCCTCTTTCTCACCCGGCCGACCCTGTTCGACTATGTCTCCACGGCACACGAACTGGACGGCGCGGCGGAAGCGCTGTTCGCTGTGCTGGCCAGTGGCCAAGTCAAGGTCCGTATCGGCCAGACCTTTGACCTGGAAGACGCTGCTGCCGCGCATGTGGCACTCGCTGGGCGCCAGACCACCGGGGCGACCCTGCTGAGGGTCTAGCCCCGACCCACAGCGCCCGGTGTCGGATGTCAGGTGTCAGGTGTTCATGGACTGGAAGAAGTCCGCGTTGTTCTTCGACTGACGCAGCTTGTCGATCAGGAACTCGATCGCGTCCTGTGCCCCCATGGGGTTGAGGATGCGCCGGAGCACATAGGTCTTCTGCAGCTGGTCCTTCGGCACGAGAAGCTCCTCTTTCCGGGTGCCGGACTTGAGGATGTCCATGGCGGGGAAGACCCGCTTGTCGGCGACCTTGCGGTCAAGCACGATTTCGGAGTTTCCGGTCCCCTTGAACTCTTCGAAGATCACTTCGTCCATCCGGCTGCCCGTATCGATCAGAGCTGTCGCGATGATGGTGAGGGACCCGCCCTCCTCGATGTTTCGGGCGGCACCGAAAAAGCGCTTGGGCCTCTGCAGGGCGTTGGCATCGACGCCCCCCGTGAGCACCTTGCCTGACGACGGGACCACGGTGTTGTAGGCCCGCCCGAGGCGGGTAATGGAATCCAGCAGGATGATCACGTCCCGCTTGTGCTCGACCAGACGCTTGGCCTTCTCGATCACCATCTCCGCCACGGCCACGTGCCGGGTTGCCGGCTCGTCGAAGGTCGAGGAGATCACCTCGCCCTTCACGGTCCGCTGCATGTCCGTGACTTCTTCCGGGCGTTCATCGATCAGCAGCACGATCAGGTAGCATTCCGGATGGTTGGCGGCGATCGACTTGGCGATGTTCTGCAACATCATCGTCTTGCCGACCCGTGGCGGTGCGACGATGAGACACCGTTGGCCCTTGCCGAGGGGCGAGACAATATCGATGATCCGGCCGGACCGATCCTTGAGGGTCGGATCCAGCATCTCCATCGACAGACGCTCATCGGGATAAAGAGGCGTCAGGTTGTCGAAATGGACCTTGTGGCGAACATTGTCCGGATTTTCGAAATTGACCTTGTCGACCTTCGTCATGGCGAAGTACCGCTCGCCTTCACGGGGGGCCCGAACCGGTCCGTCCACCGTGTCCCCGGTTCGCACGCCGTACTTCCGGATCATGGTCGGCGACACATAGATATCGTCCGGGCCCGCCAGGTAGTTGGCCTCCGGACTCCGGAGGAAGCCGAACCCGTCCTGCAGCACTTCCATCACGCCGGAGCCCGAAATCTCGACGCCGTCGTCCGCAAGGGCCTTCAGGATCGCGAACATCATGTCCTGCTTGCGCATGGAATTGGCGTTCTCGATTTCCAGGCTCTCGGCAAAGGCGAGCAGGTCAGCCGGAGACTTTTCCTTGAGTTCCTGGAGTGACATGCGCGTCACGCCCAGGGACTCGGCCAGGTTCGGCTCGACCGCACCCTCGGTGCTGTCGCCTTCGAGGGTCGGTTCGGTCGGGGTGTCGATGTCATCGGTCATGTGGAGATCTCGCAAAGGGCCGTGGCCTGGCGGACCGAGAGCGGTCTCTGCCCGGCCAACGCCGAAGAGTCTGTGGAACGCGAAGAGCCGGATGGACTTCCGCGTTCAGTGGAAACTGTGAGGGCCGGTAGTCACGCGAGGACCGCGCTCGGCAATGGGACGCGGACACGTGCAATGACGCTGGCGGGTCCGGGTGCTTGAGCAGAACCACAGCGGTTCCGGCCGGTCAAGCGGCTAGTCGAGAAACTTGGTTGTGACCGAAAGAACGATGGCGATGGCAGCCACGAAAGGAATCTCGTTGGTCATCCGCCAGAACCGCTCGCTTCGGGTGTTCTGGCCGGCGGCGAAACGCTTGCGGCTGGCGGACAGGAAGCCGTGAAACCCGAACAACGCGATGAGGCCGGTGAACTTCACCAGCATCCATGGCTTGAGGAGGAAACCCCAGCCGCGGGTCTGGCTGTCGATCCAGATCAAGGTCAACCCGAGGATCAAGGCGACCGTCATCGCCGGGACCATAATGATCCGCGACAGCTTGAGTTCCATTTCCTGAAGTGTCGTGTCCAACTCGCCGCCCGAAATGGCCCGGGTGTGATAGACGAAAAGGCGCGGCAGGTAGAGCAGGCCAGCCATCCAGGCAATCACTGCCAGGATATGGAGGCCGCGAACGAGATTGTAATGCTCGGTCATGCCAACACCTTGTCCTTTGACCTTTCGCCCACGTCACCGGTCCGCTGCCGCGGGCATTGTCGATGGCAGTCATCACAGCCGCGCCACATGAACGGTACGACACCGGTCTCGTCCAGGGATGTTGTCACAGCCTCGGCCAGGGTGTCGATGAAGGCTGCGGTGATACCAAGGGCCGGTGCCCGCAGATAGGGAGACACACCCTGCTGCTCGGCCAGTTCCGCATATTCATGATCCAGTTCGACGAGTGTCTCCACGTGCTCGGACACAAAGGCGATGGGCGTGATCAGAACCCCTTTTCCGTCAGCCGCGGCCCCGCTGATGGCGTCGGTCGTTGATGGGCCGATCCACTTCAACGGGCCGACCCGGCTCTGATAGCAGACCTGCCAGTCCCATCCGTCCCCGAGACGCGCCGCCACAGCCGCCGCCGTCGCTTCGATCTGCGACTGGTACGGGTCCCCGTCCTTGATCACCTTCTCCGGCAGTCCATGGGCCGAGAACAGCAATCTGACGTTTGCAGGTGATCCCGCCCCCTTCCAGCATTCCAGGATGCGCTCGGCATGCGCCGCTATGAAACCGTCTGCGGACGGATAGCAGCAGACCGTATGGACCTGGCCCGGACCCCGATAGGCCTTGTTCCACGCCTTGACCGACGACCCCGTCGTGGTGGTCGAGAAATGTGGATAAAGCGGCAGCAGCACCACATGATCCGGACAGAACGCGGCCACTTCACGCGCCGTCACTTCAGTGAACGGCTTCCAGTAACGCATCGCGATGAAGATCTTGAATTCCGTGTCCGGGTCCTGCGCCGACAGCCTTGCGAGCAGGGCGGCAGACTGCGCCTGTGTCTCTGGCAGAAGGGGAGATCCTCCCCCCATGATCGCGTAGTTGAGTTTTGCGGATGGCGCCCGCGTGGTCGAGATCAACGCAGCCAGAGGCAGCCGAACCAGTGCCGGAACGCTGATGATCGCCGGATCCCGAAACAGATTGAACAGGAACGGACGCACTGCGTCCGGCCCGTCGGGCCCCCCGAGGTTGAACAACACCACGGCGATGCGGCGACGCTTCAGGCTCACGAGCTTATGGTTCCTTCTCTGAGTATGTACGACGTCAAATCCCCGGCCGCCGTGATGTAGGCACATTTGCCACCAGAAGCGAGATGGCCCGCTGCCGTTTCTGGCCGAATAACGGGCTGCGTGTCGGGGCCCGCAGCAGGTCATTCCCGGTTTGCCATCTCCCGGTCTCGACCGGCGAAGCGAGCCTGTCGCTTAAACCCTTGTCGGATGGTGTTCTCAAGACCCCGGCCCCGGTCATACCCAGTCCCGTTCTCCGGGCCCTCTTTCTATCTGGAAAGAGTCTTGAAAAGGTTTGGAGAGGAGGCAGTAGGGCCGGTCAAACCGGGGACATGCCAGATCCGGGCGGATATCGTGACAGAATATTAACAATTCATTCACCATTGGCTGGGGGGCCCGAGCCTGTGTGCAAGGACGATTAAGACTTTTTTAACACATGGAAAACCTTAACGAAAAATTAACCACAGGCTCTGGATGACGCCGGCTGCCCGGACCTGCCCGGCGATTTTTCCCGACCTTGGGAGAAAGTCGTCCACCGGTGGCTCAGCCCGTGGAAAAAATCGCTGTTTTGTGCCCGAAATCCCCCGAAGGTCTTGGATTCGGGCGCGAGACCGCGTCTTGTCGTGAAGCATCCCCAGCCGGTCATCGGTCTATCCGCAAATCTGTCCACGGATTTATCCGCGGTGCCGCGGGGGACGAGCATTTTCAACAGACCCGGTACCCTGCGGGGGAGCCGAAGCCCTGGACGGATTTCATGGTCGGCACCGCCCGCCTCGCGACATACTTCCACGTGCACCTGGTGTCCGACTCCACCGGCGAAACCTTGAACGCCATCAGCAAGGCGGTCTGCGCCCGGTTCGACAATATCCTGCCCATCGAACACATCTATCCGCTGGTCCGGTCCACCCGTCAGCTGGAACGGGTCCTGCGGGAGATCGAGGATGCCCCCGGCATGGTCGTCCATACCATCGTCGACCGGGAACTTCGGACCAGCCTGGAAGACGGCTGCCGGACCATGATGACACCCTGCGTCGCGGCCCTCGACCCGATGACAGCGGCGCTGGGCCGCTATCTCGGTGCCCAGCTGTCGACCCGCGTCGGCGCCCAGCACGCCCTCGACACGGACTATTTCAACCGGATCGAAGCGCTCAACTACGCCATCGGCCACGATGACGGCCAAGGTGGCCAGAACCTCGACAGCGCCGACGTGGTACTGGTGGGCGTGAGCCGGACATCAAAGACACCGACATCCATTTATCTTGCGCATCGGGGTGTCAGGGCCGCCAATGTTCCGCTCGTGCCCGGCGCGACCCTGCCGGAAATGCTCTTCCGGACGACCCGGCCCTTGATTGTCGGCTTGATCCTGTCCCCGGACCGATTGATCCAGATCCGCCGGAACCGGTTGTTATCGCTCAACGAAAACCGCGAGAGCAGCTATGTGGACGCCGATGCCGTTCGTGAGGAGATCGTCAATGCCCGGCGACTGTTCGAACGCCAGGGCTGGCCGGTGATCGATGTCAGCCGCCGATCCGTGGAAGAGACCGCCGCCGCGGTCATCAACCTGCTCAATGCCCGGCAGTCAGGCCGACCGAGTTCTCATGGTCCCGCCGCATGATCGTCCTGGCGTCAACCAGCTCCGCCCGCCAATCGATGTTGCGGGCGGCGGGGGTCGAGCTCACCGCCGTTGCGCCGGGAGTGGATGAAGCCTTGGCGAAACATGCCCTGGTGCAGGACGGGGTCGGCCCGCGGGACATGGCTGACGCCCTGGCGGAGCTGAAAGCTGTCCGGGTCTCCCGCCGCACGCCAGGCCTCGTCCTCGGGGCGGATCAGACCCTCGATCTTGATGGCCGCCTCGTGGACAAGGCGGAGTCCCATGCCGATCTGCGCCGGACACTGCTGGACCTGAGAGGGCGACGCCACAGTCTTCACTCGGCAGCCGTCATCGCCGAGAATGGCCTCCCGGTCTGGCGGGCCGTGCGAACCGCCCGGCTCCAGGTCCGGGCTTTTTCGGACACCTGGCTCGACTGGTACCTTGAACGACACGGTGGCGACGTCATGTCCTCGGTGGGCGGATACCATCTCGAGGCGGCGGGGTCTCAATTGTTCGAACAGGTGGACGGTGACTATTTCACGGTGCTCGGCCTGCCGCTCCTGGATGTGCTGGCCTTTTTCCGTGATCGCGGAGAACTGATGGCATGAGCCGAGCAATGTCCGACCCGGCCATCCGGTATGATGGGCTCCTGTCCGGCGGGGCCATGGTGGCCGGCGTGATCGGTCATCCCATTCGTCATTCCCTGAGCCCGCGGCTTCACGGCGCCTGGATTCGCGCCCTCGGCATCGACGCGGCCTATGTTCCCCTCCAGACCCGCCCGGACACCTTCGAAATGACCGTCAATGCCTTGACCGGCGGCACGTTCCGCGGGGTCAACGTGACATTGCCCTTCAAGGAACGCGCCCTCGCCCTCGCGGATGATGCCACCGACCGCGCCGCGGCGTCGGGCGCGGCGAATGTCATTCTCTATCGAGAGGACGGCACCCTCCTGGCCGACAATACCGATGGTGAGGGATTGCTGTACGCCCTGCGCCGGCAGGCACCGGGTTGGCAGCCCGATCGCGGTCCCGTCACGGTGATCGGCGCTGGCGGCGCGGCGCGGGGGGCTGTCGCGGCATTGGCCGCGGCCGGTGCCGCAGACATTCGCATCCTCAATCGGACAAGGGCGCGCGCCGACACGCTATCGGCCCTTCTGCCCTGCAAGGCCTTCGGCTGGGACGACGCGGCCACAGCCTTCGACGGCACAGCCACGGTCATCAATGCCACGTCCGGCCAGCTCACCGGTGATACACCCCTGCCCCTGCCCCCGGCCTCGGACGGCGGAATCGTCGTGATGGACATGGTCTACAAGCCCCTCGAAACGCCATTTCTCGCGGCTTGCCGCGCCCTTGGCCACCAGACCGTCGACGGTCTGGACATGCTGATCGGTCAGGCGATCCCGTCGTTCGTGGCGTTCTACGGCGTGGCACCGCCAGACCTGCCCGTCCGCGAGATCCTGTTGGCCGCAATGGTTCCAGCGCCCGGAGACCTGTGATGAAGCTGATCGGTCTGACCGGCTCGATCGGGATGGGCAAGTCCACCACGGCCTCGCTCTTCGCGGAGATGGGATTACCGGTCTATGACGCCGATGCGGCCGTGCATCGACTCTATGCGCCGGGCGGTGCTGCGGTCCGGCCCGTGGCGGCGCTCTTTCCGGAGGTCGAGGTGGACGGGGCCATTGACCGTCGCCGGCTGAGCGCCCGGGTTCTGGGGAACGACGCCGCCATGCGGACGCTCGAGGGGGTGGTTCACCCGCTCGTCGGTGCCGACCGGCAGGCCTTTTTCGACGAAGCCAGTGCCCGTCACGCTGATCTGGTGATCCTCGACGTACCCCTGCTGTTCGAGACCGGGGGCGCGAGGGGGCTCGATGC
>CAIQUG010000027.1 GCA_903874895.1 uncultured Caulobacterales bacterium | reverse complement strand
GGCACGGAGGGGTCCCGCTCCGACGGCTTGAGGATGAAGCTGTTGCCCGTGGCAATCGCCACCCCGAACATCCACATGGGAATCATGGCCGGGAAATTGAACGGGGTGATCCCCGCCCCCACGCCGATGGGCTGGCGCATGGAATAGACGTCGATCCCCGGTCCGGCCCCTTCGGTGTATTCCCCCTTCAGGGCATGGGGGATGCCGCAGGCGAACTCGATCACCTCGAGGCCCCGCTGGAGGTCCCCCTTCGAATCCGCCACGACCTTGCCGTGCTCCGAGGACAGGAGTTCCGCCAGCTCGGTCATGCGCGCTTCCAGCAGGCGCTTGAACTCGAACATCACCCGGGCCCGGCGCTGGGGATTGGTGGCCGCCCAGCCGATCTGCGCCCGGGCAGCGGCCTGGACGGCGAGGTCCAGCTCCTCCGGCGTTGCCAGCTGCACCCGGGCCTGGACGGCACCGGTAGAGGGGTTGAACACGTCCCCGAACCGGCCGGACGCGCCCTCATGGCTGGCGCCGTTGATGAAGTGATGGATCTCGCGCATGGGTGTTCTCCGCCCGTCCGGTGCGACGGTCTGCAATGGCGAGGGCAGACTTAGCGCCGCCGGCGGCAAGAGGAAATGCCAATTTGCCACGGGCCGGAGGATCGAAGGAACGGTCTGCGCCCGGGCTGCGTCGTGGTAGCCTGGCTGGAGCGACTGTGCGGCAAACCCGGGAGCAGATCACATGACCACGAGCCTCATGAGACGCCACCCGCTGACGCCCTGGGCGCTCGGGGCCCTGGCCGCGGCCGCGGCGACGCACATCGCGCTGGCGCTCCGGCGCCTGAGACGCCAGCCGATCCCCGCCGGCCTGTCTCCCCGGGCGCGGCTGGAGGGCATCGCGGGGGCCTTCCTGCCCCGCCCGATCGCCCGCATCGCAGCGACCGAGGCGCAGCTGCTCATCTACGCCTTCCACGGACGGGCCAGGCCGGACATACCGCCGGGAGCGACCCCCAGCTTCTACCACCGGGGCGCGCGACCGATGCTGTGGGTGCTGGCTGGCGCGGGGCTTGTGGAGCTCTTCGTGCTGCACGTGATCGCCCTGGTCTTCTGGGGTCCGAAGCTCGCCTGGCCGCTGTTCGCCCTGAGCGAGGTGGGGCTCCTCTATGTGCTGGGCCTGATCCGTTCCCTGGACAAGCTGCCGACCCTGATCTTCGCGGACCGGGTCGAGGTCCGCACGGGCCTTCTGGCGACCCAAGTGATTCCGCGCGACAACATCCGGGCGATCCACCATCCCGTCACCTGGATGCCGGGCGACACCGGCTTCCTGAAGGCCACCCTGGCCGCGCCCCCGACGGTGGGGATCGCGCTGGTCACGCCGATCTGCGTCCGCAGCCTGAGGCATGGCCGGGTGCTGCAGATCCGGACGATCGGCATAAGGCCCGACGACCCGGACCACTTCCTGAGCGCCACGGCGGCCCTCTTGGCGTCCGCCCCGTCCTGAGCCGCCAGGAACCCGCCCCGCGCCGTCCGGCACAGGCGGAGTGATGGGGTCTCGTCGCCGACGATTGCATTCGCCCGGCCGACTTGTAAAACACCCGCACGACGCTGGCCCCCAAGGCCCCGTCCGACGCGCGGCCCGGTAGCTCAGCAGGATAGAGCAGCGGTTTCCTAAACCGGAGGTCAGGGGTTCGAGTCCCTTCCGGGCCGCCATTTCCGCCGATGTCGGACCACGCCCCGCTTGCCTTGCGTGGCGTTCTGGGAGCTGCCGGCAGCGGCGGCGAAGGCGCGGAACCATCATGTCCTGTCGGTGTGCCACATCGACGATGGCATCGGAACATGGCCAGATGCGCGGACCACTCGGCAGACGCGACGGCCGCCCCCTCGGAGCCACACATGGGACGATCATCAGACCTGAGTTCGGCCGGCCTGGCCCTGGTGGTCGGGCTGGCACTGGGGATCGCCTGCGCAGCATGTGCCGACCCGGTGCCTTCGGCGACCTGGACGGCGGCGCTGGCCAAGGCCACAGCCCAGGGACTGTCGGGAGAGATCGGCCTGACCGACCGCACCGGAACCCTCAGCCGGACCGCCCTGTCCGCGCCCGGCCACCCCCATCGGGTCGGCGAGGTCTGGCGGTGGGCCTCCGTCACGAAGCAGATCACCGCGACCCTGGTGCTGCAGGAGGTGGCGGCCGGACATCTGGGGCTGGACGACCGTCTGGCTTCGCGGTTGCCGGGCTTCTCCGGCCCGACCGCCGGACAGATCACCGTCAGGATGCTTCTGCAGCACACCTCGGGCCTGCCCAATCCGGACGACACACCGACCGATGCCGCGCAGGGGCTGCCGTCCTTCTATACCCGGACGGCACCCTCCGCGTCCGGATCCGGGACGGCCCGGGTGGCGAGCCCGGATGCCTTCGGCTATTGCGCAGGCCCGGCCAAGGCCGCGGCGGGGGCCGGCTTCAGTTACAACAACTGCGACTACATCGTGCTCGGCGCCCTGCTCGAAGCCGCCACGGGGCAGCGGTTCGCCGATCTTGTCCGTACACGGATCACCCGCCCCCTCGGCCTGGGGACCCTGTCCCTGGCGGACGGGACGACCGACCCGGCGACGATGGTCCGGGGCCGGCTGGACGCGACCCATCCGGAGCCTTCATTCACCCTGGCGACCTTCGGGGCGAGCGGTGCCCTGCTGGGCGATCCGGCCGATCTGATGGCCTTTGACCGGGCCCTGCTGAACGGCCGCCTGCTGGGCCCGGTCGAGACCGGGCTCGCCTGGACCGGCGATCCGGCGCTGGGCTACGAGGCCCTCGGCACCTGGGCCTTCCCGGCGCGGCTGAAGGGCTGTGCCGGTCCCGTGCGCCTGGTGGAGCGCCGGGGGGGGATCGGCGGCGTGGAGGTGCGCAACCTGATCGCGCCCGACATCGGCCGGGCCCTCGTGGTGTTCGCCGACCGATCCGACCTGGACTTCGGGGAGATCTGGCAGGGACGGGGGTTGTCCTTCGACCTGGCCAGCGCAGGGTTCTGCCACGGAAGCTGACCGGGGCTCAGCTCCGGCTCCGGCCGCGGCGGATCTGGCCGACGATGAGGCCGAACGCCAGACCGGCGGCGACACCGATGGCGATGTGGTGCGTGGCGACCCCCGCTCCGGTCCCGATCGCAACGCCGACGGCAATCCAGCGGCCCATGTACGCCCCCACCCGCAGACCGGATCTCCGGCTCGCGGGAGCGCGGGCCGACGCGACTACGACTTGTAAACCATGTCGCCCTAACGTGGAACGATTGCCGTCGTCCGGTCCCGTTCATGCCCGATCCGTCCCAAGCCTCGACGCTTCTCACCCTGGCCGCCCTGGTGGCCGGTCTCGCGGCCATGATCGCCGTGGGAACGGCCAGCCTGTTCTCGATCCTGAACCAGCGGGCCCTGGCAAGGACGGAGAAGGCCCGGCTGTTCGTGGAGCTCTACCGTCAGTACGACACGCCGGAGATGCATACCGCCATCTACGAACTGATCGAATGGCGCGAGGCGTTCGGCTCCCGCTTCGATCACCAGTTCGCCGTGGAGTTTGCCAAGCAGTCCGAACTGGGCCATCGCCTGGACCGCGCCCGGCGGACGGTGAACCGCTATTTCACCACCATCGCCAAGCTGAAGATCGCCGGCTACATCAACCGGACCACCGCCTCGATCCTCCTGAACACCCAGGGCCTGAACGTGTTCTACGAGATCGTCATGCCCATGAATGACGAGAAGTACGGCCGCCTCGCCGCCAGCCGCAAGCTCGTCGCGGTGTTGAAGGCACTTCGTCCCCGGTACCTCAACGGCGGGTTCGGCTAGGACGGCGCCGGCGGGTCGCGCGGCAAGATCGGCCCTTCCCAACCGGTAAATTCAGGATAACCTTTCCGTCAATTCACTGGGGGAAGGTTGTCCATGCGTCGGTCCATCGGTCTTGTTTCCGTCCTGGCCATGGGCCTGGGCGCGGGATTCCTGTCGGTGGCCGCGGCGGCTGCGCCCACGCCGCTGCGCCTCCTGCAGCAGCCGAGTCTCAGCCGCGACCTGGTCGCCTTCACCTATGCCGGCGACCT
>CAIQUG010000026.1 GCA_903874895.1 uncultured Caulobacterales bacterium | reverse complement strand
GGTGGAGACCCGCGAGGTTCAGGGGAAGATGTGGCATTTCGCCTATCCCCTGGAAGGTGAGCCCATCGACGGGGTCAGTGAGATCGTCATCGCCACCACCCGGCCGGAGACCATGCTGGGTGATGGTGCCGTGGCCGTTCATCCCGACGATCCCCGTTACACCAAGTTTGTCGGACGGATGGTGCGCCTGCCCATTGCCGACCGGCTGATCCCCGTGGTCGCCGACCCCTATCCGGACCCGGAAAAGGGGTCGGGTGCCGTGAAGATCACCCCCGCCCACGACTTCAACGACTTCGAGGTGGGCAAGCGGCACGGCCTGCCCCTGATCAATCTGTTCGATGCCTTTGCCCGGCTGAACGAGAATACGCCGCAGCGGTTCTGGGGTGTCGACCGCTACACGGCCCGCAAGATGATCATCGACGAGATCGACGCGCTGGGTCTGCTTCGCGAGGTCGAGGAGAAGCTGATCGCCCAGCCCTTCGGCGACCGCTCCGGTGTGGTGATCGAGCCCTATCTGACCGACCAGTGGTACGTGGACGCCAAGACCCTGGCCCAGCCGGCGATCAAGGCGGTGGAAACCGGCCAAATGGTGTTCGAGCCGGAGAACTGGTCCAAGACCTATTACGAATGGATGCGCAACATCGAGCCGTGGTGCGTGTCGCGCCAGCTCTGGTGGGGCCACCGGATTCCGGCCTGGTTCGGACCGGACGGAACCATCTTCGTCGAGGAGACGGAGGCCGAGGCGCTGGCGGCTGCCCGGGCCCACTATGGCAGGGACACGGCCCTGACCCAGGACGAGGACGTGCTCGACACCTGGTTCTCCTCCGCGCTGTGGCCCTTCTCGACCCTCGGATGGCCGGAAAAGACCAGCGATCTGGAGCGGTTCTATCCCACGGCCGCGCTGGTCACGAGCTTCGACATCATCTTCTTCTGGGTGGCCCGGATGATGATGATGGGCCTCCACTTCATGGGGGAGGTCCCGTTCCGCACCGTCTTCATCAATGCCCTGGTCCGTGACGAGAAGGGCCAGAAGATGTCCAAGTCCAAGGGCAACGTGATCGACCCGCTGGAACTGGTGGACACCTATGGGGCCGATGCCCTGCGCTTCACCCTGACGGCGATGTCTGGCCAGGCCCGGGACATCAAGCTGTCGACCCAGCGCGTGGAGGGCTACCGGAACTTCTGTACCAAGCTGTGGAATGCGGCACGCTTCTGCCAGATGAACGAGTGCGTCGCCGTGGCCGACTTCGATCCCGGCGCGGTGAAGGAGACCGTCAACCGGTGGATTCGCGGGGAGACCGTGCGCACCGAGGCGGAGGTGACGCGGGCGCTGGAGGCCATGGCCTTCGACGAGGCCGCTCAGGCCCTGTACCGCTTCATCTGGAATGTCCTGTGCGACTGGTACCTCGAGCTGGCCAAGCCGATCCTCAACGGGGACGACGAGGCCGCCAAGGCCGAGACCCGGGCCATGGCCGCCTGGACCCTGGATCAGGCCCTCCTGATGCTGCATCCGGTGGCCCCCTTCCTCACCGAGGCCCTCTGGGAGCAGATCGCCGAATTCGGGCCGCCGCGGACCTCGATGCTGATCGAGGCCAGCTGGCCGAACCTGCCGGACAGCTGGATCGACGCCAATGCCGCCGACGAGATCGACTGGGTCATCGAACTGGTGAACGAGGTGCGTTCCATCCGCGCCGAGATGAACGTCCCGCCATCGGCCCGGGCACCGCTTGTGCTGGTGGGAGCCGACAGCCGCACCCAGGGGCGGGCGGCCCGGCAGCGGGACCGGCTGTGCACGCTGGCGCGGCTCGACTCCATCCGCTTTGCGGATCAGGCCCCTGCCGGGGCGGTTCAGTTCGTCACCGGCGAGGCCACGGGCTGTCTGTCCATTGCCGAGTTCATAGATCTCGGAGCCGAACGCGCCCGCTTGAACAAGGCCATTGCCGGTCTGGACGGGGATATCGCCCGGGTTCGCAAGAAGCTCGACAATGCGGAATTCATGGCCAAGGCCCCCGAAGCCGTGGTGGCAGAAAACCGCGAGAAGCTGGCCGATGCCGAGACGGCCCGGGACAAGATGACGGCCGCCCTGGCCCGTCTGGCGGCCGTCGGCTGAATCTTCGCGCAAACGCCGTTTACAAGGCGTGGCCCGGCATGCTTCCTGACACGCGACATGGCGCGCCGTCTCCAATGAGCGCGCCGGCGACCCGACCGGAGGACCTGTCATGACCACCGCCCAAGCCGACTCCGCGACCACCCGTCCGTGGCCGGTGCTGTCCATTGCCGAAGCCCATGCCCTGCTCACCCAGCCGGGCTCCCCCTTCGAGATGGAGACCCTGACCATTCGCGGCCGGGCGACCCGCGTCTGGAAGAACGCGCCGCCGGACCTGCGCAGCGAAGTCACCGCCTGCCGCGCCTTCGCCGACCGGACGTTTCTCGTCTACGAGAACGAACGGGTCACCTTCGAGGCCTTTCACCGGGCCGTGGCGCATCTCGCCGCCCGTCTGATCGCCGATGGCGTGCGCAAGGGCGACCGGGTGGCGGTGGTGATGCGCAACCTGCCGGAATGGCCGGTGGCCTTCTATGCGGCGATCTCCGTCGGGGCCATCGTCACGCCGCTGAACGCCTGGTGGACGGGGCCGGAGCTCGAATACGGCCTGTCCGATTCGGGCTCGAAGGTCTGCCTGATCGACGCCGAGCGCTGGGAGCGCATTGTCGAGCACGTCCACAACTGCCCCGAGCTGAAGAAGGTCTATGTCAGCCGCAGGGTGGAGGAAGAGGCGCACCCGATCGTGGAGCGCCTGGAGTCCGTCATCGGCTCACCCAACGACTGGGCCGGCCTGTCCGACCTGCCGCTGCCGGACGTGGCCATCGCGCCGGATGACGAGGCCACGATCTTCTATACGTCCGGCACGACGGGGAAGCCCAAGGGTGCCCTCGCCACGCACCGGAACATCACCTCCAACGTCATCGCTTCCGCCTTTTCCGGTGCGCGGTCGCTGATCCGGCGGGGTGATCCGATCCCGGCTCCGGATCCCAATGCGCCCCAGCGGACCATGCTGCTGTCGGTGCCGTTTTTCCACGCCACGGGCTGCTTCGCCATCCTGTCGCCCACCCTTGTGAGCGGCGGCAAGATCGTGTTGCTGCACAAGTGGGATCCGGTGAAGGCCTTCCAGGTCATCGAGCGGGAGAGGGTCAACCTCGCCGGCGGGGTGCCCACCATCGCCTGGCAGCTCATCGAGCACCCCGAGCGGGAGAACTACGACCTGTCCAGCCTGGAGAGCGTGTCCTACGGCGGTGCGCCCTCGGCGCCGGAACTGGTGCGCAAGATCCGCGAGACCTTCCCCAATTCGTTCCCTGGCAACGGCTGGGGCATGACCGAAACGTCGGCCACCTTCACCCATCACGCGGCGGAAGACTATCTGAACCGCCCGGACAGCTGCGGTCCGGCGGTGCCGGTGTGCGACATGAAGATCATCGGCGCTGACGGTGATGAGCTCGGCCCGAACCAGGTGGGCGAACTCTACGGCCGCGGTCCGAACGTGGTCATCGGCTACTGGAACAAGCCGGAGGCCACGTCCCAGACCTTCATCGACGGCTGGGTGCGTACCGGTGACCTGGCGCGGATCGACGAGGAAGGCTTCTGCTTCATCATCGACCGGGCCAAGGACATGCTGATCCGCGGCGGCGAGAACATCTACTGCATCGAGGTGGAGAACGCCCTCTACGAGCATCCGGCGATCATGGACGCGGGCGTGGTCGGCATTCCGCACAAGACCCTGGGAGAGGAGCCCGGCGCCGTCGTCACGCTGAAGCCGGGGGCCGAGGCCTCCGAAGCGGAACTGCGTGGCTTCGTCGCCGATCGTCTGGCGGCCTTCAAGGTGCCGGTCCGCATCGTCTTCATGACCGAGACCCTGCCGCGCAACGCCAATGGCAAGATCCTGAAGAACGAGCTGAAGAAGCTCTTCGCCTGAGATCTGCAGGCGTCGGGCCGGGCTGGCCATTGATCTGCAGGCCGTGACGTGACACGCCTCGGCATGCGCCGAACCCGACCTGTCACTGCTCCACCCACCGGGCCTGCCCGGGACCTCGCCATTGCGTTCATGGGCGGGGAGGGGGAGGGCGTCGCCCTCCTTCCGGACGGCAGTCGGATCTATGTGCCCCTGACCCTGCCCGGCGAAGCCGTAAAGGCGCGCTGCAGCGGAGATCGTGGAACCCTGGACGCCATCGTCACGGCCTCGCCGGATCGCGTGATACCGCCCTGCGCCCACTTCGGCGTCTGCGGCGGCTGTGCGATCCAGCACTGGTCCCGGGCGGAGGGCCTTGCGTGGAAGATCGAGCGCCTGCGCCAGACCCTGGAACGGGAGCGGCTCGAGACGGAGTTCCTGCCCGCCTTCTCCGCCGCCCCGGGGCAGCGTCGGCGGCTGGCGCTGCATGCCCGCCGCGGGCCCCGCCGGGACGAGGCGCTGCTGGGCTTCAAGGGACGGCGAAGCTGGGATGTGATCGGGGTGGACGCCTGCACCGTCGCGCATGCTGGGCTCAATGCCGCCCTGCCAGCCCTGCGTCGGCTGGGAGCGGTCTTCCTGGAGCGACCGAAGTCCGCGCCGACCCTGCACGTGACCCTGACCGGGACCGGGCTGGACGTGGACGTGACCGGGGTCGAGGCCAGGGATGGCGGCCTGTCGGCCGATGCCCGCCGCCGGGCCGCCGACATCGCCGCGGCAGCGGACTTCGCCCGGGTGACCCTGGCGGGGGAGATGCTCTATCAGGCCCGCCAGCCGGTCGCCGCCTTCGGAGCGGGTCGCGTCAGTCTGCCGCCGGGCGGGTTCCTGCAGGCCTGCGCCGAAGCGGAGGCGGTGATGGTGGCCGATGCCTGCGCGGCCGTTGACGGCGCCCGCAGGATCGCGGACCTGTTCTGCGGAGCGGGGGCCTTCACCTTCCCCCTCGCCGCCGTCGCGCCGGTGCTGGCGGCGGATGCCAGCGAGGCCGCCGTTGCTGCCCTGCGGACGGCGCTGGCGGGCGCGCCGGGACTGAAGACCGTTACACCGGTCTGCCGGGACCTGTTCCGCCGACCCTATTCCGACAAGGAACTGAAGGGGATCGACGCCATCGTGTTCGACCCGCCCCGGGCCGGTGCCGTGGAGCAGTCGGCGGCCATCGCCCGCTCCGGCGCGTCCGTGGTCGTGG
This sequence comes from uncultured Caulobacterales bacterium, assembly GCA_903874895.1. Classification (GTDB taxonomy): domain Bacteria; phylum Pseudomonadota; class Alphaproteobacteria; order Caulobacterales; family Caulobacteraceae; genus CAIMFV01. The sequence continues at coordinate 32,808 of CAIQUG010000026.1, read as the reverse complement.
GCGTGTCCTGCAATCCGGCCACCTTTGTCCGGGATGCGGCGCAGCTGGTTGCCGGGGGGTTCCGTCTGAAATCCCTCCGCCCGGTGGACCAGTTCCTTTGGTCCCCCCATATTGAGGTCGTCGGAGTCTTCGAGAGGTAGCCCTGCCATGGTCGACACGATCCGCCCGCGCCGCGCCTTTGCCACGGACGCCGTTGCTGCGTCGGGATTGTCGGCGGCGAAGGCGGTCTGGTGGACGCTGAACGGTCTGGCGGCGCGGAGCGTGGTCCGCCCATCATCGGGTGACGGGCATCGTCCAGAACGGATCTCCGCCTCCGCCCCGTCGCGACAGGCGCTGACGAGGGCCTGGCTGGAGGCCTTCGTCAAGGACGCCGCCGATATCCGCAGCGGCGTCTATCCGGCCACGGAGCGCATGGCACCACCGGCCCGGGCGATCGCGCGGGCCATCGATTTTCTGGTGGACGCCCTGGCTGTCGACCGCCGGCGGCGGGCCCGGGACGGGGTCGAGGTGAGGGATGCCGTCGATTCCGCCGCTTTTCCCGCTTATTACCGGCAGAATTTCCACTACCAGTCCGGGGGCTGGTTCACCCGGGAGAGCGCCCGTCGCTATGAGGCGCAGGTGGAGGCCCTGTTCTCCGGGACGGCAGGGGCCATGCGCCGTCGCGCCCTGTCCCTTCTGGCAAAGGCCCTGCGCTCCCGGGACCAGAGGGGCCTGGTGATCGTGGATGCCGCCTGCGGTGCCGGGGCCTTTCTGGAGGACCTGCGGGTCACCTTCCCCCGGGCCTTGGTCGTAGGGATCGATCTGTCGGACGCGTATCTGGCGCAGGCCCGTTCGCGAGGGCAGGGTGCCGGCATCCAGGCGAATGTAGAGCAGATCCCGCTGGGGGATCAGAGCGTTGACGCGATCACCTGCATCTATCTTTTTCACGAACTTCCGCCCCGGGTCCGCCGGATCGTGGCGGCGGAATTCGCGCGGGTGCTGCGCCCGGGTGGGGTGCTGGCCCTCGCCGACGCCGTGCAGGGTAGCGACCGCCCGGATCTGGAACGGCTGCTGCAGGCCTTTCCGGTCTTCTTCCACGAGCCGTTCTATGACAGCTTCCAGACCGAGGACCTGACCGCCCTGTTCGCGGAGGCGGGCCTTGTCCAGGACAATGAAGACATGGCCTTCCTCACCAAGGCGCGGCTTTTCCGGAAGCCGGCCTGAAGGGGCGGGCAAGGGGGGGCGGAATGGGCTTCTACGACCGGGTGATCGGACCTGCATTGATCGCATGCGCCTGTTCGGCGGGCCCCATCTCCCGGCAGCGGGAGAAGGTCGTGCCCCTCGCCGCGGGCGATGTCCTGGAACTGGGGATGGGGGCAGGGGCCAACCTGCCCTTCTATGACCGGGAACGCGTGACCGGCGTCTTTGCCGTCGAGCCCAATGCCGCCATGCGGGCCCGGGCGGAGAAGGTCGCGGCCGAGACCGCCCTTCCCGTGAGCCTCATCGACGGGGTGGGGGAGCAGTTGCCCTACGACACGGGCCGGTTCGACTGCGTGGTCTGCACCTACACCCTGTGTACCGTGCAGGATGTGGCCCGCACCCTCGCCGAGGCCCGGCGGGTTCTGAAGCCCGGTGGACGCTTCCTGTTCTGCGAGCATGGCCGGGCCCCGGACGAGGATGTACTTCGCTGGCAAAGGCGGATCGAACCGTTCTGGAAGCCCATCGGCGGCGGCTGTCACCTCACCCGCCGTCCGGAGGCCGCGATCCGGGAGGCCGGGTTTGCCGTCGACTGGCGGGAGGCTTTCTACCTGCCGGGGACCCCGCGGCCCATGGGCTGGACCGAGTGGGGCGAGGCGCGGGCCTGACCCCGAAGTCCTGTGACGCCGGGGCGTGTCAGTAGGATCGCGGAAGGCCGAGAACGTGCTCGGCCACGTATGACAGGATCAGGTTCGTGGAGATCGGGGCCACCTGATAGAGCCGTGTCTCGCGGAATTTCCGCTCCACATCATACTCCTCGGCAAAACCAAAGCCGCCATGGGTCTGGACGCACATGTCCGCGGCGCGCCAGCTGGCCTCGGAGGCCAGCATCTTGGCGATGTTCGCCTCCTCCCCACACGGGGCCCCGGTGTCGTAGAGCCGTGCGGCCTCCCGGGTCATGAGCTTGGCGGCCCGCACCTCTGCATAGGCCCTCGCGATGGGGAACTGCACGCCCTGGTTCTGGCCGATGGGGCGGTTGAAGACCTGCCGGTCCTTGGCATAGGCCGTGGCGGTCTGCACGAACCAGCGGCCATCCCCGATGCATTCGGACGCGATGAGGATCCGCTCCGCATTCATCCCGTCGAGGATATACCGGAAGCCCTTGCCCTCCTCGCCGATCAGGGCGCTGGCAGGGATCTTCAGGTTATCGAAGAAGATTTCCGTGGTGGCGTGGTTGAATAGGGTCCGGATCGGCTTGATCGTCAGCCCGTTCCCCACGGCATCCCGCATGTCCACCAGGAACACCGACAGGCCGTCCGTCTTGCGTGCGACCTGGTCCTTGGGCGTCGTCCGGGCGAGCAGGATCATCAGGTCCGAATGCTCGGCCCGGCTGGTCCAGACCTTCTGCCCGTTGATGACGTAGTGGTCGCCCTGGCGGTCTGCCCGGGTGCTGATGCTGGTGGTATCCGTTCCCGCCGTCGGCTCGGTGACCCCGAAGGCCTGCAGGCGGAGCGCCCCGCTGGCGATCTGCGGAAGGTAGGTGGCCTTCTGCGTTTCGCTGCCGTGCCGCAGCACCGTGCCCATGGTGTACATCTGGGCATGCAGGGCAGCCGCATTGGCCCCGCAGGCGTGCACCTCCTCCAGGATCGCCGCCGCCGCGGTCAGCGGCAGGCCTGATCCGCCGTAGACTTCCGGGATCAGGGCCCCCAGCAGCCCCGACCGGGTCATGGCCTCGACAAAGGCTGTGGGATAGGACCGTTCCCGGTCCCGTTCCCGCCAGTAGGGGCCCGGGAAGTCCGCACAGAGCTTGCGGACCGTTTCCAGGATGGGTTCGAGCTCGGAGGTGTCCATCGGGTCAGCGTGGGGCATGTGGGTCTCGTCTCGGTCGCGTACGCTCGGTCGCCTGTCTGCGATGATCCCTTCGATTAAACCGCCCGACGGGAAAGGCAATCCGGACCTGAGGTCAGGTCCGGGCCTCATCCGTTCCCTTCGCGATTGCAAAAGGGGCCCGTTCGGCCTATCTACAACGGTTCAGAGACTATCCTTGAGGATCGAATGGCCCGCGTCACCGTCGAAGACTGCGTCGAACGAGTTCCCAACCGCTTCAGCCTGGTGCTGCTGGCGGCGCATCGTGCGCGGGGAATCGCCACGGGCGCGGAACTGCTGGTGGACCGGGACAACGACAAGAACCCCGTCGTGGCGCTGCGTGAAATCGCCGATGGCGTCGTGGAGGCCGAGGGCCTCAGCGAGTCCATGATCGGCACCCTGCAGCGGGTGGACGAACGGACCGAGGCGGAGGAAGAGGCGGAAGCCCTGGCCCTGCTGGCGGATCCGCAGCACATGCACATGAGCGAGCAGGAACTCGTCCGCGCGCTGCAGAGCGACCGGGACGGCGGCCAGGAGGATCGCTACTGACGCCCCCGGGCGTCGAGCCGCTTTCCCCCCCAACGGCGTCGGACCCGGCGCCGGTCCCTTCCCCTGAGAGTGCGGTTCGGCCAGATGCGGCCAAGCCCCGACCCGGGCCGCGTTATCTTCGCCAGTTCGAACTGATCGACCGGGTCAAGAGTTATGACCCCACGGCAGACGAAGCCCTTCTGAATCGGGCCTACGTCTATGCCATGCGCATGCACGGTGCCCAGCTTCGCGCCTCCGGTGACCCCTATTTCGCGCACCCGATCGAGGTGGCGGGAATCCTCACCGAATACCGTCTCGACACCGCGGCCATCGTCACGGCCCTGCTGCATGACGTGATCGAGGACACCGCCGCCACGCGGGACGACATCGCCGGACTGTTCGGCGAGGAGGTCGCGGAACTGGTGGAGGGCGTCACCAAGCTGTCCCGGCTGGAGCTGAACTCCGAGCAGACCCGCCAGGCGGAAAACCTTCGCAAGTTCATCCTGGCGATCTCCAAGGACGTGCGCGTGCTGCTGGTGAAGCTGGCGGACCGTCTGCACAACATGCGTACCCTCCACTTCATCCAGAAGCCGGCCAAGCGGGAGCGGATCGCCCGGGAGACGCTGGAGATCTATGCGCCGCTCGCCCGGTCCATCGGATGCCATCGCATCTGCAGCGAACTGGAGGAGCTGGCCTTTGCCGAGCTCAATCCGACGGCCCGGGACGCGATCCTCCGACGACTGGACCAGATGCGTGCCAACCAGGGACGGGCGGTCTCTGCAGTATCGGCCGAAATCACCCAGCGCCTCATGGACGCCAGGGTCGAGGCCCGGGTCTATGGCCGGGAAAAGCAGGCCTATTCCATCTGGCGCAAGCTGCAGCGCAAGACCGTGGCCTTTTCCCAGCTGTCGGACATCTATGCCTTCCGGGTCATCGTGGAGTCCGAGGAGGACTGCTACCGGTCCCTGGGCGTGATCCATCGGGCCTGGCCCTGTGTGCCGGACCGGTTCAAGGACTACATCTCGACGCCGAAGCGGAACAACTACCGCTCCCTCCACACCACCATCGTCGGCCCCCGGGGCATGCGCATCGAGATGCAGATCCGCACCGACGGCATGGACCGGATCGCCGAGGAGGGCATTGCCGCCCATTGGCGCTACAAGGATACCTCCTACGGCTTCGATGCCGAAGCAGCGCAGCAGCAGGGGGGGCGTGATCCCCTGATCAACTTGCGCCACCTGGTCCAGGTGCTGGAGCACGGAGGCGATGCAGAAGATCTCGTCGAGCATGCCAAGCTGGAAATGTTCCTCGACCAGGTGTTCGTGTTCACGCCGAAGGGCAAGCTGATCAGCCTGCCCCGGGGGGCCATGCCCCTCGACTTCGCCTATGCCGTCCATACGGACGTGGGCGACCGTGCCATCGGCGTGAAGATCAATGGCGAGCTGAAGCCCCTGCGCACGCCGCTTTCCAACGGTGATGTGCTGGAAGTGGTCACAGGTCCGAAGCCGGCAATGCCGCCGGACTGGCGGTCCCTGACCGTCACCGGCCGGGCCCGCTCCGCCATCCGGCGGCATATCCGCCAGGTGGAGAAGGAAGAGTTCCTCCGGATCGGACGGTCAGCCATCGAACAGACCTTCCTCCGGGCGGGGAAGAGCCGGGCGGACGTCTCCCTGCGGCCGGCCCTCGACCGTTTCGCCACGGCGACGGAGGAGGATCTCTACGAGGCGGTCGGTCGTGGCCGCGTGGCAGGCAATCTGGTGCTGGAGACGGTGTTTCCGGGATTGAAGGACAGCGAACGCGCCGCCGCGGCGGCCCGGGTGCGGATCGAGGACGGCAAGGCCGCACGGCTCTATGTCCGCGGCGGGGGCATTGGTGGCAGCACCAGCCTGCACTTCGCGAGTTGCTGCTCGCCGGTGCCCGGCGACCGGATTGTCGGCATCCTGCAGCCGGACGACAGCATCGCGGTCCACACCATCGACTGTACCCGTCTGGCGGAGTTCGAGGATGAGGACGCCCTGTGGCGGGACCTTCACTGGACCTCGGAGGCCGAGACCCATACCATCAGCCGCACCCGGCTGACCGCCACGGTGCGGGATGCCCCGGGCGTGCTGGGTCAGGTCTGCACCCTGATCGGCGAGGCCCAGGGCAATATCGTCAACATGCGGATGCATCACCGGCAGTCCGACTTCTTCGATGTGGATTTCGACATCGACGTGATCGACGCCCGGCACATCACCCATATCACCGCCGCCCTGCGCGCCTGCCCGTCGGTGGAGACGGTGGACCGGGTGCGCGGCTGATGCGTCGGGTCCTGCTGGCTGCGGGCATTGCCGGGCTCCTGGTCATGGATGCCGGGGCCGCACCGGGCGTCCCGGATCCCGAGGTCTCGGCCTGCACGGAGTCGAGCAACGCAGTCGAGGGGGAGGATGGGCGGACCATCGCCCTGATCCGGGCGAACCTGTTGGCCGGCCACCCTGCGGCCGTTGTCGCGAGGACGGCGGATATCGAGGCGTTGCTGCGTCGCCACGCGGACCGGCACCGGATCGAGCGGTGCGGCGACATCGTCCGCGTGAATTCCGGCAATCCCGATGACGCGCTTTTCGCGCAGGCGGACATGGTGGGCACCATCACCAAGTCCACAGCCTCGAAGCTCATGGTCGATGCGGCCCAGTCCTATCTGGTCACCGCCTACGCTCTCGCTGCCGCCCTGGCCATGGATCGGCAGGATCCGGCGGCGGCGAAGCGCTGGATCGCGGCGGGGCGGGCCCTCGCCCCGGTGGAGCCGCTGTTTTTGACCCTGGAGCGGGACGTGCATCCCCCGGGTGGGGCCCTGCAGGCCGTGGCGCTGGAGATTTCCCGCCGGACGTCGCCCTAGAGGCCGCGCCCCCATTTCCTTCCGCCCGTTTCATCCTACCTGAGACGCATGACCTCAGATGACGTGATCGCTGAATTCCGCGCATGCGGCGCCCTCCGCGAGGGGCATTTCGTCCTGTCTTCCGGCCTTCACAGCCCGGTGTTCCTGCAGAAGAACCTCGTGTTCATGCATGCGGACCGGACGGAGCGGCTGTGCAAGGCGCTGGCCCGGAAGATCACCGCAGCCGTTGGCCCGGTGGACATCGTCGTCTCACCTGCGGTGGGGGCGATCATCCCCGGCTACGAGACGGCCCGTCACCTGGGGGTCCCGTCGGTCTATGTGGAGCGGGAAGGGGGCACGTTCCGCCTCCGCCGCGGCTTTCATCTCGAGCCGGGGGCGCGGGTGGCCATGGTGGAGGACATCGTCACCACCGGCCTTTCGTCTCGGGAGTGCATTGCAGCCATCCGGGAAGCCGGGGGCGAGGTCGTCTGCGCCGCCTGCATCGTCGATCGTTCCGGTGGCCGCGCCGACGTGGGCGCGCCCCTCGTGGCGCTGGCGACCCTCGACGTGCCGGCCTACCCCGCCGACGCCCTGCCGCCGGAACTGGCGGCCACCCCCATCGAGGACCCCGGCAGCCGGAGGCTGCAGTCGTGACCCGACGCCTGCGCCTGGGCGTCAACATCGATCACGTGGCCACCATCCGGAATGCCCGCGGCGGGACCCATCCGGAACCCCTTCGCGCGGCCGAGGCGGCGATTGCGGCGGGGGCGGACGGCATCACCGCGCACCTGCGGGAAGACCGTCGGCACATTTCCGATGCGGACATCGAGCAACTGTCTGCGGCCTGTGCTCGCCTGGGTCGGCCGCTGAACTTCGAAATGGCCGTCACCGACGAGATGCGGGACATTGCGCTCCGCCACCGCCCCCACGCCGCGTGCCTGGTGCCGGAACGGCGGGAGGAGCGCACCACCGAAGGCGGGCTCGACGTGGCCCGCGGACACAATGCCATCGGGCCGGTGGTCCGTGCCCTGCGGGATGCGGGCATCCGGGTCTCGCTGTTCATCGAGGCCAATCCCGTGCAGATCGCCGTGGCCGAGGCCCTTGGGGCCGAGGTGGTGGAACTGCACACCGGGGCCTATTGCGATGCCATCAAGGACGGCAATGCCGAGGCGGCAGCCCGGTTCCTCGACCAGTTGCGGACGGGCGCCGTGGAAGCCGCCCGCCGGGGCCTCGAGGTCCATGCCGGACACGGGATCGACTTTGCCAGCGTCGGACCGGTCTCGGAAATTCCGGAAGTCGTCGAGCTGAACATCGGCCATTTCCTGATCGGCGAGGCCATCTTCACCGGACTGGACGGGGTGATTGCCGAGATGCGACGCCGGATGGACGCGGCGAGGGGCCTGTGATCGTCGGGATCGGTTCGGACCTTTGCGACATCCGCCGGATCCAGTCGACCCTCGACCGGTTCGGTGACCGTTTTACCCATCGGGTCTACACCGAGGTGGAGCGTCAGCGATCCGAGCGCAAGTCTGATCGGGCCGCGAGCTACGCCAAGCGCTTCGCCGCCAAGGAGGCCTGTGCCAAGGCGCTGGGCACCGGCATGCACCAGGGCGTGGCCTGGCGGGACATGGGCGTGATCAACCTTCGCTCCGGCAAGCCGACCATGGCCCTCACCGGAGGGTCCGCCACGCGGCTGGCGACGCTGATCCCGGAGGGCCACACGGCGGTCATCCATCTCAGCCTCACCGATGAGATTCCCTATGCCCAGGCCTTCGTGATCATCGAGGCTGTGCCGATTGTCAGCTAAGCGCGACGTTTTGTCTTGCGAACCTTACACATTGCTAACTTGCCCTGTTTCCGTTGAGACAGTAGCTAGAGGGTCTGGCGTTGTCTGCAGCGTCGGCCTCGCCTCTCGAACCCCGGCTGTCCCATGACCCAATCCTCCGACACCGCTGATTCCCCGAAGGACGAGGCCCCGGCGCCGAGCCTGGCCGCCCAGGCGTCGGAACTCGGGGGGACGGTGTTCGTGGCCCTGGCGCTCGCCATGGTCGTGCGACTGCTGCTGTTCCAGCCCTTCACCATTCCCTCCGCCTCGATGGAGCCGACGCTCTACGAAGGCGACTACATCATCGTCTCGAAGTTCAGCTACGGCTGGTCCCGGCACTCCATTCCGTACAGCCCGCCCCTGTTCCGCGGTCGGGTCCTGGGCCGCGAGCCCACCCGCGGCGACGTGATCGTGTTCAAGCTCCCGCGGGACAATTCCAAGGACTACATCAAGCGCCTCATCGGCCTGCCGGGGGACCGGATCCAGGTGAAGGCCGGGCAGCTCTACATCAATGACGTCCTGGCCCGCCGGACACCCCTCGCTGCGGGGGATGCCACCTGTCCCGGCCTCGGCATCGTTCAGGGGGTGCCCCGCTATTCCGAGGCCCTGCCCAATGGCGTGGTCCATCCGGTCAACAGCTGCCTGGGAGCCACGGGCCCCGCGGACAATACCGGCGTCTACGTGGTGCCGCCCCACTGCTACTTCATGATGGGCGACAACCGGGACAACAGCTCCGACAGCCGGTTCAACCCCCTCGTGACCCCGGACGTGGCCGCCTATAACGGCTGCCCGTGGGATCCGGCGCTGGACGAGGCCCTGGGAGCCGCGGCCCTGGAGGGTGGCGTGGGCTTTGTCCCGGCGGAGAACCTGGAGGGCAAGGCGGACCTGATCCTGTTCTCCTGGCGTCAGGGCGCCAGCCTGCTGAAGCCGTGGACGTGGTTCCTCAATGCCCGCTGGGACCGGTTCCTGCATCCGCTGAAATGAACACCCGACTGACGGCGATCGACGAGCTTCAGGCGCGCCTCGGCTACCGGTTCCAGCAGGCGGCCCTGCTGGAGGAGGCCCTGACGCACGCCAGCGCGGGCGAGGGGGCCCGCAAGGTCGTGCACAACGAACGCCTGGAGTTCCTCGGCGACCGGGTCCTGAACCTCCTGGTGGCGGAGCGGCTGATGGCCGTCTATCCGGCCTCCTCGGAAGGGGACCTGTCCAAGCGGCATGCGGTCCTGGTCAACCGGGCCACCTGCGCGTCGATCGGCCGGGCCATCGGCGTCGGCGCGGCCCTTCGCCTGCCAGGTGGTGAGACCCGCCGGGGGGCCCGTGATCAGGATACGCTGCTGGCGGACGCCATGGAGGCCCTGCTGGCGGCCATCTATCTGGAAGCGGGCATCGACGCGGTCCGCCCCATTGTCGTGGCCCTCTGGCAGGAGGCCTTCGAGCGGATCGAGGCGACGGGCTTCAAGAACCCCAAGTCGGAGTTGCAGGAGTGGGCTGCGGCGCGCAAGCTGGGAACGCCCTGTTATGACGTGACCGGCCGGGTCGGCCCCGACCATGCCCCCGTCTTCACGGTGACCGTCACCGTGGAGGGGAGCGCGCCCGAGACCGGAACGGGTTCGTCCCGTCAGGATGCAGAAAAGGCGGCCGCGACGGCGCTGCTGAAACGTGAAGGACTTCAATGAGCAGACGCCCATGAGCGACGCCCCCACCCGTGCGGGCTTCACCGCAGTGATCGGTGCGCCCAACGCCGGCAAGTCGACCCTGGTCAATCGCCTGGTCGGCGCCAAGGTCACCATCGTCACCCGCAAGGTCCAGACCACCCGCTTCCCCGTGCGGGGTGTGGCGATGGAGGGCACCTCCCAGATCGTTCTGGTGGACACGCCCGGCGTGTTCAAGCCCAAGGGGCGACTGGACCGGGCCATGGTCCGCTCCGTCTGGACGGGCGTCGACGAGGCAGATGCGGTGGTCCATCTGGTGGATGCCGCCGCCGAAGTGGCCGTCGAGGACGGCAAGGCCAGCGGTGCCGACCGCTTCGCCGTGGAGGACACCCAGAGCATCGTGGACAGCCTGAAGGCCTCCGGCCGCAAGGTGATCCTGGCCCTGAACAAGCTGGACGAGACGCCGCGGGAACGGCTGCTGGGCCTGTCGGCCCGGCTGTTTGCCACGGGCGTCTACGACGAGGTCTTCATGATCTCCGCCGAGAAGGGCTACGGCGTCCAGGACCTGAAGGTGCGGCTGGCGGCGCTCATGCCGGAAAGCCCCTATCTGTACCCCGAGGACCAGACGGCCGATCTTCCGGTGCGTCTGCTGGCCGCCGAGATCACCCGGGAAAAGGTCTATCTGCGGGTCCACGAGGAGCTGCCCTATTCCGCTGCGGTGGAGACCACCAGCTTCACCGACGCCAAGGGCGGGGCCGTGCGCATCGAGCAGACCATCTATGTGGAGCGGGACGGCCAGCGGGCCATCATGCTGGGCAAGGGGGGCGAGACCCTGAAGTGGATCGGCCAGCACTCCCGGGAGGAACTGTGCGAGATCCTGGACCGCAAGGTCCACCTGTTCCTGCATGTGAAGGTCCGCGAGAACTGGCAGGATAGCCGGGAGTTCTATGCGGACACAGGGCTCGACTATGACGTCTGACCGGCGCTCCTGATGGAATGGGCGGTCTGATGGAGTGGGAGGACGACGCCTTTGTCCTCTCCGCCCGGGCGTTCGGCGAGACCGGCGCCATCGTGGAGCTTCTGACGGAGCACCACGGACGCTTCGCCGCCCATGTGGCGGGCGGGGCTTCCCGGCGGATGAAACCGGTCCTCCAGCCGGGGGCTCAGGTCGTGGCCCAGTACCGGGCCCGGTCATCGGATCAGCTGGGCGGAGCCACCCTCGAGCCGGTGGGGGAGGGACCCTCGGCCCTTTTCGATGATCCTCTGGCTCTGGCCGGTCTGGCGGCCGCCGCCAGCGTGGCGGTGGGGGCCCTGCCGGAGCGGGAACCTCAGCCGGGCGTCTTCCTGGCTTTCGGAGCCCTTGTGCAGACCCTGGCCCTGACCGATCTCTGGCCCGCCGTATTCGTCAAGTTCGAGGCGGGTCTGCTGGAGGCCCTGGGCTTCGGCATGGACCTCAGCCGCTGTGGCGCGACGGGGGCGACGGATGACCTGATCTATGTCAGTCCCCGGACGGGCCGCGCGGTCAGCCGCGGGGCAGGGGAGCCCTACAAGGACCGCCTGTTGCGCCTGCCGCCATTCCTGCTGGGGGCCCAGGCGGGACTGCAGGCGGGGGACATAGGCGACGGGTTCGCCCTGACCGGGGCCTTCCTCCAGCGGCACGTGTTCGACCCACTGAACCGGCCCCTGCCGCCCGCCCGGGTGTGGCTGCTGGACAAACTCCGGGATGCGAACCGGCTCTGACCCCGCGGACCCCGCAACTCCCGGCCCATGAAGGGCCGACTCAGCTAGACTGTGACCATGACCAAGCACGAACCGCCCCCGCCGGACGACGGTGGCCGCATCATCGAGGAGCCCCTGTCGGAGGCCCTGTCGCGGCGCTACCTCGCCTACGCCCTGTCGACGATCATGAACCGGGCTCTTCCCGACGTGCGGGACGGGCTGAAGCCCGTGCACCGGCGGCTGCTCTACGCCATGCGCGTCCTGCGCCTCGATCCGCAGTCCTCGGCCAAGAAGTGTGCCCGGGTGGTGGGCGACGTGATCGGCAAATATCACCCCCACGGGGACACCGCGGTCTATGATGCGCTCGTGCGCCTCGCCCAGGACTTCGCCCAGCGCTATCCGCTGATCGAGGGGCAGGGGAACTTCGGCAATATCGACGGCGATAATGCTGCGGCCATGCGGTACACCGAATGCAAGCTGACGGCGGCCGCGCAACTGCTGCTGGATGGCATCGACGAGGATGCCGTCGACTTCCGCCCGACCTATGACGGGGAAGAGGAAGAGCCGGTCGTGCTGCCGGCGGCGTTTCCGAACCTTCTGGCCAACGGGGCGTCCGGGATCGCGGTGGGCATGGCCACCTCCATTGCCCCGCACAATGCCGTCGAGCTGATCGATGCCTGTCTGCTTCTGCTGCAGCGCCCGGAGGCCACGACCGCTGACCTGATGGAGCGGGTGCAGGGGCCGGACTTCCCCACCGGCGGGGTGATCGTCGAGTCCCGCGCGTCCCTTCTGGAGACCTACGAGACCGGCCGCGGCGGCGTCCGCGTCCGTGCCCGCTGGGAGGTCGAGAAGCTGGAGCGGGGCGGCTGGCGGATCATCGTCACCGAGATTCCGTATCAGGTGCAGAAGTCCCGACTGGTGGAGCAGCTGGCGTCTCTGATCGAACTGAAGAAGGCACCACTGCTCGGGGACGTGCGCGACGAGTCCACCGAGGACATCCGGCTGGTCATAGAGCCCAAGTCCCGCACGGTAGAGCCGGAGCACCTGATGGAGAGTCTGTTCCGGCTCTGCGATCTGGAGAACCGCTTCCCGGTGAACATGAACGTGCTGGACAAGACCGGCACGCCGGGGGTGATGGGCCTGAAGACGGCCCTGCTGGCCTTCCTCGACCACCGGCGGGAGGTCAATCTCCGCCGGGCCAACTGGCGGCTGGCCAAGATCGAGAGCCGCCTGCACATCCTCGACGGCCTGCTGATCGTCTTCCTCAACCTGGACGAGGTGATCCGCATCGTCCGCTTCGAGGAGGACCCCAAGGCCAAGCTGATCGAGACCTTCAGCCTGACGGAGATCCAGGCGGACGCCATTCTCAACACCCGCCTGCGGCAATTGGCCCGGCTGGAAGAGATGGAGCTGCGTCGGGAGCATGCGGAACTGTCGGAAGAGCGGGACGGGCTGATGGCCCTGCTGGGGTCTGACAAGAAGCAGTGGGACAAGGTCGCGTCGGACCTTCGCAAGGTCCGCGATCAGCTGTCCGGTGGCATCATCGGCAAGCGGCGCTCCACCTTCGGCGCAGCCCCGGCCATCGACGCCGATGCGGTGATCGAGGCGATGGTTGTGCGGGAACCCATCACCATCATCCTGTCGGACCGGGGCTGGATCCGGGCCGCCAAGGGCAAGGTGGAGGACCCGTCGGAGCTGAAGTTCAAGGAAGGCGACAAGCTGGGCTTCCTGGTTCCGGCGGAGACGACGGACAAGCTTCTGCTGTTCGCGTCCGACGGGCGTTTCTTCACCCTGCCCTGTGACAAGCTGCCGTCGGCCCGAGGACAGGGAGAGCCCCTTCGCCTGATGCTGGACATCGACGACAAGGTGAAACTGGTGGCGGTGTTCGCCCACAAGCCGGGTCGAAAGCGGGTGGTGGCCTCCACCGGGGGCTACGGCTTCATCCTTCCGGAAGATGAAGCGCTGGCCAACCGCAAGGCGGGCAAGCAGGTGCTGAACGTGGACGGAGGCGAGGCGCTGGTCTGCCTCGAGGCGGACGGCGACCATCTGGCCGTGGTCGGCGACAATGCGAAGATCCTGATCTTCCCGGTGTCCGAACTGCCGGAAATGCCCCGCGGCAAGGGTGTCAAGCTGCAGTCCTACCGCGAGGGCGGCCTGCGGGACGTGACGGTGTTCTCCGAAGCCGACGGGGCGGGATGGACCGACAGCGGCGGTCGTCGGCGGGACTGGAAGGAATGGCGGGAGTGGCTGGGTCGTCGGGCGGCGGCCGGTCGGCTGGCTCCCAAGGGCTTCCCGGTGACCAAGCGCTTCCGGCCGAAGGGCGGCTAGCGGTCCAGGCGGCCGGTCTCCCGCTCCCGCGAGGACATCAGCCGCCAGCCGCCGGGGCGGAGCAGTTCCAGGGGAGAGAAGCGGGCCTTGTAGGCCATCTTGTCACTGCCCGCGACCCAGTAGCCGAGATAGACATAGGGCGCGCCGAGGGCCACGGCCTGGGTCAGGTGGTCCAGAATGATGAAGGAGCCGAGGCTGCGGCTCGTCTGGTCCGGATCATAGAAGCTGTAGACCAGGGACAATCCGTCCTGCAGCAGGTCGACCAGAACGCAGGCCACCAGTTCCCCCGGTCCGCGGTCGTTCGTGCGGCGGCGATACTCGATCAGGTGGGTGCGAACCGCCGTGTCCTCGACCATGGCCACGTAGTCCGGCCAGCCCATGTCGGCCATGCCGCCGTCCGCGTGGCGGGCGGTCAGGTAGCGGCGGAGGAGGTCGAACTGTTCGGAGGTGGCCTCCGCCTCCACCAGATGACGTTCAAGGTCACCGTTGCGCTTGAGGATCCGCCGTTGGGAGCGGGACAGGACAAAGTCCGCCGCGGGAATGCGGACGGACACACAGGCGTCGCAGGTCTCGCAGGCGGGGCGATAGGCGATGTTCTGGGAGCGACGAAACCCGACCTGGGTCAGATTGTCATTGACCGTCGGTCCGTCCGAAAGGGGGAGGTGGGCGAAGACCTTGCGCTCCTCCCGGCCCGGCAGATAGGGGCAGGCGGAGGGTGCCGTCAGGAAGAAACGCAGCTTTCCGGTGGCAAAGTGCTGTGTCACGGCCTGACGAGGGTCCCACGCTGAAGGCGACGCCGCTGTCCGGCGCACATCCGATTAGGGGGGAGTCCGCGCGCCCCTGCAAGCCGGGAAGCGTCCCGGGCGTGGCAAAGTGCAGATTTACGCCTACTGGCCGGCATTGGGCGGCAGCACCGGTGCCTCGCGCAGCAGCACAATGGCGATGCGGCGATTGCCGGGCAGGGTCGGATCATCGGGGAACAGCGGCTCGGACACGGCCTTGCCGGAGACCTGATAGATCCGGTCCGCCGGAACGCCGGCTTCCTGCAGCACGGCCCGGGAGGCATTGGCCCGGGAGGCGGACAGGGCCCAGTCGTCGCCGCCGCGGGGCTGGCCCGCGGGGGTGGCACTGGTGTGTCCGGCGATGGTGATCCGGTTGTGCAGCTGGTTGATGACCTTGGAAACCGCCCGGAGCAGGGTCCGGGCCCGGTCGTTGGGACGGGTCGAGCCCTGCTCGAACATGGCCCGGCCTTCCTGGTCGATCAGCTGGATGCGCAGGCCTTCGGGGGTCACGTCCACCAGCACCTGCTTGGACAGTTCCGCCAGTTCCGGCATGTCCTGAAGGGCCTGGCGCAGGCTTTCCGCAGCGCTCTGGAACTGATCGGCCTCGTGCTTCCGCTGGGCGTTCTGGGTCGCGCTCGACGGGTCGCCGGATGCGGCCTGTGAGGTCTTGCCCTCGTTCTGCGGGTCCTTGGGGGCCGGTACGGACATCTTCTGGATGACCGAGATGGCGCCGTCGCTCTTCACGCCCTTGTCACCCATGGCCGTACCCGCGAGGATTCCACCGGAACCGGAGGTCGCTTCCGACACGCTGGCCGGGGCAAAATAGTCGGCGATCCCGCGCTTTTGCTCCGGAGAGGTGGTGTTGATCAGCCACATCAGCAGGAAGAAGGCCATCATGGCGGTGACGAAGTCGGCATAGGCCACCTTCCAGGCACCCCCGTGGTGACCGCCACCGGAGACCTTCTTCACCTTCTTGATCAGGATCGGCGCGTCGCCGTAAGCCATCCCACTATCCTCGGAGACACAAGTTCACAGATCATCAGCCATAAGCCCACGATGTTAAGATGCGGTTGCGTCGGAGGCTGGCTTCGCCTACGTGCGGTATCCCCTGCTGCAATGGCTCCGCGATCCGATGTCCCAAGCTGAACTTATTCTGGATGCCGAGTCCCGGCAGGCCTATCGCGCGGCTCTGGGAGGCTTTGCGACCGGCGTGGCGATCATCACCGTTGCGGACGGGGATCACGCGGTCGGGCTGACGGTGAACTCCTTCACCTCTGTCTCCCTCGACCCCCCTCTGGTTCTGTGGTGCCTGGGGGAGGCGTCGGATCGGGGCGTGTTCTTCCGGCCGGCACCACATTTCGTCGTCAATGTGCTTGGTCAGGACCAGCAGGCCCTGGCCGATCGCTGCGCCAAGCGCGGCCAGTATCGCTTCGAGGCGAACGAACTGGATCACACCCGTGAGGGACGGCCTGCTCTGCCGGGGTGCGTGGCGCGGCTGTGGTGTGACACCTACGACCAGGTCGCCCTCGGCGACCATGTGGCCATCATCGGTCGGGTCCGCGCCTTCGACAATGCACCCGGCGACGGGCTGACCTATTTCCGCGGCCGATACGGTTCCGCAAGGACGCCGACGGCCTGAAGCCCACGACCGGCAGGGGTCATCCTGCCAGGGCCCTGGCTGCGCGGGGCGCGAAATAGGTGATCACGCCCGCGCATCCCGCCCGCTTGAAGCCGCCCAGGCTCTCCAGCATGGCGCGGTCCCCGTCGATCCAGCCGTTCTGGGCCGCCGCCTGGATCATGGCGTACTCGCCTGAGACCTGGAACGCGAAGGTGGGAAGGCGGAACGTCTCCGCAACCCGCTGAACGATGTCGAGATAGGGCATGCCCGGTTTGACCATGACCATGTCCGCCCCTTCGGAAATGTCGAGGGCGACTTCGCGC
The DNA here is from genome assembly GCA_903874895.1 of uncultured Caulobacterales bacterium. Taxonomy (GTDB): domain Bacteria; phylum Pseudomonadota; class Alphaproteobacteria; order Caulobacterales; family Caulobacteraceae; genus CAIMFV01. The sequence goes on along the minus strand of CAIQUG010000026.1, from coordinate 16,137 downwards.
AGGGCCTCTTCCGAATTGCCGGGATCCATCTGGTAGGTCTTCTTGTCACCGCTCAGCACGCTGGCGGAGCCGATGGCATCCCGATAGGGGCCATAGAAGGCCGAAGCGTACTTGGCGGCATAGGCCATGATCGCCACGTCCGTCATGCCTTCGGCTTCCAGACTGGTCCGCAGGCGACCCACGCGGCCGTCCATCATGTCCGACGGTGCCAGGATGTCGCAGCCCGCTGCGGCCTGGACCAGCCCCTGTTCGATGAGCCGTTCCACCGTGGCGTCATTGAGGATGCGGCCGTTCTCGATCAGGCCGTCATGACCGTGGTTCGTGAAGGGGTCGAGGGCCACGTCGCACATGATCCCCACCTCGGGCGCGGCGTCCTTCATGGCCTTGACGGCCCGGCAGATGAGGCCGTTCTCGTCCGTGGCGGCAGTCCCGCGTTCGTCCTTCAGGGACGGATCGATGAACGGGAACACGGCGATGGCCGGGATGCCGAGGGCCTTGGCCTCCTGCGCGGCCCGGGCCGCCCGGGCAACAGACATGCGCGGCGCTCCGGGCATGGACGCGACCTGAATCTCGTCCTCCGGTCCGTCATGGACGACCAGCGACCAGATCAGATCGCTCGGGGTCAGGACGGTTTCACGGACCAGCCGCCGGATCCAGTCTGCCTGGCGAAGCCTGCGGGGACGAAGGGCCGGGTAGGCGGCCAGCGGTGCTCTGTACATGCCCGATTCCTGATCTGCAGCTTACGCCACAGGGGTGTGACCTATCGGGCGGTTTCCGGCAAGCCTCAGGAACCCGAACAGGGACTGCAGCAGGGTCCAGGCGGCACCGAACAGGACCAGCGACACGGAGGTCGCCAGCATCACGCCGCCGATCCAGGCCTGTTGACCGGTCAGGCTGACACCGATGGTCGCGGTGGAAACGCCGGAGATCTTCTCGCCCCAGGTGATCAGCGCCGCGAGCCACACGCCGCTGCCGGCGAAGCCCGCGACGACGGCCCCGACGATGCAGAACGCCCCCATCCAGAAGATCCGGACCTGATGCCGATAGTGGGTGCGCAGGATCGGGTGGGTATCGTGACCGTGGGCCAGGGCCAGGGCCAGCCCCACGATGCTCGGCACACCAAAGGTGAAGACCCCGATGAACAGCAGCACATAGACGATGAAGGCGATCAGCCGGTCAAACTGGGTCATGACCGGATCCTGGTCCGGCCCGGCAAAACTATTGGGCATGCAGCACTCCCCCCGAACAGGCTTGACGCAATGAGCGCCAAGTCGGCGTCCGTTAATCTTTCTTCGCGACGCTTTCATAACGCCGATGGTATGACATTGACATAGTCCCGGAGGGCCGCAGCCATTATCCCTAACAGGTTGAGTGGCTTTGGTGCGGAGCAGTGACAAGTGCGGCGTAAGGGTTCGGGCGTGGCGACACGGGGCGAGACAGACTGCAGCAGGCGCGGAACCCTGACCGGCCTCCTGGCCGTGGGGTTGGCGGCCTGTCTGGCCATGGGCGGTGTGGCCCATGCCACGGGAACCTCGGCATCGGCCGCGATCCGGTCCGATGTTCCGACAGCCGACCCGTCGGTTCTCCAGGGGCAGCTGCCCAACGGGCTGCGCTATGCGGTGCAGTCGAACCACAAGCCTGGCAGCAGCGTATCCTTCCGCTTCTACATCGAAGCCGGGTCCGTGCAGGAAATGGAGTCGGAGCGCGGCGTCGCCCATTTCCTGGAACACATGGCCTTCGAGGGGGGGAGGGCAATCCCCGGCGCGGCCCTGGCCTCCCGGTTCCAGGAGGCCGGTATCTCGATCGAGCGAGACCACAACGCCTTCACCAACCTGACCGGGACCTACTACGTCATGGACCTGCAGGCGGTGACCCCCGCCAAGCTGGACCTGGCGCTCAGCTGGTTGCGGGACGTGGCCGACGGCCTCACCCTGGATCCCGACGCGGTCGACCGGCAGCGGGGTGTGGTCACCTCGGAGTACTATGCGCGCCGGGACGGCGGCACCAATGTCTCGGAATCCATCCGCCGGTTCCTGCAGCCGGAACTTCTGGCCCCCCGCCGCTCGCCGGGGGGCACACCGGAAACGCTGAAAGCGCTGACCGCTGACACGCTTCGCGGCTACTACACCCGATACTACCGGCCGGACCGGGCGTTCGTCATCGTCGTGGGCGACCTGCCGGCCGCGGAGCTGAAGGCCCGGGTGGAAGCGACCTTTTCCAGCTGGACGGCCACCGGACCCGCGGAGCCGGACCCCGATGCCGGCCGCGTCGACTATGCCCGCAAGACGTCCTTCTACGTGGTGCACACGCCGAATTTCGCCCAGGGCGTCGTGGACATCTGTCGCCCGGCCCCGTCCGAGCCGCATCTGTCCCCCAGCGTGGTGGCGTGGAAGTCCGTGCTGGCGGATGTGGGCTGGATGCTGCCCCTGCAGGAGCGGCTGGACCATCTGGCCCGGGCGCCGGACGCCTCCTTCGTCTCCGCCAAGGTGGAGCGCAGCGAGCAGCAGAAGCGCTTTGCCATGACCTGCGTCTTTGCCACGCCCAAGCCGGATCGCTGGTCTGATGCCCTCGCTACCTTGTCGGACGAAATGCGGCGTCTGGAACGGCACGGGGTGACGTCCGACGAATACCAGCGGACCCTGACCGTGATCGCGGCCCGGGTCGGGGCGGCGGCGACCGCGTCGAGGACCTCGTCGCAGATCGCTCAGGCCCTGATCCAGACCCTGCTGGACCGCGATGTGCCCGTGACGGCCGAGACCAGTGCGCGCCTGTTCGAGACGGCCAGGTCGCAGACAACCGAGGCCGATGTCGCCGCGTCCCTCCATCGCAAATGGACCATGGCGGCGGAACCACAGCTCGTCCTCATCTCCATCAATCCCGCCGCTCCGGGGGACCTGAGCAAGGCCTGGCAGAGCGCACAGCTTCGACCGCCCCCGCCGCAGATCGAGAAGACCGCCGCGCCGCCCTGGGCCTATGCGCAGATCGGTCCCCCCGGCAAGGTCGTCGATCGTCAGGAGATCACCGATCCCAACTTCGTCCGGCTGACCTTCAGCAACGGCGTGCATGCCAATATCAAGACCCTGCGGTCGGACCGCAACCGGGTGGAGATTCGTGTCCGCTTCGGGGCGGGCGAGCTGGAGTTCGCGCCAACGGACCTGGGTGTCGCCACCATCGGGGCCGGGGTGGTCACAAGTGGCGGTCTCGGCAAGCATGATGACGAAACACTCAGTCGCCTGCTCGAAGCCCACGCCACGGACTTCCGCTTTTCGATGGAGCGCGACCATTTCAATTTTTCCGGCGTGTCCAGGTCCGAGGATGCTGCGCTGCTGACGCAGGTGCTGGCGGCCTATCTGCTGGATCCGGGTTTCCGGCCGGAATCCGATCGCGACGTCCCCCAGACCGTGAAGACCTTCTATACCAACCTGCGCGTCAGTCCGATGCTGGTGGCACAGCGGGCCCTGCGTTCGCAACTGCCGGGCAATCCCGGCAGCAACCTGCCGCCGGAGGCGCTCGCCGCCGGGTTCAAGGCCACCGATTTTGCCCGGGTGTTCCGACCGGCCCTGCTGGGGGATCCGGTGGAAGTCACCGTCGTCGGGGACATCAGCGAAGACGAGGCCACCCGCCTCCTGGCCGCGAGCTTCGGGGCCCTGCCGAAGCGGTCCGGTCCGAAGGACACGACCAGCCCGGAGGCCATCCGGCTGCGGTTTCCGGCGCGGTCACCGCAGGCGGCGACGGCCCGGCATATCGGACTGCCGTCCAAGGCCGGGGTCCTGGTGGTGTGGCCGATGTTCGTCTGGACGCCGGAACGCCAGCGGGAAGTCCGCGCTGTGACCCTGCTGCGAGAGGTCTTGTCCGACCGTGTCCGGCGGATCGTCCGGGAGAAGTTCGGCCAGACCTACACGCCCGACGTCTCCTATGTCACCGACCGGGGCGGGGATGAGGGGGCCCTGACGGTCGCCATCGAAACCCGCCCCGACGCCGTACGGGAGGTGGTGGACGAAGTGCGCTCCATCGCCCGGGCCCTGTCGCACGGGGACATTACCGCTGACGAACTGGAGCGGATCCGCAAGCCGTTGCTGGATGACACGGCACATCGGCGAGAGACGGCGGGCTGGTGGCTGAATACCCTCGACGGGTCCTTCGCCGATTCCTACAGGCTGGCCCAGGCCCGGACATGGCAGGCGGATTACAGTTCGATCCCGGTGGCGGAGGTGAATACGGTGGCGCGCCGCTGGCTCGCCCGGGACCCGATGATCGCCGCCGCCCTTCCGGAGGGACCCGCCGCGCCGGTCAATCCATCGGGGAGTTGATGCATCTCAAGGGCACGTGACGATGATCCGAATATTCGAAGACATGTCATCCGAACGCCATTGTAGGCCGTAGACATGGACAGAGAGTTGCGAGCGGTGCAGATATGCCCCCGTTGGATCGACGCCGGGATTCACCGCCGTCTTGGGAACTGAGTGCGATGGATTACAAGTCAGCATTTCGTGCCGCCGTGGATCAGGTGCGCGAGGAAGGTCGATACCGGGTCTTTGCCGACCTGAAGCGTCACCGGGGAAATTTCCCGAACGCGACCTGGACCCGTGCGGACGGGTCTGCGCAGGACGTGACGGTATGGTGCTCAAACGACTACCTCGGTCAGGGCCAGAACCCCGTGGTGCTGGATGCCATGCATGAGGCGATCCAGTCGGCCGGTTCCGGCTCCGGCGGAACGCGCAACATTTCCGGCACCACGCGCTATCATGTGGAACTCGAGGCGGAACTGGCGGATCTGCACGGCAAGGAAGCCTCCCTGCTGTTCACCTCGGGCTATGTGGCCAACGAGGCGGCCCTGTCGACGCTCTACAAGGTGCTGCCGGGCCTCATCATCTTTTCCGACGCCCTGAACCATGCCTCGATGATTGCGGGCATCCGCAATGGCGGCGGTGCGCGCCACATCTTCCGGCACAATGATCTCGAGCACCTGGAACAGCTGCTGGCCGCCGCACCGGCGGACGCGCCCAAGCTGGTGGCGTTCGAGAGCGTCTATTCGATGGATGGTGACATCGCCGACCTGGCCGCGACCATTTCGCTGGCGCGGAAGTACGGGGCCCTGACCTACCTCGATGAGGTCCACGCGGTCGGGCTCTACGGGGCACGGGGCGGCGGCGTCGCCGAGCGCGACGGGGTGATGGCCGACATCGACATCATCGAGGGCACCCTCGGCAAGGCCTACGGCGTGATGGGCGGCTACATCGCCGGTGACGCCGACCTGATCGATGCCATCCGCAGTCATGCGTCCGGTTTCATCTTCACCACGTCCCTGCCGCCGGCCCTGGCGGCCGGGGCCTCCGCCAGCATCCGCTGGCTGAAGGCGCATGACGAAGTCCGGCAGCAACATCAGGAGCGCGCCGCCGCTCTGAAGGCGCGATTCAAGGCGGCAGGCCTCCCGGTCATGCCGTCGGTCAGCCATATCGTCCCGGTGCTCGTGGGTGATCCGGTCCACTGCAAGCTGATCTCGGATCTTCTGCTGACCGACCATGGGGTCTATGTGCAGCCCATCAACTACCCGACGGTGCCCCGGGGCACCGAACGGCTTCGCTTCACGCCGACACCGTTCCACACCGACGGAATGATGGACCATCTGGTCGGCGCGATGAACGACCTGTGGACGCGCTGCAACGTCAAGCGTCACGGCGTCGCGGCCTAGATTTCCGGCACGGGACCCGTCTTCGCGGTCCATCCCGCAAAAAGGGGCGGCGTCCACGGACGCCGCCCCTTTCTCATGTCCCAAAGGACGGTGGTTCAGGCCTTCTGGCGACGCACGCCACGGCCGAGCCCGATCTGCTTGGCGAATTCGGACCGCCGGTTGGCATAGGCCGGGGCGACCATCGGGTAGTCGCTGGAAAGCCCCCACTTCCGACGATATTCATCCGGGCTCAGATTGTATTTCGAACGCAGGTAGCGCTTCAGCATCTTGAGGCGCTTACCGTCCTCGAGGCAGACGATGTAATCATCCTGAATCGACTTGGCGATGGGAACGGCCGGGCGCTGCCGTTCCGTCGGTGCCGGGGCCGGCTCTGCCTTGCCCAGTGAACTGATCGAGGCGTGCACCGTGCGGATGATGTCAGGGATGGCGGCCGGCGCAACGCTGTTGTTGGACAGATAGGACGCAACAACCTCTGTCGAAAGTCTCACAAGTTCTTGCTTGGTATCGTCAATTGAATCGGCGCTTGAAGTCATTTTTGGGGGCCCCAGGGACTATCGCCTATTTTTCGGGCGATGAGCTGTTCCAATGTTATTCACTAGATATAGTACGCATTGAGTAAAATCAATCAAAAACCAAGTCGTCGAATGCAATCGGCATCACATCTCATTTTTCAAATGAATGCGATGCATTCACCGATACTGAGACGTCTCCCATTCATGTGTGGAGATGGTGCCGATTGCACAATGAATAGATGGCTTTTTATATTGCAATTCGGAAATATTTCCGCCGAGCGAGGATTAACACCCAGAGCGCATGATGAAATTGCATGAGGCCGGGTCGTCGCCTTTTGCGGATTGGATTGCAAACACCCGTCCGGGCCGCGTAGAAGCGGAAGGGAACGGTGCGGGTCATCCCACCGGTCTGCAGTCAGCCGTTTTCCGTCCACTCGTTTTCGGCCCACCCTCATTCGGAAAGACATCGACCGTGGCTCTTGATTCGCACCCCGTCTCGACAGATCGGTTCTTCTCGGCCGGCCTTGGTGATGCCGATCCGGACATTGCCCGTGTGGTTCGGGAGGAGTTCGAGCGGCAAAGCTCCCAGATCGAGCTCATCGCCTCGGAGAACATCGTGAGCCGGGCTGTGCTTGAGGCCCAGGGCTCCGTCCTGACCAACAAGTATGCCGAGGGGTATCCGGGCCGCCGATACTATGGTGGTTGCGAGTTCGTCGATGTCGCCGAGCGGCTTGCGATCGAGCGGGCCAAGGCCCTGTTCAACTGCGCGTTCGCCAATGTGCAGCCCCATTCCGGCGCCCAGGCGAATCAGGCGGTGTTCCTGGCCCTGCTGCAGCCAGGCGACACGTTCATGGGGATGGATCTGGCCGCCGGCGGGCATCTCACCCATGGCAGTCCCGCCAACCAGTCCGGGAAGTGGTTCCGTCCCGTGGCCTATACGGTGCGTCCGGACGATCACCTGATCGACTACGACGCCCTGGCCGAGACCGCGCTCCGCGAGAAGCCCCGGCTGATCATCGCCGGCGGGTCGGCCTACAGCCGGGCCATCGATTTTGCCCGCTTCCGCCAGATCGCCGACTCCGTCGGAGCCTATCTGATGGTCGACATGGCGCACTATGCCGGCCTGATCGCAGCGGGCGTCTATCCCAGCCCGCTTCCCCATGCCCATGTGGTGACCACCACCACGCACAAGACCCTGCGCGGTCCCCGCGGCGGCATGATCCTCTCCAACGACGAGGACCTGGGCAAGAAGATCAACTCCGCGGTCTTCCCGGGTCTTCAGGGCGGACCGTTGATGCATGTGATCGCCGCCAAGGCTGTGGCCTTCGGTGAGGCGTTGCAGCCGTCTTTCAAGGACTATGCCCGCCAGGTGGTCGACAACGCCCGCGTGCTCGCGGCCACCCTGGTGGAGTCGGGTGTGGAGATCGTGTCCGGCGGCACCGACAGCCACCTGATGCTGGTGGACCTCCGCGCCAAGTCGGTGACCGGCAAGGCGACGGAAGCCAGCCTCGAGCGGGCCAACATCACCTGCAACAAGAACGGCATCCCCTTTGACACCGCGCCCTTCACCGTCACGTCGGGCGTCCGCCTCGGCACACCGGCTGCGACCACCCGGGGGTTCGGGACGGCGGAATTCCGCGAGGTGGGTCTCCTGATCGCCGAAGTGGTGGACGGCCTGTCCCGCCATGGGGACGACAACGGCGCCGCCGAGGCCTCCGTCCGCGACCGGGTAAAGGCGCTGACCGGTCGCTTCCCGATCTACGGCTGATTAGCGTCCCCTCTGGTCAGGGCCGGGCGCGCGGACTAAGTCTGTCGAACAATGCCCGGTGGCGGACAGGTCCGCCGCCCCATGGCCAGGAGACCGAAGAGATTGCGCTGCCCGTTCTGTGGTCATGCCGAGAGCCAGGTGAAGGACAGCCGTCCTTCCGAAGACGGCTCGGCCATCCGTCGTCGCCGCTCCTGTCCGGAGTGCGGCGGCCGCTTCACGACCTTCGAACGGGTGCAGTTGCGCGAGCTGACCATCATCAAGCGCTCCGGCCGCCGGGCGCCGTTCGACCGGGAAAAGCTCGTCCGGTCTGTATCCGTGGCCCTGCGCAAGCGACCGGTGGAAAGCGAGCGGCTTGAACGGATGGTGTCGGGCATTGTTCGTCAGCTCGAGAGTCGGGGCGAGACCGAGATTAATTCCGAGGTGGTGGGTGAACTGGTGATGAAGGCGTTGAAGGCCCTCGATGAGGTCGCCTATGTCCGTTATGCCTCCGTCTATCGTGACTTCCGGGAAACGCAGGACTTTGCGCGGTTTCTCGGCGAGGAAGGTTTGTCCGAGGAGACCGAGGTGCAGGATCTATGAGCCGCTCTGATCAACGTCCCGCCATGCAGGCGAGGTCCGTGGCGCGTCTGGCTGCGGTCCAGGCCCTCTACCAGATGGAGGTCGCCGGGGCGGGCGTCGAGGCGGTGGTGCGGGAGTTTTCCGATCACAGGTTCGGATCCTCCCTCGAGGACGAGGCTGCGACCCCGGACGCGGCGGTCGACCAGCTGGCCGATGCCGACGAGGTGTTTTTCGCCGACATCGTCCGCGGCGTCGTCACGCACCAGGCGGAGATCGACACGGCCGTGTCCCGGCGACTGGCTGCCAACTGGCGGCTGGAGCGACTGGATGCCACGTTGCGGGCCACCTTGCGGTCGGCGACCTATGAACTCATGCACCGGGCGGACATTCCGACGGAAGTGGTCCTCGACGAATATGTGGAGCTGGCAAAGGCCTTCTTCGCAAAGACCGATTCGGGGTTCGTGAACGGTGCCCTCGACGCCGTGGCCCGCGACCTGCGCGCCTGATCTCACGGCCAGCTCCATGGGCCAGCGGGAATTCGACGAGATCGCCAGCCTCTTCCGGCCTCTGACCTTCGGGGCGGACGAGGCCCTGGATCTTCTCGATGACGCGGCGTTGGTCCGACAGGTGCCCGGCCAGGACCTCGTGGTGACCAAGGACGCCATCGTGCAGGGCGTGCACGCCCTGGCGACGGAGGGTCCGGCGGCCCTGGCCCAGCGCCTGCTGCGGGTCAATCTTTCGGACCTGGCCGCCAAGGGAGCGACCCCCTATGCCGCACTGCTGGCCGTGGCCTGGCCGGAGAGCTGGACGGCACGGGATCGGGCCGCCTTTGCCGCCGGGCTGGGGGAAGATCTGCAGCGCTACGGCGTGCTGCTTCTGGGCGGGGACACGGTGTCCACGCCCGGCCCGTTCCAGGCCAGCCTGACCCTGCTCGGGCGGGTTCCGGCGGGTCGGATGGTTCGCCGGAGTGGTGGACGGTCCGGTCAGGTACTGCTGGTCAGCGGGACGATCGGCGATGGCTGGCTGGGCCTTCAGGCCGCCCGGGGCGACGGTGATTTCCCGCCGGAGGATCGGGTGTGGCTTGCCGGTCGCTATCACCGACCGGACCCCCGGACGGACCTTTCGGTTCAGATCCGGACAGAGTGTTCCGCCGCTGCCGATGTTTCGGACGGACTTCTCGCAGACGCCGGGCATGTGGCCCTCGCCAGTGAACTGGGTTGCACCATTGCTCTGGACCAGATGCCCCTGTCCGCGCCGGCCAGACGGTGGCTGGACCGCCAGCCGGACCGGACGAAGGCCCTGCTTTCCCTCGCATCGGGCGGGGACGATTACGAGGTCGTGGCGGCGGCGGACGCCGCTGCGGCACAGCGCCTGACCCGGGCCGTCACGGCGCCGGGGCGAGGCTGGACGGCCCTGGGCGTCCTCACTGACACCCCCGGACTTGCCGCAGACGTGGACGGGCGGCGCGTGCCCGTCGAGCGGACCGGCTGGTCCCACCTCGGGTGACCCAATCTTTACCCGGCCGGGCTAATGTCGGGTCTCCGGTGTCCCGGTGTCTGGAAGCCCATGATGATGCGTCGATCCATCCTGTCTGCAGCGCTGGCAGCCCTGGTCCTGAGCCTTCCCCTGGCGGCCGGTGCCGAGGAGAAGCCGAAGGAGGGCAAGGACGATCCCGCACTCACGCAGCAGGTCGACCTGATGCCCGTCGCGATCCCCATCGTCTATCACGATACGCTGGTGAACTACGTCTTTGTCCGGATCCGGGTTCACCTGTTCAAGCCCACCGATGCCCCCGCGATCCACACCAAGGAACCCTATATCCGCGACAAGCTGGTGCGGACCGCCAACCACACGTCCTTCAATGCGCCCACCGACCTGAACAAGGTCGATGCCGCGGCGATGGAAAAGATGTTGTTCCAGGTCATCGAGGGAATGGTCGGTCGCGGCATCGTCAAACGGGTCGAGATCTTCGAACAGACCCCGCAAAAGGGTCTTCCCCGCCCGAATTCTTAGGAATTCGGCGGTTGTCGCCGCAGGCGGTTGCTTCGCCCTGACGATTTTGCAAAGCTTGCAACGCTTCTCGTTCGCCGGGCGGGGGAATCTTCGACCATGGGATGCCGGGACACGTCTTGTCCCGGTCCGGGGTCGAGGGGCCCGTGTCGGTGATGAATTCAAACCGTCACGTCGGGGAAGCAAAGGCGAGGGCGTACAACAATAGGGACGGAGATGAACAATCTTGTTTTGGTCATACTCGCGGGCTTGCTCGCGGTAGCGTACGGCGTCGTCCAGACCGGAGCCCTGCTCAGGGCACCGGCCGGCAACGCCAAGATGCAGGAGATCGCAGCCGCGATCCAGGAGGGCGCTCAGGCCTATCTGCGTCGGCAATACATCACCATCGCCATGGTCGGCGTCGTGATCCTGGTGCTGCTGGGACTGACGCTCGGTGTCTACCCGGCGATCGGCTTCCTGATCGGCGCGGTCCTGTCCGGCGCGGCCGGGTTTGCCGGAATGCTGATCAGCGTCCGGGCGAACGTCCGTACGGCGGAGGCGGCGTCCAAGAGCCTGGATGCGGGGCTCTCCCTCGCGTTCCGCTCCGGTGCCGTCACCGGCATGTTCGTGGCCGGTTTCGCCCTGATCGGCGTCACGGGCTACTATGCGTTCCTCACCCTGGGCCTCGGGTTCGACCCGGTGAGCCGGGATGTGGTGGACGCCCTGGTCGCCCTGGGCTTCGGCGCTTCGCTCATTTCCATCTTCGCGCGCCTGGGCGGCGGCATCTTCACCAAAGGCGCCGACGTGGGCGGTGACCTGGTGGGCAAGGTCGAGGCCGGGATTCCGGAGGATGACCCCCGGAACGCCGCCACCATTGCCGACAATGTGGGAGACAATGTGGGTGACTGCGCCGGCATGGCCGCTGACCTCTTCGAGACCTATGCGGTGACGACGGTCGCCACCATGGTGCTGGCGGCGATCTTCTTCCGCAGCGCCGGTGCGGCCATCATCTCCAACATGATGCTGCTGCCGCTGGCCATCTGTGCGGTCTGCATCGTCACGTCGATCCTGGGGACCTTCTTTGTTCGCCTGGGCAAGGACCGCAACATCATGGGGGCCCTCTACAAGGGCCTGATCGTCACCGGCATCACCTCGGTCGGGGCCGTCTACTGGGTGATCAATGCCCTGGTGAAGGAGCCTGTCACGGTCATCGGCGTCAACGGCGCTGCCATCACCATCACGGCCATGAACCTGTTCTGGTGCGGTGTGGTGGGTCTGGCCGTGACCGCCGCCATCGTGGTGATCACCGAGTACTATACCGGGACGAACTTCCGTCCGGTCCGTTCGGTGGCCAAGGCGTCGGTCTCGGGTCATGGCACCAACGTGATCCAGGGTCTGGCGGTGTCGCTGGAGTCCACGGCGGCGCCGGCCATGGTGATCATCGTGGCCATCATCGCCACCTATCTGCTGGGCAACCTGTTCGGCGTGGCCATTGCCACCACGACGATGCTGTCCCTGGCGGGCTTCATCGTCGCCCTCGACGCCTTCGGTCCGGTGACGGACAATGCCGGCGGCATCGCGGAAATGGCGGGGCTTCCGGCAGAGGTCCGGGTCTCCACCGACGCCCTCGACGCCGTGGGCAACACCACCAAGGCGGTGACCAAGGGCTATGCCATCGGGTCTGCCGGCCTCGGTGCCCTGGTGCTCTTTGCTGCCTATACCCAGGATCTGCACTACTTTTCGGATCCGGCCAATGCCAAGCTGTTCCCGGCCTTTGCGGGAATGGGCCAGGTGACCTTCGACCTGTCCAACCCGTTCGTCATCGTCGGCCTGCTGTTCGGGGGGCTGCTGCCCTTCCTGTTCGGCGGCATGTCCATGACCGCCGTGGGCCGGGCCGCCGGTGCCGTCGTCGAGGAGGTTCGGCGCCAGTTCCGGGAAATGCCCGGTATCATGACCTATGAGCAGAAGCCGGACTATGCCCGTGCCGTCGACATCCTGACCAAGGCCGCGATCCGCGAGATGATCGTGCCGTCGCTGCTGCCGGTGCTGTCGCCGATCGTGCTGTTCATGGCGATCGCGGCGCTGCCGGGCGGGGGGAAGGTCAATGCCTTCGCCGCCCTCGGCGCCATGCTGATCGGGGTGATCGTGACGGGCCTGTTCGTGGCCATCTCGATGACCTCGGGCGGTGGGGCCTGGGACAATGCCAAGAAGTACATCGAAGAGGGCAATTACGGTGGCAAGGGCTCCGAGGCGCACAAGGCCGCGGTGACCGGCGACACCGTCGGAGATCCCTACAAGGACACGTCCGGTCCGGCCGTGAACCCGATGATCAAGATCACGAACATCGTGGCCCTGCTGCTGCTGGCGGTGCTGGCCAAGGGGCTGATCGGCTAGGCGGTCGAGAGGCACCTGCCGGACAAGGAAACGCCCCGGAGATCGGTCTCCGGGGCGATTTTCTTTTGGACTAGCCGAGCGCTCTGGAACGCCGCCGGCGTCCTAGCGTCCGGGACCGCGGGGATTGCCCGGATCGTTGTCCTGCGGGAGCATGCCGCCCCGGCCGAGACCGCCGAGGATCTGCTCGATCACCGACAGCTCGCGACCCCGGGTCGGCGTCTCGCGCTTGTCGAAGGCGATCTGGTAGCCATCGGTGAGGCTGTAGGTCTTCACGGCCGTGACCCGCTCGTCGGTCTTGTCGAACCGGATCTCGTAGATCTGCCGCTGACGGACCCGGGGCTTGTAGTAGGAATACTTGTCGGAGATCTGGGTGACATAGAACCAGATGTTCGGATCGAAGGAGGCCCGCACCGACGGCGAGCCGAGCTTTGTTAGCACCGTCGAGCGGGAGTCTTCCCCGACCTTGATCTGGTCGGGACGCACGTCCTGGACCTGGAAGCCGTTGTACGAGGTGATGGGCGCGCAGGCCGTTGCCCCCAGGGCGAGGGACGCGGCGACGGCAAGACAGGCGGTCCGGTTCATGTTCGATCCTGGTTGGCGGCGACTTCCGTGCGAAATTCACCGCAAGAGACTTTGACCTAACCCGCGGTCGTCCCTAGTTCAATGGGCGCGAGGATGATCGCGGGACACGGCGAAAAAGGGGCAGGCATGTTCAAGGGGCTATTTCGGCCGGATCGGACCCGCACCGCGGGAGCTGCCCTCTACGCGCAATGCGCGGCAGCCGCCCGTAAACCGGAATTTTATCAGAGACTTGCCGTTCCCGACACCGTGGAGGGGCGCTTCGAGATCTATGCCCTGCACGTGCTGTTGGTGATCGACCGGCTTCGCGGGCAGGGGGAACAGGCCTCTGCGGTCAGCCAGGCGCTGTTCGATGCTCTGCTGCGCGGACTGGATGACGGCCTGAGGGAAATGGGGGTCGGCGACCTTTCCGTGGGCAAGAAGATGCGCAAGCTGGGCGAGGCGCTCTATGGACGCGCCCGGAACCTCGACCGCGCCCTGGCGGCCCTGCCGGCGACCGGAGAGCTCGAGGAACTGCTGCTGCGAACGGTCTATGCCGGGATCGACACGCCCCCGGTGGCCCGGCTGATGGACTGGATCCAGGCGACCCGCGCCGCCCTGGGGGCACAGACGCTGGAGACGATACTGGAGGGACACGTGGATCTGGGAGGGACCGTCCTTTGAGCGAGCAGACCTGGCCGGTGGCCGTGACCTTTTCCGAGGTGAGCCGTCGGGATGTCAGTCTGGATCTCGAGGCCGACGCGGCTGTTCGCGCCGCCATCGTCCGACGGCTGGACCTCGTGTCCCTTTCCGGGTTCGAGGCGTCGGTGCGTCTCAGCGCCTGGCTGGATGGTGCGGTGCTCGAGGGGCGATGGAACGCAGAGCTTGAGCAGGCCTGCGTCGTGACCCTGGACCCGGTGGTGACAGCCCTGTCTGGACGCTTTTCGGTCCGACTGCTGCCCGTCGGCAGCCCGAACACACCCCAGGACGAGCCCGATTCGGTCATTGACCCGGAAGCGGACGACCCGCCAGACCTCGTCGAAGGCCTCGCGATCCCGGTTGGCGACTATCTGGTGGAACACCTCGCCCTTGAGCTTGATCCGTTTCCGCGCAAACCCGGTGCCATATTCGTGCCGCCGGAGGAGCCCGGCCTGATCACGCCGTTCTCGGTTCTCAAGGATCTCGCGGCGAAGAACCGGTCGGACAAGCCGGGCTAATCCACCCCGATCCGGGGCCAGTGCTTGCATCACCGGACATGGGCGCTAAGGTCCGGTCGCGATGGCTGCCCCCATTTTCGGCGGCCCTGCTGATTCTTTTGGCCGGAAATCGGGTCCGGCCCCAGGGAGTTTCAACCGGTACCGTGTCTGACCCAATTGTTCTTTCGATTGACGCCATGGGGGGCGACCATGGACCGCCGGTGACGGTGGCCGGGGCCGATATCGCCCTTGAGCAATTTGGCGCGCGCCGGGTCAGCTATCTGTTTCACGGGGACGGGGACCGGATTCGCGCCGAACTGGCGAAATACCCCCGGCTGGCAGGACGGTCAGAGGTCCGGCATACGGACACCGTCATTTCCGGGGACGAGAAGCCGGCCCAGGCCCTTCGCCGGGGCAAGGGCACCAGTCTGTGGAATGCCGTGGAGGCGTTGCGCTCCGGCGACGCCCATGCGGCCATTTCCGGAGGCAATACCGGGGCCCTGATGGCCATATCCAAGCTGATCCTGCGGATGCTCGGCGGCTCCGACCGTCCGGCGATCGTGGCGGGTTGGCCGACTCTGAAGGGCGTCACGGCGGTCCTCGACGTGGGGGCCAACATCGACTGCGATGCCAACCAGCTGGTGGAGTTCGCGATCCTCGGCTCCGCCTTCTATGCGGCGGTCCATGGCAGGGACAGTTCGGCGCGCCCGACGGTGGCGCTGCTGAACGTCGGCTCCGAGGACATGAAGGGGCATCAGGAGGTGCGGGACGCCCATGCGATCCTGCGGGCCGGAAAGCTGGATCTCGACTATCGCGGTTTTGTCGAGGGAAACGACATTGCCATGGGGGCCGTGAACGTGATCGTCACGGACGGTTTCACCGGGAATGTGGCCCTGAAGACGGGGGAGGGGATGGCCCGCTTCTTCGCCGCCACCCTGCGGGAGGCGCTGAGTTCCAGCCTCGTGAACAAGGCCGGGGCTGTTCTGGCCTCCGGGGCGCTGCGGTCGCTGAAGGCCCGGCTGGACCCCAGTTCCGTCAATGGCGGGCCGCTGCTCGGCCTGAACGGGACCGTGGTGAAGAGCCATGGCGGCGCTGATGCTAGAGGCCTCGCCAACGCCTATGTGGTGGCTGCCAACCTCGCCGGCAGCGACTATGCGCAGGACGTGGCGCGGAACATGGCGCGGCTGTCCGCCCCGGACCCGTCTCCTGAGGTGGAACCCTCGACAGGGAGCGCGCTTTGACGGTGATGCGCAGTGTCATGACCGGGGTCGGGGGCTATCTGCCTGAGACCGTGGTGACCAACGACGATCTGGCGCGGACCGTCGAGACCTCCGATGCGTGGATCCGGGAACGAACCGGCATCCGGGCCCGGCACCGGGCCGCGCCGGACCAGGCCACATCCGACCTTGCGGTGGAAGCCGCCCGGGCGGCCCTGGCCGATGCCGGCCTGACGGCGGCGGATATCGATCT